>JAZOPT010000053.1:0-21377 GCA_045655725.1 Candidatus Scatosoma sp.
TTTTCGGATATGACGTTCCCGCACCAGCTTATGCGTGTGATTTTAGCTGAACAGGTATATCGCGCTTTCATGATAAACACAGGTTCAACGTATCATAAATAAGTTTTTGTTTATAAAGAAAATGGAATAAAAAAGGAAACTTTTTCCTGCTGCTCGCGTATATTGTTTGCATGGATATTTATCAAACGGTAGAACGTTTTTACGAAAATATATGCGGTGAAAAAGCGGTGATAGGCAAAAGCGAGTTTGGTAGAAAGCTTTTTGCAGTAAAAGTGGGGCAAGGCTCGCCCGTAGGGATAGCGCAGTACGCCATACACGGTAGGGAGTTTATCACGGCACAGCTTGCGTTGGAGCATTACCGTATCGGTGTGGCGAAAGGCAGCTTGTGGCTGATTCCGTTGGTAAATCCCGACGGCGCACTCCTTTCACAGGTGGGGATAACTTCTGTAAAAAGTAAAAGAGATAGAGCCTTTTTGCGTTCGGTAAACGCTTATGGGGAGGATTTTTCTTTATGGAAAGCAAACGGCAGAGGGGTGGATTTGAACGTAAATTTCCCTGCGCAGTGGGGAAAGGGTGTAAAAAACGTACAGACGGCAGGGTTTGAAAATTATATCGGCGCAGCACCTTGTTCAGAGGCGGAAACGGCGGCGTTGAAAGCTTTTACGGAAAAAATTCGTCCTGATTACACGGTAAGCTACCATACAAAAGGGGAAGAGATATATTGGTATTTTTATCAATCGATTAGCGACTGTGCAAGAGATAAACGCTTGGCGGGGATTGTATCGGCGGTAACGGGATATCCGTTGGCGTACGCAAAGGGGAGCGCGGGCGGTTATAAGGATTGGTGCATTCAAACGCTTGGGATACCGTCGTTTACGGTAGAGGTTGGTGCGGATACCCTTTGTCATCCTATCGGGGAAGAGTGCTTGGAGGATATTCTTGCGCGCAACCGTTTTGCATTATACGAATTATCAAAGGAAGTGAAATAGCATAATGAAAAGGCTTACAAGAGAAGAAAAATTTATGCGTGCGGCACTCAAAGCGGCAAGGCGCGGACTTTCAGAGGGCGAAGTGCCTATCGGCGCAGTGGTCGTTTATGAAGATAAGGTGGTATCAAGAGGGTATAACCGCCGTACGAAATGGCAGCTTGCTTCCGCACATGCGGAAATGTTGGCGATAGATAAAGCGTGTAAGAAGTTTCATTCTTGGCGGCTTCCCGAGGGGTGTGAGCTGTACGTAACGTTAGAGCCTTGCCCTATGTGCATGGGCGCTTGCTTAAACGCGCGTGTGGATAAAATCTATTTCGGGGCTTATGAACAAAAAGGGCGTTCGCTTACCGCCGCGCTTGCCGAGGCGAATCTCCTTAACCATACGACGCAAGTAGCGGGTGGGGTTTTGGAAGAGGAATGTTCGGGAGTATTGACGGAATTCTTTTCCTCTATGCGTAAAAAGCAAAAAGAGGAAAAACAACGCCGAAAAGAGGAAGAACAAACGTCTTTTGAGGACGAGGAAACAACGTAAAAAGGAAATTAAAGGAAGAAGAATTTTCAAAACTCCCCGTTATTCTCTTGACTTAATTTTTGAAAAGAGGTATTATAGTATCTGTAAGATAAGAGTGAAGCTACGCGCGGGGTACGCGTAAGGGGAAAATGTTGTAAGCGACGGACAAAACCGAACGTTCTTGGCAGCAAAGCGGGAACGGCGGAAAAAATAAAAGGAAGGTTACATATGATAACACACGGTAACGAAATTAAGTTGTTTTCCGGTAACTCCAACCGCGTTTTAGCGGAAGCGATTGCCAAAAAGCTCAATACCGAGCTTGGAGAAATCGAAGTTGATACCTTTTCCGACGGTGAAATTAACGTTCACATCGCGGAAACCGTACGAGGCAGAGATTTGTTTATTATTCAATCCACCTGTTCGCCCGTAAACGAAAACTTGATGGAGCTTCTCATCATGATCGATGCGGCAAAACGTGCTTCGGCGGGTCGTATTACGGCAGTTGTACCTTATTTCGGGTATGCAAGACAGGACAGAAAAGCGCGCTCGCGTGATCCCATTACGGCAAAGCTTGTGGCAAACTTGATCACCGCAGCCGGAGCAGACCGCGTTTTGACGATGGATTTGCACGCAGAACAAATTCAGGGTTTCTTTGATATCCCTGTGGATAATCTGCTTGGCGGTCCTACGCTGTATAATTATTTTGCGAAAGCTGGCAATATCGACGTGGTTGTCGCTCCCGACTTAGGAAGCGTAAAACGTTCGAGAAAGGTTGCTGAAAAGTTTGGCGTGCCTCTTGCGATTATCGATAAACGCCGTCCTAAGGCAAACGTTATGGAAGTTATGAGCATTATCGGCGACGTAAAGGGCAAGAGATGTCTTATGATCGACGATATGATTGACACTGCGGGTACGCTTTGCCAAGGCGCGCAGGCGATTAAAGATGCAGGTGCTACGGAAGTATATGCAGGCTGTACGCACGCAGTATTAAGCGGACCTGCTATTGAACGTCTTGAAAAATCGGCGATTACGAAGCTTGTTATGTTGGATACCATCAATCTTCCCGAAGAGAAGAAGATTGGCAAGTTTGAGGTGTTGTCGGTTGCGGACATTTTCGCTGCCGCTATCGAAAACGTATATCTTGACAAGCCGATGTCGAAGCTTTACGATTGATTTTATTACCAAAGAAGATTGCCGCCGCTGTATTGCGGCGGTGATTTTGCTAAAAAGAGGAAACGAAATGTATCTGATTGTCGGGCTTGGAAATCCTGAAAAAAAATACGAAAAAACCTTTCATAATATGGGCTTTATCGCCGTAGGCGACGCTGCGGAGGCTTTGGATGCCAAGTTCAAAAAGAAAGAATGTGAAGCGTCCGTTGCGGAAGCGCACGTAAACGGGGAAAAGGTAATTCTTGCCCGCCCGCTTACGTATATGAACAATTCGGGCAGAGCGGTAAAACAGCTCATGTCCAAATATAAAATTTCGCCCGAAAACCTGCTTGTCATTTACGACGATTACGACTTGCCGAAAGGAAAAGTCCGTATCCGTGCAAGCGGGAGTGCAGGCACGCATAACGGAATGCGAAGCATTATCGGGGAAACGGGCTTGACGAATTTTGCGCGTATCCGTATTGGTATTCGCGATGAAAATGTGGATATTCCCATTATCAATTACGTTTTGTCGGAAGTGCGTAAAGAAGATTACGAAACGTTTGGCGCAGCTTGTAAAAAAGCAGGCGAAGCGGCTGCAGAGTTTGCAAAAGGTGTGCATATCGAGCGCGTTATGGGGAAATATAACGGCTAAGAAAAGGGAAGTATGAAACGTAATTTTTTCACGTTTGAAAATATAGGCGGAGAATTTTCTTCGCTTTCGGAGGATATCCGCCGCGGTACGCCCACGGCGGTTTTCGGCGTTTCCGACCCCTTGAAATATTTGCTTTCGAGCATGGTTGACGCTCCCGTGGTTTACGTTACCACGGACGGCGCGTCTGCGCAAAAAATAGCGCGTAACGTTGCGGCGCTTTCAGGCAAACGCGTAGAGGTTATTGCGGCAAAAGACGAAGTGTTATTGTATAGAAAGGCACTTTCAAAAGATTCGCTGTTTCGGCGTTTGAACGGAATTTACGCTATGCAAAACGGCTGCGATATCGTCGTGGCGGAATTGGACGCTTTGTTGCAGCTCTTCCCTAAAAAATTGCCCGTCATACGCTTGCAGGAGGGAGAGGATACCGATTTCCTTGCCTTGCCGACGCAGTTGGTGAAAATGGGGTATGCGCGTGTGTTCGAGGTGGAAAGCAAAGGCTCGTTTGCTGTTCGCGGGGATATTTTGGATATTTATCCTATCAACAGCGAAAATCCCGTGCGCGTAGATTTTTTCGGGGATACCGTAGAAAAAATCAAACCTTACGATATTGTAACGGGCGATAGACTTAAAGGAATAACGGCGTTAGAAGTGCTGTCTGCCACGGACGTGATTGCCGAGGATAGGGATTTACATACGGTAGAGGAAGCTCTGCAAAAGGGCTTACACAAGTTTAACACTACGGAAAGCTATACGCGAGCGCAAGAAATATCGGACGAGATTTTAAGTGCGGAAACATTGGAATCCTCTTTTGTGTTGCCGCTCTTGGAAAACACCACCGACTTTTTCTCCGTATTGCCTGAAAACGCCGTGCTTATCTTTGACGAGGGTAAGGCGCTTTGGGATAAGTTTGGCGCGCTTTATAAAGAACATGAAGAACGTTTTCACCGCTTGCAAGAGGGCGGGGAAGCGTTTGACTTTACGGCGATGCAGTATATGCCCAAGCAGTCCTTTTTGGACGGAATAGAACAGTATCGCCGCATTGCGTTGCAGACGTTTACAGGCAATCCCTTTTTCTTTCAGCCGTTACGGATATATAACCTGTCCGCTACGCCAACCACCAAATATCTCAATAGCTTTCCAACGCTATTGACGGACGTCAAAAATTGGCTGAAAGGCGGGTACCGTATTTTACTGTGCTGCGGCGAAAGCGCTCGGGCGGTAAAGCTGACGGAAAACTTTGCAGAGGAATACCTTTCTACGACAAAGCTTGGCGATTCCTTGGAGGAATTTCAAGGGGTTGCGGTTACGGAAGCGGCGTTTGATAAGGGTCTGGTTTTGCACGAATGCAAGCTGGCGATTATCGGCAGTAACGATTTGTTTACCAAAGCTCCCGATACGCGGCGAATACGCAGAAAGCGCGGGGATATGTTTTCCGCGCCCGAAGTGGGCGATTACGTGGTGCATGAAACGCACGGTATCGGTAAGGTAATCGGCACGGAAAAAATAGAAACGACGGACGGAACGAAAGAATATATCGCTCTTTCTTATAAGGACGGAGATAAGCTGTACGTGCCTGCGGAATGCATGGACGTGCTGTCTAAATACGTGGGCGACGCCAATCCTACGCTCAGCCGTATCGGCGGTGCGGATTTCGAGCGCGTAAAAGCCCGCGTAAAGGCTTCGCTGAAAAAGCTTGCGTTCGATTTGAAGCAGTTATATGCAGAGCGTGCGGAAAATAAAGGGTATCCGTTCCCTGATAACGAAATTTTCATGCAGGAGTTTGAAGAAGCGTTCGCGCACGACCTCACGCCCGATCAGGCAAGCTCGATACAAGAGATTAAAGAGGATATGTGTTCGGGCAAGGTAATGGATCGCCTACTTTGCGGCGACGTAGGCTTCGGTAAAACGGAGGTGGCGTTCCGTGCGGTGTATTTGTGCGTATTAGCGGGAAAACAAGCGGCTTTGATGTGCCCAAGCACCGTGCTTTGCAAGCAACACTTTCATACGGCGGAAGAACGTTTTGCGCAGTTTGGGGTAAAAATTGCGGCGTTAAACCGTTTTAATACGCCCAAGGAAACGCAGGAAATATTGAAAGGCTTGGCAGAGGGGAGTATCGATTTCGTCATAGGTACGCACCGTATGCTTTCTTCGGACGTAAAGTTCAAAAATTTGGGTCTGTTGGTGTTGGACGAAGAACAACGCTTTGGCGTAGAACATAAAGAGAAAATAAAGCATTTACGCAAGGATATCGATTGCTTGACGATGACGGCAACGCCCATTCCTCGTACGCTGCATATGTCTCTTTCGGGCATACGCGATATTTCTACCATTCATACTCCGCCCGTAGAGCGATTGCCTGTACAAACGTATGTGGTGGAGGAGACGGAAACGCTTATTCGGGACGCTTGTATCAGGGAACTGTCGCGCGGCGGTCAGGTATTTATTTTGTATAACAAAGTGGAAAGTATCTTTACCTTTGCAGCAAGAATCAAACAGATATTGCCCGAAGCAACGGTATCCGTGGCGCACGGCAGAATGGAAAAAACGACGCTGGAAAACGCCGTACTCAATTTTTACGGCGGGAAATCGGATATTTTGGTAACGACGACCATTATCGAAAACGGAGTCGATTTGCCCAACGCAAATACCATTATCGTTATCGACAGCGATAAATTGGGCATTTCACAGCTGTATCAGTTAAAGGGTCGTGTGGGCAGAAGTGCACGGCTTGCGCACGCCTATTTCATGTTTAAGGCAGAACGCGTAATGACAGATAACGCCGCGGCTCGTTTGAAAGCGATTATGGAATTTACCGAACTCGGTTCGGGGTATAAGCTTGCCATGCGAGATTTGGAGATTCGCGGGGCAGGCAACGTTTTGGGCGCAGAACAACACGGACACATGGACAAAGTGGGGTACGAGCTGTACGCAAAGCTTTTGAAAGAGGAGCTTACGGGCGAAAGCTACGAGCCGCCCGAGCTGGATATCCGTGCTAACGCCTATATTTCCGAAAAATACATCGAATCCTCGGCGGGTAGATTGGATAGCTATAAACAGATAGCGGAGATTTCCACCATTGCCGATTATAAGCGCGTTTACGCTTCGCTTACCGATACGTACGGACCTTTGCCGCGCGCCGTGGAAAATCTTATGGTCATCGCCGTATTGAAGAGCTACGCAACAAAGTTTCACGTGAAAAAAATTACGCTTGCGGGCGGCGTGGGGGCTTTGGAGTTTCCCTCTATACAATCGTTAGGGGAGAAAGGCTTGCAGGCGGCGTTGGATAAATACGCGGGCGCAACTCGTTTGAATATGACGGGAGCTCCCGTTGTAGAGTTCTATAAAGGACGAGATGCGGCGGAAATGATGGAACAAATGACGAAATTTTTGAAATTTGCGTTAACTTTCGCAACTTTATAAGCAAAAACGTTTGCACTTTATAAAAAAATCGGTTATAATATATGATAGCGTACGGTAGTATGAAGGAGTATTGCGCCTTGTCGGCTATCGGTACGAAAGAAAATCACGATAAACATCGGAGCGATTTTATGAATAAAAAACACACTCTTAAAAAAGCGGCTGCGGCATTTCTTGCACTTGCGCTTACCGTTGGGGCAACGGGTTGTACGTTCCTTGTAACGGACAACGAAAAGGATTTGAAGCAGACGGTTGCCAGCGTCAACATTTCCGAAACGATGGAAAGGGACGAAGCGTATAAAGATTATGCCGACGACGTGCAAAAGCTTATCGATAAAGGCGGCTTGGTAACGGATATTCCCAAGCGCGATTTGATTGCGTATTTCCTCAACGTAGGGTATTCGTACGTGCAAAACTACGGCTATACGTACGAGGATACGTTTAATATGCTCATCGACGGTTTGGTAGAACAAAAAATCTTGACGCAGTACGCCGTGGCGTATTATTTGAAAAACAACAGCGAGCTGTCTACGGATAAATGCTTGGCGTATGCAGATGCAGAATTAAAGGCTCTTGCAGACGCAGGCGAAACAAAAACGAAAGAGTTGTTGGAATCGCATCCGCAAGTATTGACGATGAAATATTTCCTTACCGAGGGCGGCACAGACAGCGAAGAATACGACAAAGCTGTATATTCGTTGAAAACGTCCTTGAACTCCTCTTTGGATTCCGCGGAAGCAAACTATATCACGGCATCGGACGACGCGCACACGCATGACGAAACACGCACGACGCCTACCAACGTAGGTACGCAAAAAGAAGATTACATTCCCAGAAAGGAAGACGGAACGTTAAACTACGAAATTTATACGGGTCGTAATGCGGCGGACGCTTGCGGAACGTATGAAAAGGTGGACGGCTCTACCGTTACTTCCAGAAAGAAAGCGTATAACGCATTTTTGTCCAATTTGCAGAGCTACGGCTTGATTAAAGAGGGCGAAGATACGGCAAACGTAACGGAATTGGATTATTACTATTTAGAGCTTTCCTCTTCGTTAGCGCAAGCACTTGTAACCAAGTACGGCGAAGATTTGAAGGAAACGGCTACCGACCTTGTGGACGTTGATTACGTAACGGACAAGTACGAGGAAATTTTTGCGGCGCAAAAGAAAGCGTACGAATACGACTCTACGGCGTTTGATACGGCGCTAGATAGTCTGTCGGATACCTCTTTCCTGTTGTACGGCAGAGAAAACTTTGGTTTTGTATATAACATTCTGTTGCCCTTCTCCGCAAGCCAAGAAGAAGCTTACACGGTAGCGAAAAATAAGGGTATGACCCAAGAACAGCTGTTCGGGGTGCGCCGTGAGCTTTTGAAGGACGTTGAAGCGGAAGACCTCCGTAACGCTTGGTTCTGTGCGGAAGACGAGCATACGCATTATGCTTATAATGCAAAGGAAAAGGAAGTTGCGGCGAAAGATTACTACAAGGCAACGCAATCGGACGACGATTATCTCTTCTTCTACGATAATTTCAACGGCACGGACGAATACGAGCCGTTAAAGCAATACGCAGGCAAGTATGCGTATAACGGTAAGGCAGAGCTTGTTGACGACGAATGGAAGTTCACGCCTAATAAAATGAAAATCGGTACGTTGGCAGAAAAGGGCTTTATCCAAGAAATGGAAGCGTATATCGATTACGTAGTAGGCAAAGACGTAACGCCCGATCAAGCGGCAACTAATTATCCTGACGCTTACAAGGGTAAATACGTTTCCGACGGCGGCAAAGTAAATTACGCAAACTTTATTTATTACGAAAATAAAGTAACGTTGGAAAACACCAGCCGTTCCAATTACTTCTATAAGGAAGGAAACGATGCGTACGCAGCTTTGTCGGCTGTAAACGAGCTGATGTTTGCGTATAGCACGGATACGGGCTGTCTGAATACGTATATGGGTTATTCGGTATCTCCCTATAAGACGGATTTTGTTCCCGAATTTGAATATGCGGCACAATATGCAGTATCCAAGGGTACGGGTACGTACGTGGTTGCTCCCTCCGATTACGGTTGGCACGTTATTTACGTAGCGTTTGCGTATAACAACAAAGCAGACGGAGCGCAAGCAGCGGCTTGGGACGGCAGCGTGTACGGCGGATTTAATAAGGACGATATGGAGAAAGAGGGAACGTTCTCGTATCTCTTCTACGAATCGTTAAAATCCACGTCGGCAAGCAGTTATACAACTTCGGTACAAAACGATATTCTCAACCGTTACAACGACGACAACGCCGTAACGCGGTTTGAAAAAGCGTATAAAGATTTGTTGGAATTAGATAAATAAAAAACAAAACAAAGCAAAACCTCTCAACCAAAAGTCGGTTGGGAGGTTTTTTATTGAAAAAATTGGAAAAATAGGAAAAAAGTTGCCGTAGGGGTATTGACAAATAATGGGTTTTGTTATATAATTAAAATGCAGGGATTTGTGCAATAATATTAAGAGAAGCATTATTCATATAGCAAAAGAGGCGAATTATGACGAAAGAAATTATGCAATCGATTACAGAAGCGGAAAGCAAAGCCGCTGATATCAAGCGTGTTGCGGAAGAACAAGCGGCACGCATTCTTTCTAATGCGGAAGAGCAAGCCTCGCGTATGGAAAACGTTTCGGAGATGGAGTGCAAGGCATACCGTGAAACGCAGTTGAAAAATGCGCGGGCGGAAGCGGAAGCTCGTTATACAGAAGGTTTGAAAGCACAGGAAAAACAGGCAAAAGAATATTGCGCAGAAGTTTTGAAGAGTTCGGAAACGGAAGTGCAGGCTATCGTAGGGAGAATTATAAGTGGCAATCGTTAAAATGCGGAAGCTCAATTTAATAGCCATGTCTTACGATAAAGACGTGGTATTAAACGCCTTACAGCGCACGGGTGCTGTGGAGGTAACTTTGCATGCAGAAACGGAACATACCACTATTCCCGAAGTCAATGCAGAGGGCTTGCAAACGTACGTCAGTTCGGTGGACGCGGCTCTTTCGGCTTTGGCGACCGCTGTGGATACCTACGAAAAGGATAACGGAATCAAAACGGGCGGTATCAAGGACGCATTTGACGTAACGTATTCCGATTTCATGTCCGCAAAGGATAAACGGGCAGAAGCGGACGCTACTATCGAAAGCATATACGCTTTGATTGATGAAAAGAACAAGCTTACGGCAGAGTTGGGTAGGCTTGCAAGAGAGAAAGAATCAGCGCTTATATACGCCAACGTAAGCGTACCTTTTCATGCGTTCGCGCATACGGCGCATACGAAAGCTCGGTTGGGGATTGTGCCTGCGTTAAGCTTGGATAACGTCAAAAATGCTTTGGACGGTATCGAGCTGTGTGCTTATCAAATAGTTAATCAAACGGCGGAAAACGTACTTTTATTCGTTTCGTCGCATAAGAGCATTGCAAACGACGTGGACGGCGTGCTCGGCACGTTTGGGTTTGCCGATTGTCCGTATAGCGGAGAGAAAACGGGCGAAGATATATATAGAGAGTTTGTCGAGCAAGAAATGCAAACAAAGCGTGCGTTGGAGGAAAACGCCAATGCGACGTATGCCATGCGGGACAAGCTTCGGGATTTGAAAATTTACAGCGATTACCTCTCTTTCGTATTGGAAAAGGAAGAGGTTGGCAGCAAGCTTCGCGTAACGCAGTGCACCTTTTTATTACAGGCTTACGTGCCGTATGATGCGGAAGAACAGGTTAGGGCGTCGTTGACGCAATCGGTGAAAACGGCGTATTTTGAGTTCTCCGACCCTTCGGAAGAGGAAACGCCGCCTACTTTATTGAAGAATAATAAACTAATAGAAAGCTTTGAGGGGATAACCAATACGTATTCCGCTCCTAATTATCGGGAGTTTGACCCGAATACGATTATGGCGTTTTTTTACAGCCTGTTTATGGGGTTCATTATCGGGGACGCGGGCTACGGATTGTTAATGGCTGCCGTCGGTGGCTGGCTTTGGTGGAAAAACTTGAAGCGACCCACGGGGCTTTCCAGACTTGCAGGAGCGTTTGCCGTAGGCGGTGTGTTTGCCATGATTTGGGGCGCGTTGTTCAATTCCTTTTTCGGCTTTGCGTTATTGCCGAAAACAATCATGCCTAATCCGCAGACGGATCAATGGTCGTTGGCTTCGATACCCGTACCAAGCGTATTGGTAATTACTATGCTACTTGGCGTTGTGCAAATTTTTGCGGGATATATCTGTAAAGCGGTGCAAATGTGGCGGCGAGGAGATATTGTCGGCGGTATTTGCGAGGGTATATTTTGGGCGTTCTTTTCCGTTGGCGTAGGGCTTGCTATTGTGGGCTTTGTCGAAGAAGCGAATATGCCAAAGCTTGCTATAATTGGCGGGATCACGGCGGGAGCTTCGCTTGTGCTGGCGATGCTGACGGCGGGTCGTAATGAGAAGTTTTTCGGTAAGTTTACCAAAGGTTTTGGCGCGGCATACGGCGTGATCAATTACGCTTCGGATATATTGAGCTATGCCCGTTTGTACGGCTTGATGTTGTCAGGTGCGGTAATTGCGCAAATTATTGCAACGTATTCTTGGGAGTTCCTTATCAGCGGAAACGTAGCGTTAATTTTACTTGCCGTTGTGCTGTTGATTATCGGCAACGGATTTAACTTGGTAATGAATTTACTTGGTGCGTATATCTACGATGCCCGTTTGCAGTACGTAGAATTTTACGGCAGATTCTTTGAGGGCGAGGGGGAATTGTTTGCACCGCTTGGGTCAAGTCATAAATACGTGTACGTATTGCCCGAAAACGGAAACGTGGCTTCGTCTAAGGTATAAAACGCAAAAAGCGTTTATTATAAAAGAAAAAACAAAAATCGGAGGATTTTGATTATGGGTTACACTATTGCTATGATCGGCATTGCGGCGTGTGTGTTGCTTTGCGGTATCGGGTCTTGTATCGGTTTGTACAAGACGAGTACGGCTGCTGCCGGGGTATTGGGCGAAAATCCCAAGATGTTCGGTAAAGTTATGGTACTTGTGCTGCTTCCCGCAACGCAGGGTATTTACGGCTTTATTATCGGTATTATTGCCTCTGCGGCGTTGCAAGACGGAATGAGCACAGCGCACGGCTGGGCAATGGTCGGTGCGGTAATTCCTATGGCACTTTCCGGCTTGATTTCCGCTTGGTTCCAAGGCCGTTCGTCCGTAAACTGTATCTATGCGGTTGGAAAGCAGGAAACACTTTCGGGTAAACTGATTGTTTATCCTGGTATGATCGAATTTTATGCAATTTTGGGTTTGATCATTTCCATTATGCTGTCGGGTCAGGTAGGTAGTGCGATTACGGCGGCTTTGGCGGCTGCGGCATAATAGGCATCGTACGACATTATGAGTGTTCAACAGGTACTGGAAAAAATTCTTTCCGACGCGAACGCGGAAAGCGCGGCGATAATTCAATCGGCAGAGGAAAAGGCGGCGAAATTGCTTGCCGAGCGTTCTTTGCGCGTTGAAAACGCCCGTCAGGAAACGGCACGGGACGTGAAAGAAAAAGCGGATAGCGTGTTGGAAAAGCGCGCCGCCGACGCACGCTTGGAATGTGCAAAAATCATGCTGCGCGAAAAGCGTAAAGTGGTGGATTCCGTATATAAATTGGCGCTTGGTCAGTTGCTTGCGTTGAATAAGGAAGACAGTCTGCGCTTGGCAGAGAATTTGTTAAGCCGTTATGCGGAAGCGGGCGACGAGGTGTTTTTCGCGGAGAATTTCAAGTACGCGGCGGAAGTAGAGAAATTGAGCGTAGCCACGGAAAAGAAATTGAAGTTTTCCAAAACTCGGCTGAATTTGGACGGCGGTATGCGCTTGGTAGGCGAAAAGTCGGATAAAGACCTTTCTTACGGTGCATTGCTTGCGGCGGATAAGGACGAACACCAAGCAGAGCTTGCAAAAACGTTGTTTAAGTAAGATTTTTGCATTGAAATTGTTATGGAGAGAAGCATGGCAAACAGGATAGACGTGGCATATACCAACGGAGTAATTGCGGCTCGGGAAAAGCAGCTGTTGAAAGACAAGCTGTTTCGACTGTGCGAATTACCGACCGAAGAAGCGTTCCGTCTGCTTTTAGAAAGCGGCTTTGGCGGTGGCGCGGAAACGGCGACAAGCGTATATGATTTTGAAAAGTTAATAGCCGTTGAAGAGGAAAAACTCGATGCGTTTATCCGTGAGTATGCTCCTTCCAAAGCAGAGTCGGCATATCTGCTTGCCCCGCGCGATTTCCATAACGCCAAGGCGTTGATAAAAGCGGCGTATTTGCAAGAGGACGCAGAGAAAATGTTGACGGGCGAGGGGTTGGTGTCCTTACAGCTTTTGCGCGATTGTGTGCAAAGCGGCAATTTTGAGGGCTTGCAATCCGTTTGTCCAGCGTTAAAAACGGCGTGTGAAGAAGGGATGGCGTTGCTGCAAGAAGAACGTTCAGGGGCAAAGCTGGGCGCGATTTTTGAAAAAGCGTTATATGCGTATTTGAAAAACGTAGTGAGATTTAAGAGCGTATTAAAAAAATTGCTGTCAGCCAAAGCGGATATGAACAATATTTTAACGTGCGTTCGCGCGGGCGAAGAGGAAACGGCGAAAGAAATGTATCTTCCTGCGGGTAAATTAACGGAAAAAGAGCTTTCGGGGATATTCAACGAGGATATACAGCAGGTGGAAAAAGTCTTTGAAAAAACGCCTTACGCCCAATTTGCCAAACTTTGTATGGAAGCAAAAACGAAAGGACTGCCTTTAACGCAAGCGGAAAAAATACGTGATTCGCACGACGGAGCTTATTTCGCCGAAAGGAAATACGCCTTGGAAAGAACGGAACCGTTTTTGTATTACGTATATCGAAGAAAAGCGGAATGCGCCAACGTACGGATTATATTCGTTTGTTTGTTGGCAGGTCTTTCAGAGCAGGAAATAAAATTGCGAATCAGAGCGTTTTAACGTTCTGGCTTTGCGTTCACATAAAAAAGAGGTGGTTTGATGACGGGAAAGACGGCGATCGTCGGAAGTGGCGACGGAATTATGGTTTTCAAAGCGGCGGGCGTGGATACGTTTCCTGCGGCCGATGAAAAGAAAGCGCGGGAAATTCTGCGCAAAATTGCAAAAGAATATCAGATCATTTTCTTAACGGAAGAGCTTGCCCGCCCTTTGGCGGAGTTCTTAAAGAGGTTTGATGAAGAGCCGTATCCTGTAGTGGTAAGTATTCCGTCGGGAAACGAAAGCGGCGGTTACGGTATGAGCGTATTGAAAAACGCAATGGAACGTGCTCTTGGAGTGGATATTCTTTTTAACAAAGATTGAGAGGTTACAAAATGGCAGGGAAAACGGTTAAAATATCAGGACCTTTGATTATCGCAGAGGGCATGGCAGACGCAAAACTGTACGACGTTGTGCGTGTTTCGGAGAAAGGTCTTATCGGGGAGATTATCGAACTGCGCGGGGACAAGGCGTCTATTCAGGTGTATGAGGAAACGTCGGGGTTGGGCCCTGGGGAAGACGTGTATTCGACGGGAGAACCGCTGTCTGCGGAGCTTGCTCCCGGGTTGATTACGGGTATTTTCGACGGTATTCAGCGTCCGCTTACTACCCTGTATTTTAAGTACGGCGACCGCATTTCGCGCGGCGTTTCCGTCAATAATTTGGACAGAGAGAAAAAATGGGCGTTTGTGCCCAAGGTAAAGGTTGGCGATACGGTAGAAGCAGGGGATATTTTGGGCGTTGTCGCCGAAACGGAGATTGTAGAACACCGTATTCTTGTGCCCGTAGGTTGCGGCGGTAAGGTGCTTTCTATCGGCGACGGCGAATATACCATTGAGGAAACGGTGGCGGAAATCGCTACCGCAAACGGCGTGAAAAGCGTTGCTATGCTCCAAAAATGGCCTGTACGTAAGGGCAGACCTTATAAAGAAAAAATGTCGCCCGATAAACCTATGGTAACGGGTCAGCGTGTTATTGATACTCTGTTCCCTATTGCCAAGGGCGGCGTTGCGGCTGTACCCGGTCCGTTCGGGAGCGGAAAAACGGTTGTGCAGCACCAGCTTGCAAAATGGGCGGACGCGGATATTATCGTGTACGTGGGCTGCGGCGAACGCGGCAACGAAATGACGGACGTTTTGAACGAATTCCCTGAATTGAAAGACCCGAAAACAGGCGAGCCTTTGATGAAGCGTACGGTGCTGATTGCCAACACGTCGGATATGCCCGTTGCGGCGCGTGAAGCGTCTATTTATACGGGTATCACTATTGCGGAATATTTCCGTGATATGGGTTACAGCGTGGCAATTATGGCGGATTCTACTTCCCGTTGGGCAGAGGCGTTGCGCGAGATGAGCGGTCGTTTGGAAGAAATGCCGGGCGACGAGGGCTATCCTGCCTATCTTTCCTCCCGTCTTGCGGAGTTCTACGAAAGAGCCGGTATCGTAAAATTACTTGGTTCGGGCGAGCGTGTCGGGTCGGTAACGGCGATTGGTGCGGTATCCCCTCCGGGCGGAGATTTAAGTGAGCCTGTTGCGCAAGCAACGCTTCGTATCGTAAAGGTGTTCTGGGGGTTGAGTTCTGCTTTGGCATACAAGCGGCACTTCCCTGCAATTGATTGGCTTATCAGCTATTCTTTGTATGCGGATAAGATGAAAGATTGGTACGACGAATCGGTTGGTACGGAGTTTTTGAAATACCGTCAATTTGTGATGACCATTTTACAAGAGGAAGCGGAGTTAGACGAAATCGTTCGGCTTGTAGGTATGGACGCACTGTCCTCCAAAGACCGTTTGACAATGGAAACGGCAAAAATTGTGAGAGAAGACTATTTGCATCAAAACGCATTCCATGAAATCGATACGTTTACGTCGATGCAAAAGCAATTTTTGATGTTGAAGCTCATTTACGAGTTTAACCGTTTGGCGGGGGAAGCGATTGCAAGTTATGCGGATTTAGACGATATATTGGCTTGCTCCTGCAAGGAAAAAATAGGTAGAGCAAAATATATCGAAGAGGAAAATCTGTCCGATTTCGACGGCATATTTAAGGATATGGAAGCGGAATTGAAAGCACTGTTAGAGGGAGGAAACGACGATGTTTAAGGAATATAAAACCATTCGTGAAGTTGTCGGTCCTTTGATGGTGGTAGATGGCGTTGAGGGCGTAAAATACAACGAGCTTGTTGATATCGTCAATTCCAACGGAGAGCTGCGCAGAGGCAAAGTATTGGAAATCAACCGTGATAAAGCGGTAGTGCAGTTGTTTGAAAACTCGCAAGGGTTGCAAATTGCGGGGGCAAAAGCGCGCTTTTTGGGTCATAGCCAAGAGCTTGCCGTTTCGGAGGATATGCTTGGGCGCGTATTTGACGGCATGGGCAATCCTCGCGACGGTGGCGAGGCGATTATTCCCGAAAAGAAAATGGATATCAACGGCGAGCCTATCAATCCCGCCGCACGTGATTATCCCAACGAATTTATCCAAACGGGTATTTCCGCTATCGATGGCTTGAATACGTTGGTACGAGGTCAAAAGCTGCCCGTGTTCTCCATGAGCGGTTTGCCGCACGCAGAGCTTGCGGCGCAAATTGCAAGACAGGCAAAGGTAAGAAGCGGAGATTGCAAGTTCGCCGTTGTCTTTGCAGCTATTGGTATCACGTTTGAAGTAGCGCAATATTTCGTGGACGATTTCAAAAAGACGGGTGCGATAGAACGTACGGTTTTGTTTACAAACCTTGCCAACGACCCCGCCGTAGAACGTATTTCCACGCCCCGTATGGCGCTTACCTGCGCGGAATACCTTGCGTTTGAAAAGGGTATGCACGTGCTGGTTATCATGACGGACATCACCAACTATGCGGAAGCGTTACGTGAAGTTTCGGCGGCTCGTCGCGAAGTACCCGGTCGGCGCGGTTATCCCGGTTATTTATATACCGACCTCGCCAGCTTGTACGAAAGAGCGGGTCGTATTCGGGGAAAAGAGGGGTCTATTACGCAAATTCCTATTTTGACGATGCCCGAAGACGATAAAACACATCCCATTCCCGACTTGACGGGGTATATTACAGAGGGTCAAATTATTTTGTCGCGTGATTTGTATAAGCGCGGTATCAATCCGCCCGTGGACGTTTTGCCGTCGTTGTCGCGATTGAAAGATAAGGGTATCGGCAACCAAAAGACGAGAGAGGACCACGCGGACACGATGAATCAGCTGTTTGCGGCGTATGCACGCGGTAAAGAATCGAAAGAATTGTCGGCTATTTTGGGCGAAGCGGCTTTGTCGGACGTGGATAAGCTTTATGCGAAATTTGCGGAGGCTTTTGAAGAAAAGTACGTTTCGCAAGGCTTTACCAAAGACAGAACGATAGAAGAAACGTTAAACTTGGGTTGGGAACTTTTGAAAATATTGCCTAAGAGTGAGTTGAAGCGTATTCGCACGGCGTATATCGAAAAATATATGCCCGACGAACAGCAGTAACCAAACGGACTAAAACGGTCTAAAACGAAAAAGGATTGCATTTTTTATGGCACGGTTAAACGTAAATCCCACGCGTATGGAGTTAAAAAAGCTGAAAGCACGTCTTGCAACGGCTGTACGCGGGCATAAATTATTGAAAGATAAGTCGGACGAAATGGTTCGGCGTTTTACCGTGATTTTGCGGGCGGCGAAAAGGCTGCGCGAAGAGGTAGAAAAGCAGCTTGCAGACGTTTTGAATCAATTTTCAATCGCTCGTAGCGTTACGCCCGCCTTTGAAGCGGAAACGGCGTTTGCGATGTCCACAGCTCCCGTGCGCGCAGAATGCGACGTAGTTAGCGTTATGGGTGTTGAAGTGCCCCGCGTATCGGTGGTACAGGAAAAGAGGGTAGGCGTGCTTCCGTATGCGTATTCCGAAATTACGGGCGAAGCAGATTATTCGGTACAAAAGGCAAGCGATTTGCTTCCAAAAATGGTAGAGCTTGCGCAAACAGAAAAAACGGTGCGCATGTTAGCCGAGGAAATCGAACGCAATAAGCGCCGTGTAAACGCGTTAGAATACGTTATGATTCCGCCGCTGGAAGAAACGATTAAGTATATTAAAGATAAGCTTGACGAAAACGAACGCGCCGCGGTGGTCCGTTTGATGAAAGTGAAAGGAAAGGCTCAATAGCCAAAAAGTAGAAAGAGGATAGAAAGAGTTATGAAATTAAAGAAGTTTGAAAAAATGACAAGGGCAGAGGTGATTGTGTTCTGCTTGATGGCATTTTCTTCGGGCGTAGTGATTGGCATTGGCGGAGTTTCTTCGCTGCTCTCCATTTCCTTGTTTGGGAGTTGGGGACGTCTTGTCGGCGGGACGTTGTTCTCCTTGGGGATTTTCGCTATTGTTACATACGAAATGCGTTTGTTTACGGGTATGGTTGCGGATATTCCTACCATGGGCTTAAAAAATAGCTGGAAGTTGCCCGTATGCTTTATCTGTAACGCATTGGGTGTGGCGTTGGTGGCGTTGCTTGCCTATTATTCTCCGTTATCGGATAAAGTAGTGGGGCAAGGTCAGGCGGTGATTTCCGCAAAAATAAACGCAGAGCTTTGGGGTATAAAAGCATTTTGTTCCTCTGTTTTGTGCGGTATTTTGATTACGTTATCGGTAAAATCGGTAAAATTTGCGCCGCAAAAAGGGTTAAGCGCAACCGTGGGCGTTATTTTTCCTATTATCGTGTTCGCGTTCTGCGGGTTTGACCATTCGGTGGCGAATATGCTGTATTTCTATTATTTAGGCGAAATTTCTTGCCGTGTTGCGGGTTATATTTTATTGACGGTGCTTGGAAATATCGTTGGCGGCGTTGCGCTTCCTTGTGCGATTTTATTTAAGGAATACGCAAACGCTAAAAAGCAACAGACAAACGGACAATAAGAAATTATAAAACGAAAGAAACAGAATAAACAGAATAAACAGAATAAACGGAATCAAGCGGAGTACCTATCACAAAAGGTGCTTCGTTTTTTTATACTTTTTTTTCATAAAACGCTTGACAGCGCATAAAATAAATCGTATAATTTATTTGAACATTTGAACGAGTGTTCAAATATAATAGAGGTATATATATGCAAAAAAAAGATTGCGAACACGTACAAGAACATGAAAACGCGGTAGAGAAAGCGCGTGAACGTATGCTTACGGCGACGGAGTTGGAAAAGGTGTGCGGGATATTCCGTATTTTATCCGAGCCAAGCAGAATGAAGATTGTTTTGGCTCTGTTGGAGGGGCAAATGTGCGTATATCATTTAACGGAGGTGTGCGGAGGCACGGTAAGCGGGATTAGTCATCAGCTGCGTGTTTTGCGGGATAATGGTATCGTGAAAGCGCAACGGTTTGGGAAAAATATCGAATATTCCATTATGGACGAACACGTTCGGGAGATAGTAGAAACGGGCAAAGCGCATTTGGCGTGCGGAAAGTAATCGTTTTAGGCGGTGTATTATGAGAAAGGAATTACAGCTTGACGGCTTGGATTGCGCAAACTGCGCTGCGGAATTGGAAAGAAAGATATTGCGTATTAACGGCGTAACGTCCGCTTCCTTGACCTTTGTAAATCAAAAATTGGTGGTGGAATACGACGAAACGGATATTTTGGATAAGGTAATTGCTTGCGTTAATGCGTTTAAAAAAGTAAGGGTTGTAGGCGGCACAACGGATTTTACTACAAGCACAACAAACAAGGGAAACAAAAATAAGTACAAACGGCAGTTATTGGTTTACGCTATCGAGGCGGTATTGTTGATAGCCTTGGCAGTGCTGTTTGCTGTGGCAAAGCTGGGAGAGCGTGCAACGGTATGGCGTTACGTAGCTTTTGGTGTTTTGTATCTTGCCGTGGCGTATCCTGTGTTATGCGCAACCTGCAAAAACGTCGCGAAAGGCAGAATATTTGATGAAAACTTTCTTATGGTAATCGCTTCAGTGGGCGCGTTTTGCTTGGGTGAGTTAACAGAAGCGGTAACGGTGGTGTTACTGTATCAAATAGGGGAAACGTTACAGGCAATGGCGGTGGCGGCTTCCAGGCGTTCGGTAACGCAGTTGATGGAGCTAAAAAGCGAATGGGCTACGGTTCTTGTGCCGCAAAATAATCATCATACGCATCACACCTGTACTTGCGGTCATTGTCATCACGAGGAGCATGAGCATCATCACGCTACGGAGATTGAATACAGTCAAGAGGTAAGAAAACCCGAAGAGTTGCGTGTAGGGGATATATTGCTTGTACGCGCGGGCGAGCGGGTGGCGGTGGACGGCGTTCTGTTGGACGGGGAAGCGGTGCTGGATACGAAGTCTTTGACGGGCGAATCGGAATACCGCAAGGTAAAAGCAGGCGAGGAAATATTATCGGGCTGTATCAATGCAGGCGGAGTATTTACCATGCGTGTAGTACGGCTGTATCAAGACAGTGCGGTAAAGAAAATTTTGGATATGGTAGAAAACGCAGCGTCGGGGAAAGCCGCTCCTGAAAAATTTATCACGAAATTTGCACGGTTTTATACGCCTATCGTTTGCGGCTTGGCGGTATTATTTGCGCTGGGGCTTCCTTTATTAAGCGGTTGGTTTAGCGAGGGAAGGTGGTATTTCAAGGATTTTCAGCGTTACGTACAGTCTGCGTTGACCTTTTTGGTTATTTCCTGTCCGTGTGCGTTGGTCATTTCCGTACCGCTTACCTACTTTTCGGGCATAGGCGCATGTGCGAGGCAGGGAATCTTGGTAAAAGGCGCAACGTATTTGGACGTGGCGGCAAGGGTGCGCATGCTTGCGTTTGATAAGACGGGAACGCTGACAAAAGGAAACTTTGCCGTCGGAGAGATACATACGGCAGACGGCGTTACGGAACAGGAGTTTTTATCCTTAATAGCCGCCGTGGAAAAAGGGTCAGCGCACCCCATAGCAAAAGCGTTTGAAAGCGTGGAAACGAAACTTTTGGCAAACAACGTGAAAGAAGTGGCGGGAAAGGGTGTTGCCGCAATGATTGACGAAGAAAGAGTCCTTGTCGGCAGTGCAGAGCTTTTACAATCGGAAAACGTAGCGTTGGAAACTGTGGATTGCGTTAATACGTTGGTGTACGCGGCGAAAAACGGCGTGTATATCGGCTGTGTGGAAGTGGGAGATACTGTGCGAGAGGAAGCAAAGGCTGTGGTTGCGGGTCTTTCCGATTTGGGGATAGAAAAGCAAGTCATGCTGACGGGCGACAGTAAACGCAGAGCAGAGCATATCGCAAAGGAGATAGGTATCGACTGCGTAGAGGCGGAGCTTTTGCCCGACGAAAAGCTAGAAAAGGCACAAGGACTGCAAAAAGATGGCGGGTTATTATACGTTGGCGATGGGATTAACGATACGCCTGTGATGACGGTTGCCGATTGCGCGGTGTCCATGGGTACGTTGGGCAGTGCTGCGGCGGTGGAGGCTTCCGATATGGTACTTATTCAAGACGATTTATCCGCATTGCCCAAAGCGATAAAAATTGCTCGGAAAACCCGAAAAATCGTCGTGCAAAATATCGTATTTTCTATTGTGATGAAAGTGGCGTTTATGGCACTTGGTGCGGTAGGCGTGTTGCCGCTTAGCTTGGCGGGATTTGCCGACGGAGGCGTTATGCTGTGTGCGGTTGGGAATTCTTTGC
>JAZOPT010000054.1:0-7410 GCA_045655725.1 Candidatus Scatosoma sp.
TCCAATCACCGTTGTTTTTCCAAAATCAATCGTCGTGAGCTGATCACAGCTTGCAAAAGCCCTTTTGCCGATTGTTTGCACGCTGTCCGCGATAATGATTTCTTGCAATTCGTCTTGATTTTCAAACGCGCTATCCGCAATCGCCACGACGGCTTTGCCGTTATACTCGTCGGGTATTTCCGCTTTACCGTCTACAATCTCGCTCACACCGCTAACCGCATAACCGCCGTCTGTTTGTGTGAACGTAAGCCCGTTTATATTTTCCGTCGGTTCTTTTGTGCAAGCCACACCGCAAAGGGTGAAGCCCAAACAAAGCGAACCGAGAATAGATAATATGAGGTTTCTTTTCAAAGGAGTTTCTCCTTTTTAATAAGTTTTGCAAGGTGCGAATACCAAGACAAGCACAAAGGGGCTTGCCTTGGTATTGCCCTATAATTATTAGGAGCTAATTATGCGTTCTTCCACGTAAGCGTACCATTTACGGTATCCACGTTCCAATAGTTGTTATTATACGTAGCCAATTCCGTTGCGTTATTCGTCGCTTCTTCTTTCATAAGCGAAGCGTTTTCATAACGTTTCACACCTGTAACTTGATGGTAATCGGAATAGTAGTAATATCTATAGTGCGGACACTTTGACGTAGTATAACCCGTATAATATATGGGTTTGGTTACTTTATAGTTCGCTGTATTTATTGCAACAGAATAGGTTTTACCGCTTGCGATTTGGCTTAACGTCGTCATGCCGTCCACTTCCGCGCTACGTACTGTAATTTGATAACTTGCGCCCGTATGACTAGTTAAATCCGTACCTGTAAGAGCTTGCGATTTATCATCTATAATATCCGTTTCTGCAAGCGTATCGTATATAAACGCGTCCGAATTTCCTTTCGATCCGAAAGGATGGTAGTGCGTTTTCGTGCCCGTTACACTTGTATCAGTACAAGAAGCCTTTACCGACCCCGTTGTTGCTTTATACACCAAAGGCAAACCCGAAAGCACATAAGTATTTTCATAGCTTACATCTGAATAGGAATTTCCTTGACTTATACTTGCCGGTGCGTTTCTATGATAACCAGCATAGTACGGCAAATAATGATGTTTCTCCGTAGGAGCAGTTGAATCTATCAGGCAATTTCTTAATGTTATATCCGTCATTCTATATGCTATCGTAGAATATCCATCCGCATCACCAAATGAACTTGCTTTTACGTATACGTTATCCAAAGTGCTTGAATAAGAAGTAATCGCTAAAAGCGACGCACCCGTTTGCCCTTTGTTAATACCACCGTCTACGCCCAAGTTTTTAATCGTACTGTTACGGATATATCCAAAAAGCCCATAAGTTGTCATGAACCCAGAAATAGTGTAGCCTTGACCATCCAACGTGGCATTCAATAACCCCACCGTAGCATCTTCACCTGCTACGCTTGCTCTTACTATGTTCGTAGTGTAGGTATCTATTGCTTCTGCTACAATGTTTTGCGTTAATACGTAATAACCTGACTGTGATTTTCCCGTTTCGTTGCCTAATTTATCCACAACGTCTGCCCACGTGCTGATAACACCGTTGGCTGCAATTACAGGCACGTTATATACGCCGTCAGCTGTAAACGCGCAAATATATGCAAACTCGCCGTTTTCATAGGTGGTTACTTTTTCGGGTATTTCGCTAACCGTGATTACGTTCGTGTCGGTATCTACCGTTTTCTTAACGCGTTTTGCACCCACGACGATTTCTTCCACGTTTGCCCAATTTTCATTCAAACCGCTCATATTGGAAGTAATGCTTTGTGCCGTGCCGTCCTTGATTTCCGTCAAATCAAGATAGCCAGCCGAAGTTGTACCCGTTACGCTCGTACCAACGTAGCCTTCCACTTTCGTTTTAACACTTGTTTCAACGCCTTCTTCGTCTAATTCGCCGTCGAGAATTGCCATATTCGCAACTTGGCGTGCCGAACGGCTTACGTCCGTTGCCGTTGCATATACATAATTCGTGCCGTCCGTCGCATACGAGATTGCCGTAAGCTCTAATTTATACGCTTCTGTTGCGATTTCCGCATCCGTTTTCTGCGTAGTGGGATACGCTTTTTTATAGTCCGCGACGATATCGTCGTATTGAATAGCGGAATAGTACGTAAAGCCCGTCGTTTCTTCGAAATTCGCCGTGTCCATTGCCGTACCTTCGTTATATTGTAAGTTCATTACGCCCGACATATCTTTGATTTCCGTGCCCGCACTTGCATTTTCATAGGTTGCAGTGGGAATCACGAACGTACCGAAAGAAAGATTTGTTGCGTTATTTACGGCAAAGCCTTGACCGACCGTCGTCGTCCAACGAATACCGCCGTAGTCCGTCGTTTTGTTGACAGCAGCACCCGAAGCCATAACCATGGTCGCATCGGGATTAGCCGTGCTTGCACTTGCCACTTCGTTCACGCAAACCGCGCCCATGGTCAAACATAACGCGGAAGCCAAAGACAAGATGCCGATTTTCTTGTTCAGTTTCATATTTTTACCTCTCTTTTGATGTAGTAGTTTTTGTTCCTCTCCAAGAACGTTGCCGTGCTTCATCTCTCAAAATTCGCCTGCAGTGGGCGTTGTTTCGTTTCCACCCAACCAAGTGGGATCGAGTGCTTCTACAAGATCTCCGCTTGCTGTGAGAACGTCTTCACCGAACGGGCAGGTTTTTAACTTTGGCGGAGAATACTTTCTCTTTTCTATTGGCATAAGCTACCTCCTTATCTTTATTTTTTATTGTCGTGCTACCCATCAAGCGGTTTTCCATTTTAAGTATCCGCTTGAATTTGTCCAATACTTATCGCTAAAACCGCTTAAATTGCTGTTACTTTCCACGTCTTCACGCATTTTCGCCGCGGTGTCGTAGCGCTTAATCGTATGGCGGTCGTCTTTGCCGATTTGCGTATAACCTGTATAATCGAAATATCTATACACATATGCACCGTTTACCGATTTATTCGTATAGTAACATTTTTTCGTCGTTTTTACGGTTGTCGCCAACGTCAAATTAAACTCTACCTTTTCAGGCGTTTTGATAGGACTGCCACTATTATAATGCGTCATAGTAACCACGCGCGTTTTCGTACCGTCTTCGTTTTTCGTTTGCGAAAGCTCCGTTTTCAAGTATTCGTCGTCTGCTTGAATATCACTTTCCGCAAGCGTATCCACAATCGTGTTCAAGCCTTCGACGTGGCCGTATACCCCATACCCGTTATCCGAGCCAACGCCGTAGGTTTTGTCGTTATGTGCCGTGAACGTTTGCGGTATATTATATACGGTAGACGAACCACGATAACTACCGCCTGCACTTCTGGCAATACTCATATTCAAGGGCATACCCGAAACCACGTAGCAATCGGTAAACGTATTGGTTTTGAAATCACCGACGGAACTATAGGCGCTGATACTTGCGATCGCGTTATTATGATAACTCGAACAGTTTTCGTTCCATTTTGTTGAAGCGAGCGTAACCGTTTCTACCATACAATTTTTCATCGTTGTATTGGCAAGAGTTGCCGCCACGGGCGAGCCTGCGCCCGCACCATTCCAGCCCGTAAGCTTTACGTATACATTTTCTAAATTGCTCTTTAACGCGTGGCGCGCGACCAAAGAGGAAACACTACTACTCCCCAAGATTTTTCCCGTAATCCCAACGTTTCTCACCGTGGAATTGTTGATTGTGGGGAAAACCCCGAAATATGTGCTAAAATTTTTAATCGTGTAGCCCTGTCCGTCAAAGAGCGCGTTTTGCAAGCCCACGGTTGAAGCGGGTTGACTGTTTACACCCAGCGTTTTCGTTTCACAATCAATGCTATCCGAGAGTATGTAATAGCCACTAAACGCCTCTGTTGCTGAGCTAATTGCGTTGAGCTCTTCATACGTACCGATAACGCCGTCCGCTGCGATTGTGGGAATACTATATACCGCGTCCGCTGTGAACAGCGACACGTAAGCGTATTCGCCGTTTTCATACGTGGTGAGATTTACAGGCGCGCCATTGATTATAATTTCGTTCGTCGTGTCGTTGATGTTTTTAGTTACCCTTTTTGCGCCCACGACGACTTCTTCCACGTTATCATAAGGAATGGCGTTCATATTGCCGTCGCCCGTTTGCACCGTCAGCGTTTGCTCCGTGCCGTTTTTGAGCTCCGTCAAGTCTAAATATCCCGACGAGCTCGTGCCTACGTATCTCGTGCCGACGTAGCTTTCGACGCGCGCTTTCACCGCCGAAGAAACCGTTTGGTCGGTGATCTCCCCGCTAAGCAACGAAGCGTTGGCTACTTGGCGCGCCGAACGGTTTACGTCCGAAGCTTCCGCGTAATAATACGTGCCCGTTTTCGCTTCGTAGGCATAGGAGATTGCCGTCAGTTGAAGCTTATACGCCGCTTGTAATATCTCTTCGTCCGTTTTATCCGTTTGCGGGTTATTCGCTTTATAATCTTCCACTATATCGTCGTAGCGAACCGCCGTGTGAAAGGTTACGCCTGCTTCGTCCACCGTCGTAGGTTTGAACGTTCTATACGGGATATCTATTTTGCCTGTAATTCCGCTAATTTCCGTCCCGACCAACTTCGCTTGATTGTATACGCTAGTTGGCATAACGAACGTACCGAACGTATATTCTTCGTTAGCAATATACGGTTGATAATTCCATTCCACCGTTGTTGTCCAACGAATCCCGCCGTATTCGTCCGCTTTGCTTACCGACGCACCGTCGTGCATATAAAACCGTGCGGAAGTATCCGCGGCGCTTGCTTGGGCAGGCAACGCAGTAACGCTGATTGCGCCCGCTGTCAAGCAAAAAGCGGAGATCATTCCAAGTATTGCGATTTTATTTCTTTTTTTCATAACTTATCTCCCTTTGCGACTGTTATTCTTCGTCCGTTTTCTCCTGTTCTTTGAGCCATTGCGGATCGAAATCTCCAATCGCATCGCCACTTGCCGTCAAAATATCTTCTCCGTAGTTTTTTATGCATATTTTCAGCACTTGATAAAACTTTTTGCTTTGTGGCATATCTGTCCTCCTTATCCGTTATTCTTGACCGCCAATCCAATCGGGATCAAAGCCGCCCAAAATCTCTTCCCAATCAATTTGCGGACCGTCCACCCAATCGGGAACGAAATCGCCTTGATTTCCGTCCTTTGCAGGGGGCTCTTCCACAACGAAGTCTATCGTTTTAAATGCGGGTATACTACCCGTTTTATCCCAATATTTTGCGTCGAAGTTTTCATACTCGCTTCCGCCCGTATACGCCGTTTGCATTTCCGCTCTCGTATCGTAACGGGTGATACCCGAGAAGAGATAAGTATATCCAGGTTTATTCAGCGTGTCGATTGTATATTTCGACGTTTTTGCAAGTTGCAAAGGCGAGATTACGTATACGCCGCTAAACCCGTTAAGCGAAAGCCGTTCGTCTTTGGGGCGGAGATATTTTCCTGCATTGGACGTCAAACTCCCCGTTCCTTCGGAGCTTGGAAGTTCAAACAAACAACCGCTCATAAACGTACCCGACATATTCGCTGAAATGAGTGAGCCACCGCCCGTGCTCAATTCTTCCGCTTGGACGTATACGTTTTGGAATGTGGCGTCAATCGCATACGCAGCCATAAGCCCCGACGTTCCACTCGAAGTATACTGCACGTCCGTAAACGCGATATTCTTGACCGTTCCGCCGAAAATTACGCCAAAGATACCAAATTGTCCAACCGTCATCGAACGAACGGTATATCCTTGCCCGTCAATTGTGCCCGTCAAACCGCAACCGCCGTTTTCTTTTAGCAGTCCTGCAACGAACTGCAAACTTTGCGTAATATTCGTACCGCCGTTTGCTTGCGTATACCCGCTTGCATCGATATTGTTGGCAAGGATATAGTATCCGTCTTGGTTACGTGCCTCGAAAGTATACCCAACCGTATCGTCGCCCTCGGGATCGTAAGCAGGGTTTTGCTTATAATTTTGGTTATGTAATCCAAAATACGCAAAGTCCTTTGCTTCGTCGATAATGCCCGAATAACCTTTGACCGTCATTGTATAGCCAGCGCGCATCGTGTACACCGTGATTGTAGCTTCCGATTCACCGCTGTTACCCATTTTCACACCGAGCACTTTTCCGTTTTCTACCGTGAGCGGATTGCCGTGTTCATCGTCCGCGCGAACAATCCTGCCGTCCACTGCCTGACGGAGCAATACGTCGCCCCCGACAACTTCCCCGTCGAACGCGGAGAAGTTCGTGACTTGCGGTCCTGTGTAGGGCACGATCGTTTGCGTAACTTTTACAGGCACATCCTGCGTCCATTCTTCACCGTCGCTATCTTCACAGCTTACGCGTAGCGTTGCTTCGCCCGCTAAGCCCTTCGAAGAAATTTTACTGCCCGTAAAATCGACGTATTCTTCGCCGTCTATAAGTTCCATAGAAACGCCGTCGATTTCTTCGCCGTTTTCCGTTGCGCCCGCCGTTACGGATACTTTCGTATCGTCCAGCGTATATAACAAAAAGGAACTTTGCTTGCCGTTATTTACAAACACTTGCACGTCTTTGACAATCTCTACGTAGATGGTTTTCGTGAGCGTTTCGCCCGTTACCCCACGCCAATCCGCGGTAGCGTAGATTTCCACGCTTCCCGTTTTTGCTGGTACGAACGCGTTTTCTTCAATCTTGCCCATGCTCTCGTCGGAAAGCACGTAGGATATTTTCATATCGTCGTAAGATTTTCCGTTAAACCACACTCTCGCCGTCAAATCCAGCGTATCCGCCGTGGTGATACGAACGTCGTCTTGGGGCAAACCGCTATATTCGAGCATAGCAAGCAAATTACCCGTCGTAACCGTGAACTCGCAAGCATCGCTTGCACTGCCATCGCTCACAGTAACACTTGCCTGCCCAACGCCCGTGGCTAAGACTACGCCGTCTTCATTTACCGTAACGACCGATTCGTCGGAAGACGTATAGGTTATCGTTTCGCTTCCATCGTATTTATAATGGATATCAAGTGTATATTCGTCGCCAACGATCAGCTCGCACTTTTCCGTTGTCAATGAAAGCTCGTTTTTTGTTTGATACGGGGGCGGTGCAGGTGATCTTCTTTTCAAAAGCACGATAAGTAGTACCGTTACCGAAGCAACTACCAAAACCGCCGCCAAGCTGATGGATATAATGAGTATTGTTTTCTTTTTCTTCGTCATTTTTACACTCCTTTCTCCATCAATTATTTAACGCCTGCAAGCCACGCTTCCAATGTCGTACTGGCAAGGGGCATTCCCGCCATGCCAAGCTCGGTTGCGTCATAGTTAAGCCGAGCGAAATATTCCGCTTTCTTTTGTTCGGACAAGAACGTTTTTTGCATATCTATCATCATATACAAAACTGCCATTTTGTAACTTTTTCATTTG
>JAZOPT010000055.1:0-2832 GCA_045655725.1 Candidatus Scatosoma sp.
AGGCTATTTATTAAAATTATCTTCTAATAATACACTACACATTTTTCGCACCGTTTTAAAAAAAACGTTTAAAATCCTTCTATTTGCGCTTTCGGCATTCGCAACGTTTCATTTTCATTAAGAAACATCAGCATATAACCATATCTAAAAGCCTCATTTTAATTTCACAACTTCATCATAACAGCACTTAAAGGCGGCATATCGAGTGTTTCAATTCCCGTCAAGCTTTGCATCCCAATGCTATCTAATATCACGTCTATCTTTTTAGGCAGTCTTATTTGAACGCCACGCGTGTTGTAATTCACAACAAACTGTACCTTTTGTCCATTATATTCATAGGCAGCCGTCAATACTTCATCCGCAACAAACGTATGTGTACCTTTATTGAGTTTAAAAGATTCTTTCCCACATTCAATCGCAAGCGGCTTAATCA
This sequence comes from Candidatus Scatosoma sp., assembly GCA_045655725.1. Taxonomy (GTDB): domain Bacteria; phylum Bacillota; class Clostridia; order Christensenellales; family Borkfalkiaceae; genus Scatosoma. Next base: position 434 of record JAZOPT010000055.1, read on the forward strand.
TTTTACCAACGTGCAAATAATTTTTTCCTAAGCCTTTGCGCCAAGCATTAAGGTTTTTCAAAATCGTCAATGCGTTTTCTTTATCCGTAAAATCCTTTTCACCCCACGAATATACGATTCTTCCACCGTCAACGATTACCGCCGTTAACATATCCCCCGCCAAGAAGGAATACGCTACACGCATAGGATAAGAATTTTCTTTCTTTTCCAAAGGCGTGCAAACTTGATTTCCCATAAAGTTATTCACATATTCATGATACAAATACGAATACACAGGCACGGGTATACCGACAAAATAATTTAATTCAAAGCGGTTATCACTGAACTTCAAATGTGCCAAATAAGGCTCTGCCGCCGCAGACTCACAGCCTAAAAGCGCACCGTTTCTCTCGATACCGTCTAGCAGTGCCGCCGTCTCTTGCACCTGCCATTTACCAGGAGCAGGTACGTGTCCATGCTTGTCACTATAACAAAAATAGCTCGTCCCGCCGTGGTTTTGGTCTAAAACCTGAATATAGTCAACGCCACTTGCACAAACTTTACTGATTTCCGTTTGAAAAATATCCTTCGTCTTTTGCACAGCCGGACACATATCAAAACCGTTTCTCTGCCCCGTACAAATCACACTGTAATACTCGCCGTTCGAGTTAGCGCACACCGCGTCCGCAATATTTTCTTCAATGAACGTTTTCTCACGAGAATACTCGGTTAAATTGCTTTTTTGCGTCCAACCAAATCCACTACAATATAAGCCCACGAGCATATCTTGCGCATGCGCTTTATTCAAGAAAGAGGCAAATACTTCTTCGCCGCCGTAAGGTGGCCAAACGTAAGGCGGAGCCCAAGGCGCAGTGCCTTCCCAGTGCATAATCAGCGCCATTACCGAACTATTTGTCGCATCAGAAATTTCTTTCAACGAAGGCAATGCATTTTCATAAGGAAACAAACCGTTGGGAATCATTTCGTCGGTATCATAACGGCCTAAAACGGGATACGCCACGATAATAGGCGATTCCCCATACCAAGAAGGCAAATCCGTCTGCTCTACAATTTTCTTGACGCCAGTGGGTAGGTTTTGCTCAAACCATTGCTTGTAAATCTCACAAGCATCCTGCCATTCTCCTTCAAAAAACGTCATCACGCCATCAAAAGGCATTTCATAATCCTGACCGTAGTCAACGTCACAAAACGGGCGCATCATAATTCTTGTACAGTTTTCACCATAGCAAAAATCCATGTTTTTGAGCGTTCTGTCTTGATCGTGTAAACCTAAATAAACACCGCCCCTTTCCGTCAAATACGCCATAAATTGCGACGAGAGCATATTCGGGAAGAGGAAAAAACTCCCTTCGCTCGGGTAATCTACGTCATGATAATTCAAATGATACTGTTCACGAACCGTCATATCGGTAATCAGCGCACCTTCATTATACGAAGTCAACAAAGCACCGTACCCGCCTTCTTCGTCTCGAAGCTTTTCGCCTACGCCGAAACTCATAACGTCCACGAGTTCGATTACGTCCTTCGTTTTATTCTTCACGTTGATACGCCACAAAAGCCCCTTTTTGCTTTGACGGATAGATAAAACAACATCTACTTCTTCGTGCGTATAGTAGGCATTTTCCTGCCCCACCTTTAAAAATGTGCAATCGAACGCCGTAATGATCCGTTTTTCGTTGTTCTTTTTTCTCAAACGAACGGAAAAGAAGGGGATATTCCCCTTTATCAACTCTCTTCCGTCTACAAGCATACTCACTATCTTTTTGGCTTCAAAATCGACGTCTATTCGTCCGTTATTGATTATATAAATCATATTACTCCACCCTTAACGTACATATTTCAAACGGCTTAAATGTTAATTGCACCTTACCGTTTTTCAAGGGTAAAACCCTTTCTGCCTTCTCTAAAAGGTTACAAAGCGTTACACGTTCAACACTATCCCCCAAGACGAGCTTGCAGGTAGTCTTTTGACCGCTACTTTCGAATAAACGCAAAATCTGTCCCTTACTGTCGTATGCAGGCTTTAAAGTATCAATGAGAACGTTTTCCTTGTCCGTAGAGGCAAAGGAATATTCCTTTTTAGCAGAGCAAAGTTTTAACCCGTTTATAAACGTGTGGGAAACCCGCTCTACGTCGTTTGCGTTTTCACCGCAATATACGCCGTAACGGAAGGTATGTATGCCCTTTGCCTCCTTTGCGGGATATTCGGGAGAGCGCAAAAGATTCAAACTGAGTAAGCCGTCCTTCGCTCGATAGCCATACTTGCAATCGGACAGCACCGCAAACTTATAGTTATTTTCGCAAAGTTGGGAATATCTATGCGCGCAAATTTCAAATTGGATTTTTTCCGTTGCCGTATTTTCCTTTGTCGTTCTCTTGATGTTACCGAACTGAATACC
>JAZOPT010000056.1:0-12727 GCA_045655725.1 Candidatus Scatosoma sp.
CCCGCAGGCGTTGCTATCGCCGCTATATTTTCCTCTAACATCTCCGCTGCCTCCTTTCCGTTTATTTCGCTTTTACCCGACAATCTCCCACATTATAACGTACACTTATAATTATATCACAGACTTTGTCAACTGTAAACCGTTTCAGGCAGGTCGGGCGTAAAAAAAGACGGAAAATATAACTTTTCCTTATTTTCCGTCCTGTTTTTATTCTGTTTTTCTCGCGTCTATCAGTTTCCGTTAAAGTCGTCAAAAGGATTGTCTTGCGCGGGCTGATTACCGTTATCACTGCTACCCCCGAATTCGCCAAACGGCGCGTCGCTTTCCTTGCCGCCAAATTCCGTAAACGGGTCTTCGGGTTCGGGTCTTTGCGGGGCGTTATACCCATTGTTATATCCGTTATTATAACCGTTATTATAACCGTTATTATAGCCGTTTTGACCGTAAGGCGATCCATACCCGCCGTTATAGCCGTTATAGGAGTTATACGGATTGCCGTAGCCGTTATAATATTGCTGTTGGCGCATGTATGCTTCTCTGCGGGCGCGCATATACGCGTCGTAATCGATTGCGGGGCGTTTTCTCAATACGAAAATCACGATAAAACGGGACATGGGGATAAAGAGGGAAAGAATACCCAAAATCATATAATTTTTAGGGTAATACCTCTTATACAGCCCAAACAGGAGTATGAGCAATAAAATTTCATACACAAGCTGAAATATAGCCGCAATAAATTCGCTAATATTAAAAAATCTCTCTACTTTCAAGGAAAAGCCCGTTAAATCCGTCCAAAAAGGCAATGCCCACTCGTCATGCTGCGGCGCGCCTTCTTTCATATACAAATAAAATTCAGCCAATACCGTAAGCACACAAAACAGCGTAGTTAAAATTTGCGCAATCATCGTATATACGCCTGCGCGTTTCATTTTTTGCCCAAAAACAGAGCATTCGCCCGCAAGCTTTCCCATATACCAAATGTTTGCAAAGGGAATAAACGCCAACCATCTGCGTTCCATTCCGCGATTTTTCGCCATGGTATATAAACCAAAGCCCTGCAAAATAAATAAAATTGCTATGACGCCTACGCCAACTGCCAAGCCCGTAATCAAGCCCTGTAACGTATATACGCCTTTATAGCTAAAAACAATATCACGAACAGCAGTATATAACTGATAAATTTCCATAACCTTATTCCTCTTTTATTACTCTATCTTATTCTTCGTATTCTACGCTCATCAGCGTTAAGCCTTTGGCGGGCATCGTTTTACCCAAAAGCTCTCTTTCCCCCGTTTGATACGCACGCGTAAGACTTTCCTTTGACTTACGGCCGCAAGCGATATCCAAAAGCTCGCCCACCATCGTACGCACCATGTTATATAAAAATCCGCTCCCCGTTACGTAAACGTGTATATCTCTGCCGCCGTAGCTTTCGTTTTCCTCTACACGCACCGAGTACACCGTCCGCACCGTCGTCTTTACCGACGACCCCGAAGCGCAAAACGCCTTAAAATCGTGCTCGCCCTCGAACAAGGCGGCGGCTTGTTGCAGCTTTTCCAAGCAAGGAGCCGTTTCTATTCTTGTAGCGTAGCGTTCTTTTAGCGGCATTTCCCGCGAAGCCACGTACAGCGAATACCGATAGGTTTTCCGCTTGGCACTTCGATTGCAATCAAACTCCGTTGTTGCCGCTTTGCCCTCCAATATACGAATATCGGGCGGTAAAAAACGGTTAAGACAATCGGGCATTTTCTCGGGCGGAACGGTGAATTCGCCGTCGAAATGGCAGGTCTGCCCAGCCGCGTGTACGCCTGCGTCCGTTCTTCCGCTGCCCGTAACTCTAACGGTTGCGTTTAACGCCTGCAAGATAGCGTTTTCCAACGCTTCCTGTACGGAGGGCGCGTTTTTTTGGCATTGCCAGCCCGCGTATGCCGTTCCGTCGTATGCAATTTTCAGTACGTACCGCAAGCTTTCGCTCCTCCTTGGATATTGTTCTATAACAAAAGTTTTATATCAGCGCGATTGTATAAATGCGAAGCAGGATAATCCCCGCTATCAATGTGGCAAGCAGCAGCGTTGCCACCAAATCCCGCCAGCCGAACGTTAATTTTTTATATTTCGTCCGCACTTTGCTGCCCGAATAGCACCGCGCGTCCATGGCGTCGCCCAACTCGTCCGCTCGACGGAACGCACTTATCAAAAGCGGTATCAAAATGGGAATAATCGCTTTTACCCTCTTGACCAGCCCGCCCGTTTCAAAATCTGCGCCGCGTGCCTTTTGCGCGTTCATGATTCTGCCCGTTTCTTCCGTCAAAATGGGAATAAACCGAAGCGCGATAGACATAATCAACGCCAATTCGTGCACGGGGAATCGAATATATTTCAGGGGCTTTAACAGGCTTTCAATGCCGTCCGTCAACGCAACGGGCGTTGTCGTCAGCGTTAAAATAGCCGAGCTTAACACAAGCAAAAACAGTCTTGCTGCGAAAAACAGCGTAAAATAAATAGCTTCTTTCGTGATTTTAATAATGCCCCACTGCCACAGCACCGTTTCACCTGCATGGAAAAACAGGTTGAGAAGCGACGTGAATATCAACAAAAACAGCACCGCTTTTACCGAACGGAGCAAGCTTTTTATAGGCACACCCGAAAACGCCGCCGCCGTCAAAAATACCAAGGCGCACGCGCCCAAGGCATAAAAATTTTTCGCCATAAATATCGCCACGATATAAGCGATTAAAAACAAAATTTTCAAGCGCGGGTCGCATTTATGCACAAACGAATTCGCAGGGTAATACTGACCAAAGGAAACTTCACGCATTTGCATCGTCCTCCTTTGCTCTCTTGCCCGACTTGGTTACTGCATACAGAAAATCTGCCACGGTGGGTTGGCAATCCACCCGCACGCCGCGCTTTTCCAGCTCCGTAACCAATTTTACCACGAACGGAACGTCCAAGCCCGCCGTTTTTGCCAAATTTTCGTCCGAAAACAATGCTTTCGGCGTATCCACAGCGACAATTTTACCACCCGAAAAAATCGCCGCGCGCGTACAATTTTCCGCAATTTCGTCCATGTCATGCGACACGATAATCACCGTCTTGCACCACTGTTTATGGATAGAATGCAAAAGCGACATAATCTCTTGCTTACCAAGCGGGTCCAACCCCGCCGCAGGTTCGTCCAAAATCAAAATTTCCGGTTTGGTAACAATAACGCCCGCAATCGCGCAACGCCGTTTCTGACCGCCTGAAAGCTCAAACGGAGAACGGTTTTTTACCTCTTCAAAATCCAAGCCCACCGTTTCTATCGCTTCTTTTACGGCGGTTTGCACCTCTTCTTCCGTCATGTCCTCGCAGAAGTTTTTCAAACCAAACGCCACGTCCTCAAACACCGTTTCAGCAAAGAGCTGGTATTCGGGATATTGAAACACCATGCCCACCTTGCGCCGTAACGCCTTAAAATCGGTGGTTTTATCCGTCAAATCAAACCCGTTTACCGTCAACGTCGTTTTTGGCGGTTGCGGTTTGTTCTTTTTAGGCTTCTTCGCCTTATATTTCTTTTCTGCCGTAGGCAGTTTTATCAAAGCGTTCAAATGCTGCACAAAGGTAGATTTTCCGCTGCCCGTATGCCCGATAATCCCGAAAAAATCCCCTGCGTATATCTCCAAATCCACTCCGTTTAACGCGTGCGTTTCAAAGGGGGAGGAGGGGTTATACACAAACGACAGATTTTTGCATTCCACACCGCCCGAAGCGAGTGCCTTGTTTTTATCCTCATTTCCGTTATCGGTATCAAAGTTTGACGCAAACTCGCCGCCGCCCAACGCCGTAGCAATTCCGCCCGCCAACGCTTCGCTTTCGTATTTATCTTCAACGGAAAGTCCGTATCCGCGTAATTGTCTGCTAATTTGCAAGGGTTTGGGCAACACCAAGGAACAAGCTTTCAATTCCTCTTCACGGGATAACACCTCCGCAGGCGTTCCCTGCATGACGATTTCCCCGTGATTCATTACCACTGCTCTGTCCGCGAGCAGTGCCTCTTCAGGGAAGTGCGTAATGAGAAGGACAGTGATATGCTCTTCTTTATTTAAGCGCAATACTACGTCCATCACTTCTTTTCTGCCGCGCGGGTCTAACATCGCCGTGGATTCATCCAAAATCATCACGCGCGGCTTCAAAGCCAATACCCCCGCAATGGCAATACGCTGTTTCTGACCGCCCGACAGCCGCGAAGTGGTGGCATGGCGGTAGGCTTGCATTCCCACGGCGTTCAGGGCAAAATCGATACGCTTGCCTATCTCTTCCCGTGCAACGCCCACGTTTTCAGGTCCAAACGCCACGTCGTCCTCTACGATAGAGGCTACCGTTTGGTTGTCGGGGTTTTGGAACACGATTCCCACCTGTTTGCGGATATCAAACAGATTTTCTTCGTTGCGCGCGTCCAATCCAAACACCGTAATTTTACCGTCGGAGGGAGATAACAATCCGTTCATCAGCCGCGCGAGCGTCGATTTTCCGCTGCCGTTATGACCCAATACTGCGACAAATTCGCCCTCTTCTACGGAAAAATTGACGTTATTCAACGAAAAAGCAGCGGGAGTCTGTTCAAAAACGTCGCCGTTTCCGTCCTCTTCCGCTTGATAAGCAAAATATACTTTTTCCAACTCTATCGCTTTCATGTTGCCTTTCGACCTTTTTCGTCTTTTCTCGTCTTGTCGTTTACTTTCTAAACCGATATAACAGTTATAACAGTATTATAGCAAATTTTTCCTTGTTTTACAATGAAAATACTGTGAAATTCCCACGAAATTCTATACTTTTGTCTTACGCCGCTTTGCCAAGAGACTGCACGTATCTCGTTCCGTCTGCTTTTAAGGTAATAATGACGCTGCCGTTGACGTCCGTACGAAGCGTTTTTACGCCCGCTGTTTCCAAGCGTTTGAGCGTTTCTCCCGACGGATGCGAATAAATATTATTCACTCCGCAAGAAATAACCGCCGTTTCCACCTGCAAATACTTCAAAAAGGTACTGCTTGTAGAAGTCGCGCTGCCGTGGTGCGCCACCTTCAATATTTCCGTATCGTGCAAATGCACTCCATAGTTTTCTAACGTTCCCGCTTCCGCGTCCTCTATGAGCCGTGTTTCTAAATCCGCCGACGCGTCGCCCGTAAACAACGCACTTTGACCTTGATAATCCACCCAAGCCACCACGGACGCGTCGTTGTCCTCCTTAGGCTTCTCCTCTTTCCCGTTGACCAATGCCATACGCGGCGAGATAAATGCCAAGGTATAGGGATATTCTCCCTCCGTTACCGATAACACCCCTCTTTCGTCCGCAGCATTGGGCGGAGTGGCGTGCGAAGAGGTGATTTTCCGTTTGGTAAGCTGGGCAAGGAACGCTTGATAGGCGTCGTTTTCTTCCTCGGCAAACAAAGGCAGATACACGTGTTCTACCTCCACGACGTCCAACACCTCGGCAAGACCGCCAACGTGGTCGCCGTCGGCATGCGTTGCCACCAAATAATTTATTGTCTTGATATCCAAAGCCAATATATACCGCAGCAGAGCTTTGTTGGCTTGCTTACTCCCGTCCCCGCCGTCGATGAGCATCACCTTTCCGTCGGGCAATTCTATCAGCGAAGCGTCCCCCTGACCCACGTCAATAAAATGCAACCGCATATCCCCCGCTTCCCGCTTGGACAGCGTGGGTTGAGAAACGTAATATTTCCAAGTCTGCGGCGGAACGATAAACGAAAACACAAGCACGCATATCAGCACCACCGTAACGGCAAAGCTCACGATAAGACGTACTTTTCTTATTTTTCGTTCTACCTTCTTTTTCTCTGCCGCGTATCCCATTCGTGTCCTATTTCTATACTTTTGTCTTTTGTTTATATTTACTTATTTACGCTTTCTTTTCCTGTCTTTCGGCACGTTCTATCTGCGCAAAAATATCTTGCAGACCGTCCGTTTGATAATCTTCTATCCTGCCCGCGTCCGCCAAAGCGGAAAGATTGGGGTCGAGCGGCAGACGTGCCACCGCGGGAATCCCGTATTCTTCCGCTATCGACTGCGCCTTACTATGCCCGAATACCTCTATCTTTTTCCCGCAATCGGGGCAGGTAAGATAGCTCATATTTTCCACCAGACCCAACACGGGAACGTTCATCATTCCCGCCATATTAACGGCTTTTTCCACCACCATTTTTACCAAATCCTGCGGCGTGGTTACAATGATGATCCCCGCAATGGGAATGCTTTGGAATACGGTAAGCGGAACGTCGCCCGTTCCCGGAGGCATATCGATAAAGAGTAAATCCAAGTCCTGCCAGATAACGTCCGTCCAAAACTGCATCTCCGTACCCGAAATCACCATTCCGCGCCAAACCACGGGGGTCGTTTCTTCGTCCAACAATAAATTCATGGACATAAGCTGCATTCCCGACGGCGAAAGCACCGTGTTGATACCCTCTTCACTGCCCGTTGCGTGTTCGTGTACGCCAAACATATGCGGAATGGAAGGGCCTGTAATATCCGCGTCCATAATTCCCACCGACTTACCCGCCTTTTGCGCAAAGGAAGCAAGCAACGCCGTCGTCATCGATTTCCCAACGCCGCCCTTTCCGCTCACTACGCCGATTACCTTTTTCACCGACGATTTCTTGTGCGGCTGCTTTAACATACTTTCTTTTTTTCTCGACGAGCAATCCGCCGAACAGCTTGAACAATTATGTGAACAATTTTCCGACATTTTTGTATTTCTCCTTTTTGAATTCGCCAAGCCAATATATAGCAAGCATACGGCAATTCCGCATATTATTATACGCTTTCGGCGTTGGTTTGTCAATGTATTTCGCGCCACCGCCCGCCAAAACCTACCAAAACCTACCAAATCTTACCAAAACTTACCAAAAGCGGCAATTTTCGGCAGCGTAAGCGGCTATTCCCATAAAAAACAGGAAAAAAACGGTTGCAATCTATCTAAAAATGTTGTATAATATAAAGGCTGCGCGTAGGCGGGGAGTTAGCGGCACCCTGTATCTGAAATCCGCTATAGCAGAGCTGAACGCCTTTCTCGACGTTGTTTATGGAAGGTTTGCGCGCCGCAAGGAACGTTGATAGCAAGGTCTTATGCAACGCAATGCCGTGAACCGTGTCAGGACGGGAACGTAGCAGCACTAAGCGGATTGTTTGCGTGTGCCATAAGGTAGCTTTGCAGGAGTTACCTACGGCGTTTCCGCTTCGGTAAAGAACGGCAAAAAAGGCTCGCGCAGTCTTTTTTATATTACATTGGCTAAAAAACCGAAGGACTATGGAAAACCCAAACGGCTTTTCATAGTCCTTCCTTCTATCTAAAAGCGAAAGAATTTACTTCCCCGCCGATACAAACAGTATCGGCGTTTTCTTGTCGTTTATTCGTCCAAGTCCCCGTTTTTTCCGTTGGAAAAGGTTTCCTCCTTTTTCCCTCGAATATCCAAGCCGCTTACCTTATCGTCCGTCATCACAACGCCCCGCTGCAACGCTACGTATCCGTATTTTTCTCTGATTTTCGCCACAGCGTTTTCCGCCCGCTCCATTTTTTCGTAGGACTTGCTTTCCTCTAACGCGTCCAAGCGCAGCTGTTCTACGTGATAATCAAATCCCGACACGGTAACGCCCACCAACCGAACTCTTTTCCCCAACGGATAATGCTTACAAAACAAAGCGAACGCCGTTTTCGCCACGTCTCCGCAATGCCCCGTAGGCGGCACTTTCGTTTGATAGGTATAAAATTGCAGGTTGTCGTCCCGAATCACGATATGCACGGTGCTTGCCCGCCCTACGTCTGCCGCTCGCTGTCTTGCGGTAACGCTTTCGCTTAACGCATATATCCACCGCTTCACGGCCTCTCTGTCCGTTACGTCCTGGGGAAGCGTGATAGAATTGCCTATCGATTTCAAATCCTCTTTGGATTTCTCCCATTTGACGGGTTCTTCGTCCTCGCCTCGCGCAAATATTCGCAGCTGCCTACCTCGTTTCCCCAACGCCTTTATCAACGTTTCCTCGTCCGCCAAGGCAAGCTGACCGATGGTGGTTATCCCCAACCGCAACAACGTTTTTTCCGTAGAACCGCCCACAAAAAGCAATTCTCCCACAGGCAAACGCCAAACGACGTCCTTATAATTTTCTTCCGTTATCACCGTTACTGCGTCCGGTTTTTTCAGCTCGGAGGCTAATTTTGCAAATACCTTATTAAAGCTAACGCCCACTGAAACGGTAACGCCCAACTCCGCTTTCACTTCCTGACGGATACGCTGCGCGATATTCTCCCCGCCCCCAAACAGCCACACGCTTTCCGTTACGTCCAAGGCGCACTCGTCAATGCTGCATTCTTCTATCTTTTCCGTATAGCGTTCGTAAATCTCACGCACCTTGCGCGAATATTTTTTGTATTCGCCGTAATGAGATTCCACCATTTGCAAATGCGGGCATTTCCGAAGTGCAGAATACACCGTCTCCGCCGTCTTTATCCCAAACTTCTTCGCCTCTTCATTCTTCGCTAAAACAATTCCGTGCCGCTCTTTGGGGTCGCCGCACACAATGAGCGGTTTTCCTTTCAACGATGGGTCGTTCGCAATCTCTACGGACGCGAAAAAATTATTCAAATCGGAATGCAATATCACTCTTTTTCGCTTGTCCATAGCCGCTTTTTACCCTCTTTCCTACGCTTTCTTTTTACTTGCCAGATACGCCGTTACGCTATGCGCCGCCACGTTGCCCTCGCCAACCGCTTTGGCATACTGATAGGGTCTGCCCGTACAATCCCCCGCGGCAAAACACCCCGCCACGTTGGTCGCCATATCCCTCGACACCGCCACGTGCCCGTTTTCCTCGGCAATACCCTCTAACAATACGTTGGGAGCAATGCTCTCCCGAAGAGCGAAAAAGCCGTCTATTTCTATGGTAGCGGGAAGCCCCTCCAACGGAGCTTCGGCAAACGAAAGCGTTTGCACTCGCTTCTCGCCGTTCACCGATTTTGGCATTTTACGCAAAATCACCACGTTTTTCTCTGCTATTTCCACGTTTTTATACATCGCGATCAGATACACCTTTTCTGCAAACGAAGCCAAATGCGACACCTCGTGTTCCATGCGCTTGCTTGTACACAGCACGGCTATCCTTTTGCCTTTATATAAAAATCCGTCGCACGTAGCACAATAACTTACGCCTCTGCCTAAAAACTCCTTTTCGCCGTTTATCTGCTTAACACTTTCTACGCCTGTCGCCAAAATCACCGTTGCGCTTTCGTAATACCCGCCCTCTTGCGTAGCGACCCCGAATTTTTCCTTTAAGGCATACACCCCCGAAGCCCTTTCCTGTTTTATAACGATATTTTCGTTTGCAAGCTGCTTTTGCAACGCTGCCGTAAACTCTTCGCCCGTGACGTTGCTCAATGCAGGATAATTGCGAATGCGCTCCGCTTTACTTATCTTTTCGCTTAACGCACCCGAACCAAGCATCATAAAGCTTTTCCCGTTTGCTTGCAGCGTAAGCGCGGCGGATATCCCCGCAACCCCACTACCGATAATAATACAATCTAACATAACTGCCCCTCTTGACAAAGCCGACAAAGCGAACAGCCGACTTGTTTATAGTATGTCTGTTTTTGAAAAAACCTTTTCGGTTATCGCCGAAAAGGTTTTTTATTTTTAATAATTCTTCGTCCAATCGTCCTCGGTACTCGTCGGCGCAGACTTTTCGTCCTCGTCCTTATTGCAACCTACCATGCCAAACGCGCCGATACACAGCGCAAAGCTCATCAATAACACCAATAATTTTTTCATAATTTACTGCGTATTAATAATTCTTCGTCCAATTCTTTTCATCATCTTCGGGAGGATCAACTTCCGTCGTGATTTTCGCATACAGCGTTACTTTGCCCGTTTGCGTTGTCGAAATAGCGGTTATCGCTTGCGAGCAAGCTTTATCCGTAAACCAACCCGCAAACTTATAGGTAGTATTCCCCTCTTTCTTGCTGGTTTCCAAAGCAGAAATGGTATATGCCGTACCCGCGGTATAGGTATTTGCATACGTTACGCCCGATTTATACAGGAGCGCAGGAATGCTGGTTTCTTCGGTTGCCCCGTCGATAATTGCAAAATATTCGATATCGTACGTTTGCGGCTGAGGCGGAACAATTTCCGTCTTTACCACTTTTGCATACAGAGTAAGCGTACCCGTCGTGTCTTTGGTAATCCCCTCAAACGCTTTGCTTACTTCCTTATCAGTAAACCAACCCTCAAATTCGTAAGAGTAATCGTCGTCGCTATAATCCTGCAAATCGTCAATATCCGTTTCTTTCCCCTCGGTATATTTCGCGGGATATTTCCCGTCTTCTTTATACATACCGTTCGGAATAGAAGTCTTTTCCCCGTCGATGACTGCAAAATACGCAATCGTCGATTCTTCCGCTTCCTGTTGCGAAGAAGAGGAGGAGGAGGACGGAGAAGACGAAGATTCCACTTCCTCAGTACAAGCAGCAAAGCTTGCGCATGCCATCATAAAACATAAGATAATCGTTAAGAATTTTTTCATAATAAAATAAGCCCCTTTATCGATTATCTTTATTATATCATAGTATTCCACCTCTGTCAAGCCTTTTTCTTAAACCCGTTTTGTAATATTTTTACTAATTTAGCGGTTTTTTTGACCTTTTTCCCACTATTGGGCTATCCAAACAAAACGTCTAACGACATCATCACAACAAACCCTAACAACACACCCCACGCGCCAAGCGACGGCGAATCCTCCGACCTCGCTTCGGGTATCAAGTCCTCTGCTGCCACAAACAGCATCGCGCCCGCCGCAAATGCCAAAAGCCAAGGCTGCGCCAAAGCCAAGCTTGCCGCCAAGAAATAACCGATTACGGCGAAAATCGGCTCGGCAACACCGCTTGCCGCTCCCCAGAAAAATGCCCGACGGTTGCTCCCACACGCCGATTTCACGGGCAATGCCACTGCCGCTCCCTCGGGGAAATTTTGTATTCCTATCCCGATAGCCAATCCCAAAGCGGATAAAAAAGCAGGCGCGCTGCCACTCCTCGCCGCTGCGCCAAACGCAAACCCCACGGCAAGCCCCTCAGGTACGTTGTGCAAAGTAACCGCCGAAAACAGCCGCAACCAAGACCGCCACGCCCCACGCCCATCTATATTTTCATTTTTGCCGTTTTGCATAAAATAGGGAGCAAGTCTATCCAACCCCGTCAAAAATACCCCGCCAAGCAGTATGCCCACGCAAGCAGGTAAAAACGCCCAACTACCCAACAATCCTACCGATTGCTCGATAGACGGCAATAACAACGACCAAACGGACGCGGCTATCATCACGCCCGAAGCAAAGCCCAATAAAAATCTGTTCAACTTAGACGGAATGTCCTTTTTGAAGAAAAATACTACCGCCGCTCCTAATGCGTTCGTAATAAACACAAACGCAATACCAAAAACCGTAATCCAAGTTTTCCACATAATTTTCAACCCGTACTTCTTATGAGTATCTGCGTTATCCACATTGCAGGGCAACGCATTCGGCGAAAGGAAATACCCCCGCCTACTATTCATTTTATGTACGGAACGAAAAAATTGTCGCTCTGCTTCCTGCAAAACGACAATTTCATTTCTTGATATCTATTTTAGTTTTCTTCTTCGACTTCCGACTCTCGCAAAAACGTTTCACTCGCTTCCGTGGTTTCAGTTGCACCTATTTCTGCCGTCGCCGTTGCTTCGCCTTTCCCGTAAAGGAATTGATGTAGCGGTTTTTTGATAAAACGGTTAATCGGCTTCATCATAAACCCTATCCCAAACGCCAACAACAGCGTGCCCTCTCTAATTCCGTCCAATCGGTGAAAAAAAATCAAGGAAAACACCAACGCCGATACCGCAATGGACATATCGGTAATCGTCTTGCAGGTGGAAACCTGCCATTTCGTGCATTTGGACAGAGCCAACGCCACTCCCTCTGCGGGCATACACATAATATTTCCCGCCAGATATAACGTTACCCCGAACGCAATAAATACCATACTCAACAGAGTATAAAGCAATCGCAATACGTACAAAGACACGTCGGGAATACAAAACTGCGCCAACCATGCCGCTCCGTCCACGAAAAAACCAAACACGGTGGATACGGCAAACTGCAACACGTAATACCACTTAAAATCCTTGCGGAGTAAAATAAGCTGCACCAAAACCAATACGCAATAGACGATAGTTGTCCAATTCCCCAAGGACAAGCCCGACCATTTTTTGCTTAAAACGTAAGGTAAAGAGGTTGCGGGCGACACGCCCAAATTGCTTTTTACGGCAATACTTATCCCGAACGCAATCAAAAATATACCCAATAAATAGGAAATCGAACGCTTTACCCATTCTAAAACTTTTTCTTTCGTCATTTATACACACCTCTCCAAAGGTAAGATGTATCTATTATATACTCTTATCCACCATTTGTCAACCGCTGTTCAATCATAAAGCAAAATTCAATAAACGCCAATCAAGATAAGGATAAAATATATGAAAAACACCAAGCGGTAAGCTTGGTGTTTTGTTTGGAAAGCGGCGATTACCTATCCTCCCGGTAGTAACCTACAAGTACTTTCGGCGTAAAAGAGCTTAACTTCTGTGTTCGGAATGGGTACAGGTGGATCCTCTTTGCCATCATCACCGCTATGGTTATATATAAGCGTTTCTCA
>JAZOPT010000057.1:0-5138 GCA_045655725.1 Candidatus Scatosoma sp.
GGTTGTGCTGGCGGTTGCGCAGGTTCGTTGACGGGTGTTGGCGGTATTGGTGTATTGCTTACTTTAATCGGCGGCGGTATGCTTATGCGTAAAAAGGAGGAAACGGATGAAAAATAAGTGGAAAGTCTGTATTGCAACCGCATTGGCGGCAATTACGTCCGTAGCCGTTTGTGCGAATGTAAAAGCGAATGCGGAAGATAAAAAAGATATGTTAAAATTCAGTAGTGAAATTGTAGCGCTTACTCCCCATAGCGGCGAAACGGTTAGCGTAGTACATAACGGTATTGAAGGGATGATGAATCTGAAAAAGCTTACCGTTGCAGACATTGGTAAATATTACTATTTCCGTCCGGGTATGCAGATTTGGAACGAATTATCGTTGACGTATTATGACACGCAAGAAAAGGTTTGGGCGTTCTACAATGAGTGCGACGATTTTGCCCCTATTAACAACACATTGAAATGGAATTACACCAAAGATGCGGATAGCTACACGGTAGCCGTTGCGTTGGATAAAGAATTCAAGGAAGTAGTATTTACGGATACGGTAAATATAAATTCGGTAAATTTGGGCAACACGCTTTATTCGGGAACGGATTATTATTGGCAGGTAATCGCAAACGAGGGTAAAGATAAAACCTATTCGGAAATCTTTGAGTTTACCACTAAAGCAGGAACGCGCACGGTAGATATCGACGGTGTATCAAATACTCGTGACGTGGGCGGTTATCAAACCCCGAACGGTAAAACTGCGCAAGGGATGTTGTATCGCACGGCAAGACTTGACGATATTACCGAAGACGGCTTGGCGGCAATCCAAAAACTTGGTATTAAGACGGATTTGGATTTACGAGCAGTTGGCGAAGGTGCAGTCAACCCTATGGGCGTTGAAAACTATATAAACGCAACGCCTGCTCCCAATTATACAAACGGTATTGCTACACCCGAAGGGAAAGAAGCCCTTAAAACGATTTTTTCAACGCTTGCAAATAGGGATAATTATCCCGTCGCACTTCATTGTGCGGTAGGTCGTGATAGAACAGGTACGGCGATTGCGCTTGTAAATTCTATTCTCGGTGTAGATGAACAGACGGTTGTCAACGAATATATGGTTAGTGTATTCGGTGCAGTTTCCAGTTTTGCAAAAGGAAGCGACGCGCTTATCAATAACATTAACAGCTTGATGATATATCTCAACACCTTTGCGGGAGAAACGCTTGCGGAAAAAGCAGAAGCTTTGCTTCTTGACGCAGGTGTAACGGCGGAAGAAATTCAGTCCGTTCGTGATATTATGCTTGGCGATAATTACGATAATACGGTAGAATATGACGCGTCGTATGAAAATACGCATTTCGTTACCTTTAAGGCATACGGACACGCAAAGGAAACTTGGGCGGTTAAGGACGGCGTAGCGATTACGGCTCCTTACGAAATCGGGGAAGATTTCGTTTGGACGGTAAACGGCGAAGCGTATGATTTCTCGAAGCCGGTTACGCAAGATTTGACGATTAAGGCAACGAAAAAAGAATATGTAGAAGTTGTTGTAAGCGTTAATGGAGAAGAAACGGTTATCAAAGCGCAAACAGGCGATAGCATTGATTTTGCACAGTTTGCAAAAGAGGGTTATACCTATAAGGTAATGAACGACAAAGGGGATATTATCGACTCGTTGACGGTAGAAAAGCCCTGCGCCGTAACGATTATTTATTTTAAGAACTAAATTGAGGTTAAATTGTGACGGAAAAAGAACTTTTTATAGGGATATGGCAAGTACCGCCAGCTACAGAAGAAAATTATAAAATGCTTGTGGATTGCGGTATCAATGCCATATTCTTAAACGGAGAGTATTCGGAAGATATTGAGGAGCAAAAAAAGGCGGTAGGTTACTCGGAAAAGTACGGTATATCCGTTGTGCTTGAAGGACGGAATAAATTGGACGGCTCGGTACTGTTTGAAAATCCGTTAAAGGATAGCAAAGCGGTTAAGGCATTCAATTTATTTGACGAGCCGTTATATACGCACGAACAACCTTTACGAGAGCTTGCTTTGAAGTTGAAGAATGCGTATCCCGACAAGCAAGCGTATATCAACTTAAATCCCAGTTACGTGCCTTGCGATGAGATTATGCACGATTATCCAAGATACGTGGAAACCTTTGCAAAATGGGTTTATGACATTGAAGGGGTTGGCGGTTGGCTTTCAATGGATCATTATCCGCTGCGCCGCACGAAAGAAGATGAATTCTATCTTTTTGACGATTGGTTTACGGATATAGAAACGACGGCTGTAACTGCGAAGAAATACGGCTTGAAACCTCATTTCTTTATTCAAAGTATGGCGTTTGGCGGTACGATTTCGTGGTGGAATGACCGCACGCCAACCGAAGAAGATATACGTTTGCAAATTTACGCATATCTTGCGTATGGCGCAAAGGGTGTTTCTCATTTTTGTTATCAATCCCCGAAGTCTAACGAGTTTTTTGAACGTCAATCGGGACTTTTTGACAAGGGTGCGCCTACGGAAAGATGGTTTTACGCGCAAAAAATCCATAAAGAATTGAAACCTTTTGAAAAAGAATTGGTAAATTGTTCTTGGGAAAAGTGCTTGCGTGTAGATTCTACCGTAGCAGACGTAAACGAATTGTTTAATTGTCAAAACGGAAATGCTTTTGAAGAATTTGCGACAATGCAAAGCGTAGAAACGACGGCGCGTTGTTTGGTGGGGGCTTTTAAGGGAACGGATGGTAAAGAAAGTTTTATGCTTGTAAACGTGGAAGATACGTCGAAGAAGAAAACGGTTGCCGTAACGTTAACCCTTAAAAAACCTACAAGTTTCAAAATTTACAAAAGCGGAGAAAATTTCGTAGAAAGCTTCGTGAACGCTTCCACAATTACGCTTGGCGTTGGCGAAGGAATCTTTATGATAGAGGAATAAAAAATGAGTACAATGTTAAAGGCAAAAAAGGTGAATTGGAGCAGAATAATCTTTATTCTTTGCTTTATTCTCGTGCCTACGATTAACTTTCTTATATTTTATGTTTACGTAAATTTCGACGGTATTTTGATGGCGTTTTACCGTTATGACGTAAACTATAACAAGATTTGGGGATTCGAGAACTTTACAATGTTCTTTGATGAGTTGTTGCATCAATCGGACGGCATACAGCTTGCGTTTGTCAACACATTCAAAACGTTTTTGATAAACCTAATTATTTTCCCTTGGGGAATTGCAGTTTCCTATTTCTTGTATAAGAAAATCCCCCTTTATAAAACGTTTAGAGTCTTGTTCTTTCTTCCCAGTATCATTAACGGGATTATTACGGTAATTGTATATAAGAACTTTGTAAGCGTAGAAGGCCCTATTGCAATAATGGTACAAAATATGTTGGGATTGTCCGAACCGCCCGACCTTTTAGGCGACCCGCGATTTGCCAATACGTTTGTATGGATACATATGCTTTGGCTTTCTTTCCCCGGCGATATGATTATTTGGGGCGGTGCATTTGCAAGAATTCCCGATGGTGTTATCGAATCGGCGAGAATAGACGGCGCAAGTTGGTTTACAGAGCTTGTGAGAATTATTCTTCCAATGATATGGCCGACGTTTGCATTAAAGGCAATTATGCTGATTTCTTCGGTATTTGGAGCATCGGGCGCGGTATTCCTTTTAACAAACGGCGATTATGGTACGATGACCTTCTCCGCGTGGCAATATATCCAAATCAGAAACAGCTCTAACAATCCTAATTCGGTTGTATATAATTATGTATCGGCAATCGGTATTATTGTTACTTTGGCTGCAATGGTTTTGGTGTTACTTGGGAAATGGCTTGAAAACAAATTATTCAAGGGCGTAGATTATTAAGGAGGTGGAAAAATGAGAATTAAGTTTTTAGATAGAAAATCTACCGCCGAAAAAATCATTTACACCATTGTATTCATTTTGTTTACGGCTTTTGCTCTTTCCTATTTATATATCTTCTTTTGGGGAATCGTTGCTTCCTTAAAAACGCATACGGAAAACGTAATGAAGCCGTTTGCTTTTCCCGAAGTTGCACAATGGAAAAATTTTAAGGAAGTATTTACGCTGTTTACGCCTAACAATACAACCTTTTTGGAGATGACTTTTAATAGTATTTTCTTCTCGGTTGTTCCTGCGGCTGGCGGTATTATGTTTACGGCGATGCTTGCTTACGTAACGACAAAATATAAGTTTTGGGGTTCGCAAATATATTATTATTTGTCTTTTGTCGTAATGTTGCTTCCTATATACAGTTCGGGCGGCGCAATGTATAAACTTATATTTAATTTAGGTTTAATCAACAATTATGCTTTTGTTATTACCGCGTTTAGTGGTATAGGTGCGTCGTATATGTATTTTGCGGCATTCTTCAAAAATCTTTCTTGGAGTTATGCGGAAGCGGCATACATAGACGGGGCAAACGATTGGCAAGTGTTTTTTAAGGTTATGTTACCGCAAAGTATGACAATGTTAGGAGCGTTGTTCTTGCTTGCGTGGATGGGGGCTTGGAATAGCTACGACGCGCAACTGTTGTACTTGCCCGAATTACCTACGTTGTCCGTTGGTATTTATCTTTTCGACTTTGATATGAAATACTACGTAAGAAGGGACTTGCTGTTCGCGGCGTGCATGGTATCGTCCATTCCTACGCTCATAGTATTTATTTGTTTTAACAATATCATGATGAGCAATGTTTCCCTTGGCGGAATTAAAGAATAAAAAAAATAAAGGAGAAATCTTATGAAAAAAATAATTAGCTTAGCACTTATGGGCGTTATGTCCCTTGCAACTGTCTTTGCGGCAGGTTGCAACAACAAGAAAACAGCGGACTCGGCAACGGATATTGAAATTACGTTTTGGCGTTCGGGTATGGGCGATGAATTTATGAACGGAATTGTTGCGGCTTTTGAGGCAAAGTATCCCGAATATGACGTGCATTTGAACTCGGAAACGACCAATACGGCTATTTCCGATAACATTATGAATGGTGCAAAGTATAATACGGTTGACTTGTATTTTGAACCTATTCCGTCTAACTCGTTGTATCAATACTTGGAACCGCTTGACGACATACTTACGATGGTAAACGCAGGGGAAAGCAAGAAGGTTTCTGAAAA
>JAZOPT010000058.1:0-9407 GCA_045655725.1 Candidatus Scatosoma sp.
TAGGCGTTATGCTGTGTGCGGTTGGGAATTCTTTGCGGGTGCGCGGAAAATAAAAAAACACAACAAAAAATAGAGAAAAATGGAAAGTACGGTGAAATACTTTCCGTTTTTTGCAAAATATGCTATAATAAGCTATATCGGCGTGCAAAGGAGATTGGTTATGCAAAAAAAGCAGACTTTGGTAGTTGCTTCGGGCAATGCGCATAAAATTAGGGAAATAGCAGAAATTTTTACCGAATTTGAAGTAGTTTCACAAAAACAAATGGGCTTTTTAGGGGACGTGGAAGAAACGGGTATCACGTTTGCTGAAAACGCCTTAATCAAGGCTCGTGCCGCGGCAGAGGCTTTGGGGTGCGTTGCGCTTGCCGACGATAGCGGACTTTGCGTGGACGTATTAAACGGTGCTCCGGGGATATACAGTGCGCGGTATGCAGGCGAACACGGGGACGATAGGAAAAACCGGTTACTCCTTTTGGAAAATTTGCAAAACGAAACCAACCGAAATGCACATTTCACAAGCGCGGTGGCGTTGGTGTTTCCCGACGGTAAAGAAATTGTAGCCGAGGGAAAAACGTACGGCGTCATTTTGCGTGAAGAAACGGGCAACGGCGGATTTGGTTACGATTGCATTTTTGAAAGCGTGGATTTAGGGAAATCGTTCGGCGTGGCAACGGCGGAAGAGAAAAACGCGGTGTCGCACCGTTTCCGTGCCTTGCAAGCGTTATTGCAAAAATGGCAAACACAAACACGTTCTTGATAGGGGTAAACCAAAACCATGACGAAAATCATCGTGATTTCCGATTCGCACGGAAATATAAAAGGCATAGAAAAAATGTTGCCGCTGATTGCGGAGAATGATTACGTTATCCACCTCGGCGACGGAGCAGGAGATATGCGTTGCGTCTTGCGTGAATATCCCGATAAAGCATATCTGTGCGGAGGTAATTGCGATTTTTTTACCTCCTATCCCACAGAATACGTTTTGGATATCGAGGGAGTGCGCATTTTGTGTTGCCACGGTCATAAATATCACGTCAAATCGGGCTTGGGAACGCTTGCTATGGAGGCGAAACGGCGTGATTGCGGCGTTGCTTTGTACGGGCATACGCATAAGCCTTTGATTACGGAAATGGACGGCGTAACGTTGATAAATCCGGGGTCGCTTCGCTTGGAGGTGGGCAAGGGCGGCAGTTATTGCTATTTGGTTATTCACGGCAAAAAGGTTACACCCGTACTTGTTGGGGATAGCGTGTATTAACGGGATTTCTAAAACAAAACAGAATAATAGATAAAAAATATCGATAAAATTGCAAGTAATCGATATTTTTTCTTTTTTTGAAAACTTTTTTCTTTCAAACAGATGACATTTTTTGGAAAGTGTTGTATAATAAACTTGCGCAAAAAAGTTGCGCATTTTCAAAAATACCTTTCAAAAATAAAAATAGAGGATTGAAACAAGAAAAAAAAGGGAAACTAATGAGAGAAGAATAAAAAAGGAAAAAACAAAGGAGAAGAAGAAAGGTACAAAATGGGAATTTTAACAATTGTTATCACGATTCTTGCAGGCTGCGGAGCATTTTTGCTTGGATTTAAGGTGCTCAGCGATAACATGGAGAAGATTGCGGGAAACGGATTGAAGGTGTTGTTTAACAAAACGTCTGACAAAAGGTTTGTCAACGTAGGCATGGGGCTTATTACCACTGCGATAGTGCAAAGCTCTTCGATAACGACGGTTATGGTTGTCGGGTTTGTTAATTCGGGGATCATGACGTTGCACCAAGCGGCTGCCATTATCATGGGTGCGAATATCGGTACGACGATTACGGGTCAAATCGCGGCTTTGCAGGCATTTGATATCGACTTAATTTTTATGGCGATGCTGTTTGTCGGCGTGTTTATGGATTTGTTTTCTAAAAACGATCGTATAAAAAGTATAGGATTGGCGTTGGCAGGCTTGGGGCTTGTCTTTGTGGGGCTTGGTTTGATGTCCGACCCTATGGCATTTTTGAAAGAGAATAAAGCGGTTACCGATTTCCTTGCAGCGGTAAACAATCCTATATTATTGCTGTTTATCGGTATCGGTTTAACGGCGATTATACAATCGTCCAGTGCGGTAACCACCATCGTCATTTCCATGGCGAGTGCAGGTTTGATTATCGGCGGCGGTGGAAACGCGGCGTTGTTTATCATTTTAGGCTCGAATATCGGTACGTGCGTTACGGCGCTCATTTCGTCTATCGGTACGTCCGTGAATGCAAGACGGGCAAGTATTATCCACTTGCTCTTTAACGTCATTGGGTCTGTAATTTTTACGATTATCCTGCTTTGCTGGAAATCGTTCAGTGCGGTAACGTTGGAGCGTTGGTTTGCCGAACCGAGTACGCAAATCGCTATGTTCCATACCATTTTCAACGTTACGTCCACGCTTTTGTTTTTACCGTTTACCAATTTGCTTGTAAAAGCGTCTATGTTGCTTGTTCCCGAGAAGAAAGTGGAAGAGGAAAAAACGCCGTCGCAGCTGGTGTTTATGGATAAGCGTTTCTTGGCGACCCCTGCCGTTGCGCTTGGGCAGTTGAAAAAGGAAACGTTCCGTATGTCGGATATGGCAATGGAAAGCTTGCGGATTGCGTTTGGCGGGTTTATTAACCGTGATATAGCGGTAATCGATGAGGTAAACGAAAATAATGAATACGTATCCGCTTTAAGCGAGAAAATAAGCGATTATCTTGTGCGCGTTTCCGCAAGCGGCGTTACGCTTGCCGATGAAAAGCAGGTAAACGCGTTGCATAACAATATCGGGGATATCACGCGTATTGCAGAGCTTGCAGATAATTTTACCAAATATACAAAGCGCGAAGTGCGGGATAATTTGGTGTTCTCCGACGGCATCAACGAAAAACTGGAAATTATGCACGGCATGCTGCGCGATCAGCACGAGCTTGTGAAAAAAATTGTTTTGGAAAACCGTTGGGAGCTGGTAAAAGATTCGGACGTATTGGAGGAGGATATCGACAATATGCGCCGCGACCTTGTCGCCGAGCACATTGCGCGTTTGGCGCAAGGGAAGTGCCGCCCCGAAAACAATACGGTATTTATCAATTTGGTATCCAATATGGAGCGTATCGGCGACCATTTGAATTATCTCGTTCATAACTGCGATAATTAAAATAATCTATTAGGAAAACGGCTTGTCCTTGCGAAAAGGGCAGGCTGTTTTCTTGTGTTTTTTTGCTATAATTGTGTAAATCTTGTGAAAGAAATTTGTAAAATAACTATCAGGTATTTGACGAAAAATCAAAATTATGCTATAATGATATTTAGTATAATTGTATCATTATGCCGTAATATGCCTTGTAGCGATAAACAAGGCGAAAACAAGGTTTTCTATCATTTACGGAAAGTAGGAGAGATTATGTTTATTTGGTACGTATTGCTGGGATTAACGGTGCTGGTATCTATTGCCGTGGCGTCGTTATGGCTACCGAAAATGTTTTTGCAAACGCGATATACCATAAAAAGCTCGGTGGATAGAGGCTTAAAAAAGGTTATAGAAAAAAACGGTCAGAGCATGGTTTTTCAGCCCGCGCTGAAATGGCGAAAATACATAAATCAGTACGTATTGGCAGAACGAAGCGGCGTAAAGCAGCTCATGTGTAAATTAAATACGGATATTACATACATAAGCTATGATATCGTTCTGTTTAACAGTGAAGATAAAGTGTTTGACGTATTGACGGTAAAAGACCTCGTGGAGAAAAACGGTTTTTCCAAGGTGGTGGAATTGCCCGAAGATACCTCTTACGTGTCCTTGGTCGTAAACGAAGTAGACGGCATGAGCTTCCCCGACCATATCACAGGCAAAGCGAAAGCGGGAAAGGTTACGAAATTTTTGGTTGCTTGCAGCTTCATGATTTTATTAGAGCTTTTGTTTGTCAAAGTATGCTGTGCAAACTTGTTCGGCGGGGTGTTTAAGGAAAGCTTCGTGTTAAACGTTCAAAGCACGTTAGTAACCTTACTGATAGCGGGCATACTTATCGTTGTCAATATCATCGTTTCTCTTATTACCGTGAAAGTAAGAGGTGCAAAAAAATCCGGGTGGAGTAAATAATGCGGAATTTCAACGTAATTGCAAAAGGAGAATATCCCTATAAACAGACCAGTGAATTTCTTCACGTTCGGCGTTTTCTTATCGTGCGTAAGAAAAGCCGCCGTTTCCTTTTATTGGATTTGGAAAACCGCAAAGACGAAGTGTTGACGGCGTTGACATTGCAAGTAGAGCAGTTTGACGTTCGCGGCAATTCACTTGGCTCGGTTACAAAAAACTTTAAGGATTTGTCTTTTAGAAAAGGGAAATTTATTTTCAAGAAAAATATCGAATTGCACCGTTCTTGTATCGATTGTCAAGTGCGGGTGGCTTGCGCGGAATACGGAAACTATTCTTACCGACTGGGCGAGGACGATGTTTTCGTTACGTATGAGAAAAAACAAAAGCGTAAAGCCGTGAATACTGACGAGCTTAAAAACGAGCTTGGCGAGGAGGGATTTTCCACCGCCAAGCGCCGCTATGGTATTCCTGTGTTTTTAAGTGCGTTTGGGGGCGTTATCGTTACGGCGGCGATTGTCGTTTCCTGCATTCAGCTCAGCAAGTTTAAGGAAAAAGAGGAAAGCTTTTTCCTGTCTAACTTGCAATACGAATTTGTGGATTTGGAAAACAAAGACACCTCTCCCGTTGTCATTACGGGCTACGTGGGCTTTGGCGGCGACAGTATCGTGATTCCCAATGAGATTATGGGGCATTCCGTATTAAGCGTAGAAAACGGAGCGTTTGCCGGCAACGAATACATAGAAAATCTTACCATTCAAGGGGGCGTAGAGATTGGCGAGCGCGCTTTTGAAAACTGTGATAAATTGGAAACGGTGCTCATTGAAAACGATGTGGCGTTAAACACAGCTGCTTTTGCCGATTGCGATGCATTAAAGAGCGTACACGCCACCAATCTTACGTATATCGGCGACGAAGCCTTTTACGGTTGTGAACAGTTATCCTCTTTAACGCTAGTTGCGACGGACGAGGGGAACGTTTTGCATATCGGAACGCACGCGTTTGCAGATTGTGGCGATTTTACCGATATTACGATAGACCAGTACGTACAGTATGGGGAAAACTGCGATTATTTCAACGGCGTAACGTACGTAGAAAATTTACATTTGCAAAATTACGATTTCTTGGCGTATGAAAGCGTTGGAAACGTAAACAAACCGCTGAGCGCATTGTTTGGTTTGAATCTTGTCAATACGGACGCAGGCGAAGAGGCAGACGGCGATGCTTTAACGTTAAAGAAAGTGCATATTGAAGAAATAGACGCGATTCCCGCGCGTTTCACCGAGCATTGTAACGAGAATTTAGAAAGCTTTACGATGGATACGCTTTCGGGTTCTACCGTGGGCGATTATGCGTTTTTCGAGTGTGCGAAGTTGAAATCGATTACCTTCCCCAAAGCGATATCGGAGATAGGGAAATATGCGTTTTCGGGTTGCGGATTGGCAACGTTCAACGCCAGCGCACTGTCCAAAATGGGCGAGGGTGCGTTTAAGGACTGTACCGATTTCGTGGAATTGAAATGGGATACGGCAACCCTTCACACCGTACCTGCCGAGGCCTTTTCGGGGTGTGTAAAATTAAAGAAAATCAATATTCCCAAGGCGGTAACCGCTATTGGGGCGAAGTCGTTTGCGAACTGTGAAACGTTGGCGACGCTTACGTTTGCCACCAACAGCAAATTGGTTTCTATCGGAGCAAACGCATTTGAGCTTTGTAAAAAGCTGCGCACGGTAACCTTCCCTGCGGAATTGGAAACGATAGGCGCAAGCGCATTTTATAAGTGTACGGCGTTGCGATACGTTTCTTTGCCGCAAACGTTGACGACGATTGAGGAAAATGCGTTTTTTGAATGCTTCAAATTGCACGAAATCGAAAATCTTAGCTCGATAGAGATTGTTGCAGGGGCAGCGGGAACGTCGGGCGAATATGCTCTGAAAGTATATACGTCCGCAGAAGAACCGCGTATGCCCAAGCAAACGGTTGGCGATTTCATTTTGGGTAAACCGCAAACTACTTGGTATTTAATTGAATATACGGGTAGAGGCGGAAATATCACGTTGCCTACGGGCGCGTCGGAGGATATCGTTGAAACCGACCCCGTTTCAGGCGACCCCGTTGTAACGGGTCAGGAAACAAAGCCGTATATCATCGTTGATTACCTCTTTATCGAAGACGACATCGTTACAGGCGTAGAAATTCCCGCTATGGCGAGCAAATTGGGCAAGCGCGTGTTTGAGGACAGCGACGTGGCAAGTATCAAGTTCTTAAACGACGGAAGCGAGGCGAGCCGTTCGCAGTTGCTGCTTGCGGAAAACCGTTTTGCCAACGTATATGAAAATAGTTCGTTAAAGAGCATTGATTTCGGTGCTCGTTCGTTGAAAGCGGTTGGCGGAGAAGCCAACGTATTGCCCAGCGAGTATTTTACCAACTGTACGGCTTTGGAAACGGTTGTATTGCCCGAATCGTTGACGACAATATCGCCTTGGGCGTTCCATCAATGCGAAGCGTTGCAGGAAGTAACGTTCCCGTCCACGTTGGTTTCGATAGGTACGAGTGCGTTTGAGGGCTGTACCGATTTGGAGACCGTTTCGTTGGGTGCAAACGTAACGTCAATCGGCTCGCAGGCGTTTTACGGTTGTTCTTCTTTGGAAGAGGCAGCGTTGTCGCCGCTCTTAAATTCGCTTGGTGCAAAGGCGTTTTCTGGTTGTGTGAAATTGGAGGCGGTTTCCTTTGCAGGAAATATTGCGCTTACTACCATTTTGGCGGAAACGTTCTATGATTGCGAAGAGCTTTCCTCTATTATTTTGCCGTCCATGCTCGTTACCATTGAAGAAATGGCGTTTATGGATTGCGAAAGCTTAGAAAACGTGCAATTCCCTTATACGTTGAAAACGGTGGGAGAGTCCGCGTTTGAAAGCTGTCTTTCGTTAGCAAACGCATATTTTAACGGAGAATTGGTTTCCATAGGCAAAAAAGCGTTTTACGACTGTGAAGATTTGCAGTCCGTAGTATTAGGGGCGGCAACCGAACGGGTAGGTGAATCCGCGTTTGCAAATTGTACTTCTCTTACATCCGTTTCTTTTGGCGGAACAGAAGTTGTGGAAACGTATGCGTTTAACGGTTGCTCTTCGCTTACCTCTATCGATTGGGGTAACGTGCAAACGATAGCAGAGTATGCGTTTGCGGATACGGGCTTAAAGATTGTATCTTTCGGCGGCAGCGTTACGCAGGTGGCACAATATGCGTTTGTGGAAAACGATTCGCTTGCTTCCGTGTCGCTTAATAACGTGCAAACGCTTGGCGAATCCGCGTTTGCAGGCAACACCGCGCTTTCGTATCTTGCTCTTGGTAACTTACAAACGGTTACGCAAAACGCATTTTCGGGTTGTACGGCTTTATCTACCATTATGTGGGGTAACGTGCAAACGGTGGATAATTATGCGTTCAGCGGCTGTACTCGATTGACTTCGCTTACGTTTGGTGCAAGTGTGGCAACGATTGGCGATTATGCCTTTGAAAATAATACGGCTTTAGAAACGGTTGATTTTGTCAACGTAACTTCGATAGGCTATGCGGCGTTCAAAAACAATACGTCGCTTACCTCTATCGATTGGAGCAACGTGGAAACGGTCGGCGGTAATGCATTTTACGCTTGTACGGTACTGCAATACGTAAGCTTTGGCTCGCAGGTAAGCTACGTTGGCGGGTATGCGTTTGCCGATTGTACTTCGCTTGCAAGCGTTTCCTTTAACTATGCGCTTACTTCGCTTGGCGAATATGCGTTTACCAACTGTACGGCGTTATCTTCGGTATCCTTGCCGGAGTGTATCAGCTCGCTGTCGAACGGGGTATTCAAAGGTTGTACGGGGTTACAAAGCGTAGTAGTACCGTCTAATATTTCGTTTATTTCGTACAATGCTTTTGAGGGTTGCCATAACTTGCATGAGGTGTACGATTTAAGCTCTCATATAACCATTACGGCAAATTCTACCGGTAACGGTTACGTTGCGTATAACGCTGTTATCGTGCATACTTCGCGGTATGCAACGCATTTGCAAACGGTTACAACAAACGGATTTACGTTTAAGTATGCAGGCTCTACGCAGGCACTTGTTAAGTATTCGGGTAGTGCAACTGAATTGACGTTGGATAATATCTCTACGTCAAGTAAGACGTTTACCGATTACGTGATCGCGCGTTATGCATTCCAAGACAATGATAAGATAGAAAAATTGACGATTGGAACGGCAGTGCAGGATATCTATTCGGAAGCGTTTAGCAATTTGAGCGCGTTAAAGCAACTCCGTTTTGAAAACGGAAGCGATATCTACTTGGCGGAAAACACGTTTTTTAGCTGTGAAAACTTGGATAGCATTATTGTTCCGACGACGTTAAACGGTATTTCGCGTTATGCGTTTAATAACTGCTATAATATTGACCGTTTATATTACGAGGGAACAGGGTCGAGCGGATATAACTTCTATCCTTATCCCACGGAATACACCTATTATTCCGCATGTGAAAATATTCATCATTACGGCAATTATTGGAACGAAAAGAACGGCGTTATCAATACCACGTATAAAGATTACGACCGCGAGATAGTTCAGGCAACTTGCACACAAAACGGTTATCAGCTTATCACTTGTGATTTGTGCGGTTATCGTCAGAACATTACTTACACGGCAACAGGACATTCGTATAGCGGTGGCGTTTGTACCGATTGCGGACACGTAAACAATCTTACGGTAAGCCGCTCGACGAAGAATACTTGGCAAAATCTGCTGTCGATTACAGGCTCGGAGGATATATTTACTAAAAATTCAAGCAGGGTATATACGACAACCGAAGAAGCGGAATCGGTACAAACGATAACGTTTACGGCAAAACAAAACGTTATATTATCTATAAGCTATAAAGCGATTGGTAGCGCGGATGATTGCTCGCTGTCCGTCAAAGTAGGGGCAAATTCCCCTACGGTAATACAAGGCGGCGCGTCGGGGTCTATCAGTAACCGTTCGTTACAAGCAGGTCAAACAATTACGTTTACGTTTACCAATACAACGGGTGGCTCGAACATTTACGCATATTTATCTAATATCAAAATTTCAATGCAATAATCTGTAATCAGGAGAATGTATGTTCACACATCAAGAAATAATCGATAAACTTACAACCGAACAAAAACTTTCCCTGCTTGCAGACGTATCTGCGCTTGGAAAGGTGGAAACGGAAGCAGACGTGCGTTTTCTTTCGGAAACTTCCCTGTCGGACGTAAACAAATCGCAAACGGCAAAAACGGTAT
>JAZOPT010000059.1:0-22761 GCA_045655725.1 Candidatus Scatosoma sp.
GCTTCTTGCAGGCACGTTGGAAAGTCCCGGCGAAGTGGAATTGTACCAAGGCAGAAGCTATAAGGTATATAGAGGTATGGGCTCGCTTGCGGCAATGGCGGCGGGCAGCAAAGACAGATACTTCCAAGAAAACGCAAAGAAATTCGTACCCGAAGGCGTGGAGGGCAGAGTGCCTTACCGCGGCAGCGTAGCGGACGTTATTTACCAAATGAAAGGCGGTTTGCGTTCGGGTATGGGATATTGCGGTAAGCCGACGGTTGAAGCGTTGAGAACGGGTTCTGAATTTGTTCGTATCACCAACGCAAGTCTTATCGAAAGCCACCCTCACGATATTTCTATCAGCAAGGAAGCGCCTAACTATTCGCAACACTAATCGGTAGAGAAATAGAGAAATAAAGAAATAAAGAAATATTGAGGAATAGTTATGACGGTTGTATGCTTAGACCTTGAAGGGGTACTTGTCCCCGAAATATGGATAGCGTTTGCGAAAGCGAGCGGAATACCGCAGCTGACGCGCACAACGCGGGACGAGCCCGACTACGATAAATTGATGCGCTGGCGGCTGGGTATCTTAAAAGAGCACGGCTTGGGCTTGAACGAAATAAGAGAAATCATCGGTAAAATAGAGCCCATGGAGGGAGCGAAAGCGTTTTTGGACGAATTGCGGTCTTTAACGCAAGTGATGATTGTCAGCGATACGTTTACGCAGTTTGGAATGCCGCTCATGGAGAAGCTTGGGAAGCCGACGTTGCTTTGCAATACGTTGGAAGTGGCGGAAAATGGGGAAATTACGGGCTTCAAGATGCGCGTAGAGAACTCGAAATACACCACGGTAAAGGCGTTGCAGTCTATGGGCTATGAAACGGTGGCGGCAGGCGACAGCTATAACGATTTGGCGATGATAAGAGCAAGTAAAGCGGGATTTTTGTTTAGAAGTACGGACAAAATCAAAGCGGATAATCCCGATTTGCCTGCGTTTGAGAGATACGAAGATTTGCTTGCGGCAATCAAGCAATGCATTTAAGTATCGCTTTCCTAATCACGTATAATAATTTTCACAAGGAGATATAAATATTTATGAGTAACAATGTACGTCCCGAAACAATGGCGCGTATCAACACGAAAGCGCTTGCCGATCAATTTATCGCAGAGCAAGTGAAAGAGATTCGTGCGCAAGTAGGCGATAAGAAAGTGCTTTTGGCGTTGTCGGGCGGTGTGGATTCGTCTGTTGTGGCGGCGTTATTGATTAAAGCAATCGGCAAACAGCTTGTTTGCGTACACGTAAACCACGGCTTGCTTAGAAAGGGCGAGCCCGAACAGGTAGTGGAAGTGTTCAGAAATCAAATGGACGCAAACCTTGTATACGTGGACGCTGTGGATCGTTTCTTGGGTAAGCTCGACGGCGTGGCAGAGCCCGAAAAGAAACGTAAAATTATCGGTGCGGAGTTTATCCGCGTATTTGAAGAGGAAGCAAGAAAGCAAGAGGGTATCGAATTTTTGGCGCAAGGCACTATTTATCCCGATATCATCGAAAGCGACGGCGTAAAAGCACACCATAACGTAGGCGGTCTGCCCGAAGATATGCAGTTTGAATTGGTAGAGCCTTTGAAATTCTTGTATAAAGACGAGGTGCGTATGGTGGGTAGCGCGTTGGGTCTGCCCGACGGTATGGTTTACCGTCAGCCGTTCCCCGGCCCCGGTCTTGGCGTGCGTTGTCTTGGCGCAATCACGCGTGAGAGATTGGAAGCCGTTCGGGAATCGGATGCGATTTTGCGTGAAGAGTTTGCCAACAGCGGGTTGGAAAGCACGGTTTGGCAATATTTCACCGCCGTGCCCGAATTTAGATCGGTAGGCGTAAAGGACGGCAAGCGTACGTATGCGTATCCCGTAATTATCCGTGCGGTGAACACGGTGGACGCGATGACGGCTACGATTGAGGAAATCCCTTACGATTTGTTGAAGAAAATCACCAACCGTATCACGACGGAAGTGGAAAACGTAAACCGTGTGCTGTACGACCTTACTCCGAAGCCCTCGGGAACGATTGAATGGGAATAATAAAACTTGTATAAAAACAAAGTTACCGTTGTGCAAAGTTGCGCAGCGGTAACTTTTTTATAACAGGCGGCATACAATATAGCATGAGGATTTTCCTCAAATACGCAAGAGGATATTGAAATACTATGTGCTTTGTATATACGACAAATACGAATAACGATTGCGGTTGTAATGCCCAAAACAGTTCTCAAAACAGCTGTTGTTGGAACGTTTTACAGATTTGCAGAGATTGTAACGGGAATATCCGTGTAAGAAGCGGCAATAGCCGTTGCGGTTATAGCTACGGTTGCGGTTGGAATTGGAACGGTAATACGGCCAACAATACCAACTCTACGACGAATAGCGGTTGTGGCTGTGGCTGCGGTTGTGGTTGCGGTAATGGCTACGGCAACTACGGCAATTCTGGGTGCGGAGCTTCCGTTTCGGCGGTAGGCAGCACGTCGCTTGATAGCGGGTCTTATTCTTCGTCCTGTTATTGCAGACGGCGCAGCGGTTGTTGTAACGCGTATGAAAACAGCGTGTATAACGATTGACGTGATTCACGAAAGAAGATAAAAAGAATACGAAGCGGCGGAGCAATCCGCCGCTTTTCTCCTGTTTGAAAACGCAAAAAACAGAGCATACTTATACAATGGAAAAAATTCGGCAGTTGTATTTGTTTTTGCGTAAAAAATACGCGTTGTTATCCTTAAAAAAATACACCACCATTGCGGGAACGTTGGTGTTCTTTTTCATTATGTCCATTGTGCCGCTTGCCTTTTGGCTGACGCTTATCGTCGGCAGATTGCCCGTAAATGCAGAACAAATATTACAGCTTTCCGTATTCCGTTCGGTAAAAGACGTGCTGGGGTATATTCAGGAAGAGGCAGCCAACGCAACGACAAGCGTTTCGGTAATTTTATTGTTTACTACGCTGTATTCTTCTACTAACCTCTTTTACCAAATGCGGAGAAGCGGCGAGCTTATCTACGATTTCCACCGCCCCAAGCAAGGCTTGAAGCTGCGTATCGGAGCGTTGGCACTTATGCTCATCGTGATTTTGATGATAGCAGCGTTTGTGGTGTTGTTTGCTTTGGGCACGTTTTTATTTTCGCGTATCTTTTCCGATACTTGGGAACGGATAGCCGATTACAGCCTGCTTGCCGTGCTTGCGTACGCCTTGGCGTTATTGCTCAATATGTATATATGTCCACATAAGCTGCCTCCGCGGTATTTCCTGTTGGGGACGACGGTAACGGTGGCGGCGTGGGCGGTGGCGGTAACGGGTTTTGCCGTGTATCTCCGTATCAGTAATATGGACAAGCTGTACGGCGCGTTGAGTACGCTTATCGTGTTTTTATTATGGCTTTACGTGCTCATGATTTGCTTTGTCGTGGGCGTTATCCTGAATAGCGACAGAGTGGAAAAGGTTCGGGCAAATCGCCGTGCAAGACGGCAACGGCGAAAAAAGACTCGTCAAGCAGAGCAAGCAAGCGGAGCGGGGGAGAAACCCAAGCATTCGCCTGTGGTGGCAAAGCCACGCAAAAACGCACCCCGCCATGCATAAAACCGCGGATGGGCGGCATACTGTTTGTATGAAGAAAGGCAAAATAAGAAGCTCTGTGCTGGCGGGGTTGGCGACTCTTTTTATGGCGTTTGCGCCCGTAAAGGACGGCGGGATTAAAGAGATAACCAAACCGCATTTGGGGATATACGAATGCGAACAGGCGTTGCTTTCGGGCGAAGATATGACGTCCGAGTTCGATTACGTTCGGTTAGAATTAAAATCGGACGAGACGTTTATATTATATTATCGCAAAACGGACTGCAAAGAATGCAGGGAAACGGGCAAATACGTTTACGACAAAGCGGCGGGCACAATTTGCTTGTCGGTGGAAAGCGTAGGCGCGTCCAAACGAACGTTAAAACGGACGTTTCCCTTAAAGGACGGCGTGCTATCGGTTAACCTTCGGGTGGGGAAAAAGACGTTACAAATGCAGTTCAAGCAGAAATAAAAAATCGCTCCTTGTTTGATAAGGAGCGATTTTGGCTGTATAATAGAAAAGTTAAATCCAAACGGGAACGCCAAACAGCGCGGTAAGCAGGGCGTACATAAGGGGCAGCGTTATAATACAAAGCGTATGGGAAATCATCGCCATAGACGCGCCCGTTTCGGGGTTGCCGCCGTACGCTTCGGGGAACACCACCGTATTCATACCCAGCGGCGTAGCCGTGGCAAAGAACGCAAGGAAAAGTACGTTGTTGGAAAGATTGAAAGAAAATACCAAATTGCACAGCTCTTTTACGCCGAAAAGGCACGCGATGATGACGGCGGGCAAAACGAAAAGTCGCAACGCGGTAGCGATATAAATTTTCTTATTTTTC
The DNA here is from genome assembly GCA_045655725.1 of Candidatus Scatosoma sp. Classification (GTDB taxonomy): domain Bacteria; phylum Bacillota; class Clostridia; order Christensenellales; family Borkfalkiaceae; genus Scatosoma. The sequence goes on from JAZOPT010000059.1 coordinate 4,423, forward strand.
AGCATGGCAGGCAAATTGTATTGCGCAATTTTGAATCCGACAAGCAACATGGCGACAGGTCCCATACACGCTTTCAGCGTATCCAACGTTTTCATAAGGAAAGGGAGCTTTGTATCCATAAAACCGCCGACGCCGCCCAAGCCGCTCAAACCGATGATCATACCTATCAGCATGGCGATAGTGGGGAAGTTTAACACTTTTTTCAGCGGATTGCCTTGCTTGTATTCCTTGGGGGTAAGTACGCTGATACCCCAAATATAGATAACGACGGAGAGAGGCAGAGTGAAAATTTTGTAATACGCCAACACTGCGTCGCCAAACAACGCCTGCACAAGCGGGTCGCCCATGTAGCCGATATTTGCAAATGCCAACGCATACTGATACACGCCTCTCTCGTAACAGTCTTGCGGCACGAACAGCCGCGACAGAGGAATGGCAATTCCCAAAGACACCGCTAGGCACAAAATGGCAAACAGCATATTGGTTGCGTTGGTGGCAATGGTATCAATCGTGAAATAACGTATCTGCGTGGATAAGCTCAATGCAGGGCAGAATATCCACAGCTCCATTTTCGCCATTACCTTATCAGAGTTTTCGGGCAGTACGTGCGCTTTATGTACGATAAATCCGATGGCGATACAAAGAAATAACACCAACAGCGGTTGTAAAGTAGCTAAAAATACAGGCAGCATCTTTTTTTCCTTCTTTTTGTAAAATCCTGTACTATTATAATACGCACGATTTATTTTGTCAAATAAATATAAAGCAAACGCGCAAAAAATAAAGTAAACAAATGTTCGTAAACAGTGTAAAAATCCTTGCAATTTGGTAAAAATTGTGATACAATAGGGATACTATGGACGTACTGCTTACCAAGGACCAAGAAAATGCCGAGAAATTGATAGCGGAATGGTATTTCAATACCGCCGACAAAGTGTTTGTTTTGTCGGGGTATGCCGGAACGGGAAAAACCTTTTTAATCGATTACGTGGTGAGAGAGACGTTGCATTTGCGCGCGGGCGAAGAGGCGGTGTTCGTTTCGCCGACGGGCAAGGCGGCGGCAAATCTTGTCAAAAAGGGTACGCCTGCGGGAACGGTACATAGCTTAATTTATATGCGCGACGAAGCGGACGAGGAAGTGGACGAACAGGGGCGGTATATCGAACGCTTGGCCTTTAAGAAGCGGGAGCGTATCGATGATAAAATTCGGCTTATCGTTGTAGATGAGGCGTCTATGGTCAACGAAACGGTAATGAACGATTTGCTCAGCTTCGGCGTAAAATGTCTGTTTTGCGGAGACGGAGCGCAGCTTTCGCCCGTGGAGGGAGATTGCAAGCTGTTGGAAAATCCGCATTACACGCTGACGGAAATTGTACGCCAAGAAATGGACAATCCTATCGTTATGCTGTCCATGATGGCAAGGACGGGTCAACGCATTCCGTATGGAAATTATGCGGACAAGGTGTGCGTGATAGGCAAAAACACTTTATCTGCCGCAGAGCGCAAACGTCTGTTTTTGAAAGCCGACCAAATCATTTGCGGCAGCAATAAAACGCGCGCGGCGTTGAACAAGGAGATAAGAGGGTACAAGGGTATCCCCGCAGAGCACGTATTGCCCGTGGAGGGCGAAAAGGTGATATGTACGCTCAACGATTGGGAAAAGGCGTTGGACGAGGCGCAAACCTTTTATTTGGTAAACGGAATTATCGGCGTGGCGAACAACATTCAGTCGAGTATCGTTTCGTATGCGGACGGGTTGGGGGTCATGGACTTCACGGCGGATTTTATGGGCGAAAGCGTGCGCGTTCCGTTTGATATGGGTATATTTTTGGACGGTAGGTATTATCACAGGTACGGAGATAAGGCGGTAACGCTGAAAAACGGCGTGGTGGTGCACGAGGATAACCACAGAGAGCTTCGCAAGCAAGAGGCTATTTTAGAAGAACCCATTTGCCGTTTTGAATTCGCCTACGCCATTACCTGCCATAAATCGCAAGGCTCGGAATTTGATTTCGTTATCGTATTTGACGAAAGCAGAGCGTTTGGCGAGGAGCAGTACCGCTGGCTTTATACGGCAATCACGCGGGCGAAAGAGAAGCTGTTGATTATTCGCTAAAAGCGCAGGAAAAACAAAGGAAAATAGGAGGCAGGTATGCCCAAACAGTTGGAAAGATATCAACAAATAGAGCGGTCGATTATCACTACCTACCGCAAGGAATTGTGGTCGCCGTTTATTTTGGCGGTAAAAAAATACCGTTTGATAGAAGCGGGCGATAGGATAGCGGTGTGCATTTCGGGCGGGAAAGACAGTATGCTGTTGGCAAAGCTAATGCAAGAACTTGCGCGGCACAGCGAAATTCCCTTTTCCTTGGAATTTTTGGTAATGGACCCCGGCTACAACGCCGCAAACAGAGCTAAGATAGAAGAGAATGCACGGCTGTTACACGTTCCTGTTACGGTGTTTGAAAGCGACGTATTTTCCGCGGCGGAGGCGGCGAGCGCGGAAGCTCCCTGCTATTTGTGCGCGCGTATGCGGCGCGGACATTTATACGCAAAGGCAAAAGAGCTGGGCTGCAACAAAATTGCCTTGGGGCATCATAAAAGCGACGTCATTGAAACGACGGTAATGGGTATGCTGTACGGCGGTCAGCTGCAGGGTATGCTGCCGCGGATAAAAAGCACCAATTTCGAGGGTATGGAGCTTATCCGACCGATGTATTGTATATTAGAAAGGGATATCGTGCGTTGGCAGGAGGGGAACGGATTGCAATTTATCGCCTGCGCGTGTAAGTTTACGCAAAAGACGACGGGTGGCGACGACGATACGTTTTCGGCTCGAAAGCGGGTAAAGGAATGGATTTCTGCACTGAAAGAGGAAAATCCCAACGTGGAGAACAACATTTTTCAAAGCATACACAACGTACAGCTGGATACGCTGGCAGAATACAAAAGCGAGGGCGAAAAGCATTCGTTTTTGGAAAAGTTTGACAAGGAAAAGAAATAAAACTTTTTGCGGCGCATACAATAAAGTATGCAGGAAAATAACAAACAACACAGCGTTATTATCGAACAAAGGAAAAGTATCACCATAAACGGCGTGGAGAGCGTTGCAGCGTTTTCGGAAGTGAAAATCACGTTGCGGCTGCTTGGCGGAGAACGGCTTTTCGTTGCGGGAACGGGCTTGAAGATTACCGCTTTTTCCAAAACCAACGGCACGTTTGTAGCGGAGGGGTCGGTGTCGGGAATATCGTACGGCGGCAAGAGCTTTGCCGCAAAGCTGTTCCGATAAAAGTGAAACGGGCGTATTGATTGAGATAAAAATACGAAAAAATGGATACGAAAAATCAGTTTTATTATTTTTGTATTTGTGTGGCGGTGGGCTTTTTCAGCGGGATAGCGTACGAAGTATTTTACTTATTTCGTGCCGTGCTTGGCTGTCCGCGTGGGAAATGCCGCGTCTTGGGGATTGGCTTGGATATTGCCTTTTTTACTGTGCTTTTGATGATAACCACGACAACGGCGTTTGTCTTTCGCTTTCCTGCGTTCCGCGTATATATGTGGGCGGGGTATGCGGTTGGACTGATATTATATTCAAAAAGTTTGCACAGAATGGTTGCGTTTTTTCAAAATATATGCTATAATAGGATAGCAAAACGGATAGAAAAGACGAAAACCCGAAGAAAAACCTTGAAAAAAGAGGGTAGAGAGTATGACGCAGGATAAAATGAGAAAACTGATAACGGCGTGCGCGGTTGCGGCGACGGCTCTGCTTGTTTTCTTGCTTTCCGTTTTGGTGTATCAGTGGATAACTATGGGGGTTCAGGCTCGTCGTGAGAAGCAGCTCAAAGAGGAGATTGCCGCTTACGAAGAGATGCTGGAAACCGCTGAAAACGACTTGGAATATTATCAATCGGAAACGTACCGTTCTTATAAAGCAATAGAACTGTACTTACAGGAAAATAAATGAAAAAATTTGCCGTGATAGATATCGGCTCTAATTCCGTTCGCCTGATGTTCGTGGCGGACGGAAAAGTTTTATATAAGAGCCTGCATACCACCCGCCTTGGAGAGGGAATTGCCACCGCTCGCGTGTTGACGCAAGCGGCGATAGAGCGTTCTGCCCGTGCCGTAGCTTGCTTTTATCAACAGGCGTTAAACGAGGGTGCGCAAGAGGTGTTCGCGTTTGCCACAGCAGCGGTGCGTTCGGCGAAAAACGGCGGCGAGTTCGTTGCCCGTGTGCGGGAGTTGTGTCCTTTGGATGTGGAAGTAATCGCAGGGGAAACGGAAGCGGAAATCGGTATTTTGGGCGCGCTCGGCAATCAGGACGGAGCCGTGATAGACGTCGGCGGGGCAAGCACGGAGCTTGTCATAAAACGCGGCGGTGTTTTGACGTATAAAAAGAGTATGGATATCGGCGTGGTACGCCTCAAAGATAAATGCGGCAGGGAGAAGCAGTTGCTTTGCAAAGCGGCGGAAGAAGCGGCGAAAGGGTACGGCGATAAAGGTGCTTTGCTTGGAGAGGATTTATCCACGGTATATGCAATCGGCGGGACGGCGACTACGCTTGCTTCGCTTTTGCTAGGATTGCAAACGTATTCGTCGGAAAAGGTAACGGGAACGGAGATTACGGCGGTGCAAATGCAAGCTATGGCAGAGAGGCTGCTTGCTATGACGGTGGAGGAGATTGCCTCGCTTCCCTGCATGCCTGCGGGCAGAGCGGACGTTTTGGCGGGCGGCGCGGTGCTGCTTGCCGTGCTTATGGACAAGCTTGGGATAAATAAGCTAATTGTCAGCGACAGAGATAATTTGGAAGGATATGCCATAAAAAAGGGGCTTATGCAATGAGAGGGAGAACGGCTACAATTTACGCGGCGATTTGCACGCTGTTGCTTGCGGCGGGCTTTTTGATTGCGTTCTTTTTTGCACAGCAGGCGGGCGTTTCCGCTATGGTTTGGTGTATCATCGGCTTGGCGGCGGGATTTGTCGTTGCGCCCGTTGTGCACGAGGCAGGGCATATATGCTTTGCCAAAGCGGCGAAAATGCGGGTGGTATATGCCAAATTTTTCTGCTTTAAGCTTTATGAAAAACAAGGAAAATTACGCTTGGGTTTTGCTTCGCCGTTTGCGGCGGATCAAACGCAGGCGTTGCCCCTTTGCGGGGGGAATATGCGTAAGCGCGCGAAAGCCTATACCGTCGGCGGTTTGGTATTTGGCGCGGTGCTTACCGCGGCGGTGTCTGGCGTTGCGACTACGCTGTCGGGCTTAGGCTATCAGGCGTTTTTTGCGTGGGGGTTGTTGCCCTATTCGGCGTATTTGTTTTTCTTGAACGCTCTGCCCTGCGAATACGCAAGCGGAAAGACGGATATGCTGGTGTATTTGGGGTTGAAAAATGGTTGCGATAGCGAGGAAAATATGCTTGCGGCAATGGAAATTCAGGGTTTGCTTTCCGAGGGGAAAAGCTTTGCGCAGATAGAGGAAAAGCTGTATTTTTCCGTTCCGCAGCTTGCCGAGGACGAGCCGCTTTTTGCGGTAATGTTAGACCTCCGTTACCGTTATTATTTGGAAAAAAATGAAATTGCCAAGGCGGGAGAATGCCTTGCTCGGTTGGCAAGCGTGCAGGACTATTTAAGCGATACCGAATTGGAAAAATTGGCGGCAGAGCTTGTGTATTTGCATTCGGTATGCGGCGATAAGGAAAACGCCGAGAAAAACGGGGCGGTTTGTGGGGAATATTTACGCAGTGAAAGCGTAACGGCAAAGCGAGCGTTGGCGGCGTACTCGTTGGCGTTTGGCGGCGAGGAGGGAACAGAAAACGCAAAGCTTTTGTTACAGCAAGCGAAAGATCTGCTGGATAACGAGAGGATAAAAGGCGTTGCGCAGTTTGAGGAAATTTTACTTTCCCGCTTGCAGGAGCGCTTGTAAAGGTTAAAAGGGATAAAAAAATGCAAAGTGGTAAATAGTAAGGAAAAGGCTTTGTATTGGCTAAGGTGAAAAACATGGGAACGGGAGAGAATATACAAACGCAAAAACAACGTCGTCGGCGCGCGGGGGTGCTTATGCCCGTGTCGTCCTTGCCCTCCGATTTCGGTATCGGTACGCTTGGCAAGGGCGCGTATGCTTTCGTCGATTGGCTGCAATCTGCGGGAATGAAAATATGGCAGGTGTTGCCGTTGTTGCCTACGGGGTATGGGGATAGCCCCTATCAGTCGTTCGCTTCGGACGCGCTTAACTATTATTTTATCGATTTCGATTTATTGAAAGAGGACGGACTGTTAGAAAAGTCTGATTATGCGGACATCGTATGGAACGACGACGAGAGGCGAGTAGATTACGGTAGGCAGTTTACGTATAAAACGCAGGTACTGAAAAAGGCGTTTGCGCGGTTTAACCGTTCGGACGAAAAATGGCAGGCGTTTTTGGCGGAGGGAAAGTATGCCGATTTCGCTTTGTTTATGTCGCTGAAAACCCGATTTTCGTATGCGCCTTGGGATACGTGGGATACTCCGTATAAAAAAGCGGATACGGTAGCGTTGAACGCACACGCCGTGCAAAACGCAGAGGAGATTGCCTTTTGGCAGTTTACGCAGTTTATCTTTTTGCGGCAATGGAACGCGTTGCATACCTACGCTCGCGGAAAGGGAATAGAAATTATGGGCGATATGCCCATTTACGTTGCCTACGACAGCGTGGAAACGTGGAAGTATAGAAAACAGCTGTTTATGCTGGATAGAAAGGGTAATACCTCTATGCGCGCAGGCGTGCCGCCCGATGCGTTCTCGGAGGACGGTCAGTTTTGGGGCAATCCCGTTTACGATTGGAAAAAACTCAAAAAGGACGGCTATAAATGGTGGACGGACAGAATCCGTTACGCGTTTTCGCTGTTCGACATCGTCCGTATCGACCATTTCCGCGCGTTCGACCGTTTTTATGCGATTCCGTCGGATGCGGAAACGGCAAAAGAGGGAAAATGGCTGAACGGACCCAAAGCCGATTTGTTTAAGGGCATGGAAAATTACGCAATTGTCGCAGAGGATTTGGGAATCATCGACGACGGTGTGCGCAAGCTGTTAAAGGACACCGATTATGCGGGAATGAAAGTGTTTTCGTTTGCCTTTGACGGCAATCCCGAAAACGAGTATTTGCCCTGCTACTATAATGAAAATAGTGTGGCTTATACAGGTACGCACGATAACGATACGCTGCGTTCGTTTTTGGAGAATATGGACGGCGCGGCGTATAAAGCGTATGCCACGGAAACGGAAAAACAGTGTATCTTGGCGGACGTTGCCTATATTCGCGAAACGGTAGAGGACGAGTGCCGAAGTGTCATAGAATTGTTGCTTTCTTCCAAGGCGGACACGGTAATCGTACCCATGCACGATATTTTATGCTTTGGCGAGGAGGCTCGACTGAACGCGCCCAGCACGGTATCCAACCGAAATTGGACGTTCCGCTTTACGGAAAAAGACTTCAAACGCCGCAAAGCTGCATGGCTGAAAGAAAAAACAACGGAATACGGTCGTTGACAGGGAAAGGATAAGAAAAAGGAAAAAGTCTTACTTGAAAGAGCGAGGCTTTTTTTCTTTTACGGGAATAAAAAACGGTTGGGAATGAAAAACTAATAGAAAAGCGTTGCGCGGCTACCGTTTGTCTGCGCAAAGCGTAAGGGAGGGAATAAAAGATGACAAGAAAGATAAAAATTATATGCGGAATAACGGCGTTTTGTTCGATAATGCCCATGGTGGCTTGTAAAAAGGCAGAAACGGCAGATACGGTAAAGCTCACCGTTTGGGTGTCCGAATCCGACCGCACTTTTGCGGGTAAGGTGGTAGAGGATTTCAAAAAAGCGCACCCTGATAAAAATTATCAGTTTGTAATAGACGTACAGGGCGAAAACGACGTGGCGACACGCGTACTCAACGACGTGGAAAACGCCGCGGACGTGTTCTCGTATGCCAACGACCAGCTCAGCAAGCTGATAAACGGCGATGCTTTGGCGAAAATAGCAGGCGCGAGGTTGGATAGGATAGAGGACGAAATAGACGACGTAGCAATGGAGTCTGCTACCATCGAGGTAAAAGGCACGGAGGGCGTTTACGGAATTCCTTATACGGACAACACCTTTTTCCTTTATTATAATAAATCGGTGTTAAGCGAAACGGACGTGGAGAGCATTGACGGCATATTATCCAAGTGTGACGCAACGAAAAAGTTTGCGTTCCCTATGGACGACGGTTGGTATTCCACGGCATTCTATTTCGGCAAGGGGCTGGGTTATGACGTAGAGTATGACGACAATCTTGCAGAAACGCAAATTACGTGCGAGTTCGGCAACGAAACGGGCGTAAAGGTAACGGAGGCGATGTTTTCTTTGGTAAAAGACAGTCGAATGAAAGCGGACGCGGACGATTCCAAGATTACGGCGGGCTTTAACGACGGGTCGGTGATTGCCGCGGTAACGGGGATATGGAATAAAACGACGATAGAGGGGTATTTGGGAGATAATTTCGCTGCGGCGAAGCTGCCCACCTATACCTTTGATAAGGGCAAGGCAACGGAAGAACAGGTGCAGCTTGTTTCCTTTGCTGGGTATAAGCTTATGGGTGTGAATAATTATTCCAAAAACAAGACGGACGCCATGGACTTTGCGGAATTTTACACCAACAAAGAAAACCAGATAAAGCATTTTGAAGAACGCGGATTTGTGCCTACCAACGAGGACGCGCGCGAGACGGAAAAGGTGCAAGCGGACGTATGTGCGAAAGCCATTACGCAGCAGCTTCGACACAGCAAAACGCAAAAGGAAGTGCCCTCTACGCTTTGGGTGCCGATGGAGGGCCTTGGCTCGGCGATGATTACTGGCGCGCAAAGCGGTAGTTTTGACCTTGCGGGTCAGTTAAAGGCGTGCGTGGCGGCGATTGAGAAAAAATCTAAATAATCAATAAAGAAACAACCAAAAAGTAACGTATAGGGAAGGAGCGTTTATAGCGGATATGGCGGAAATAGCGGATATGTCGAAGGGGGAAGCGGCGGTGAAAAACAAGGCGAAAAAGCGGGGTGTGTTTGCGGATTTAGGGGCGGCTTTGAAAAAAGGCTCGCCCGTTACCCGCCTCTCCTTTCTCATTATGGGCTTTGGTCATATAGCAAGGGGTCAGGTGGCAAAGGGTCTGTTGTATATGTTGGCGCAGACGGCGTTTTTGCTGTTTATGATTTTTTTCGGGGGCGGGTATATCGCGCACTTGTTTTCGGGTAATTTGGGCAACCGACTTTCCGGCGAGATATGGAACGAGGAATTGCAAATTTTTGAAAAGGTGCAAGGGGATAACAGCTTTTTGATATTGCTGTACGGCGTGGTGTCGTTGGTGCTTATCGGATTTTTTGTCGTGCTTTGGGCAATCAACGTAAAAAGCAGTTACGAAAACGATTTGCGTATGCGCCGCGGTGAAAAGATAAATACGTGGAAAGAGGATTTGCGCGTTCTTACCAACGAACGCTTTCACGTGGTATTGTTGGCTCTTCCGTTTATCGGACTTGCTATATTTACCGTAATGCCGCTTATTTTCATGGTGCTTATCGCCTTTACCAATTACGATTACGCGCACATGCCCCCAGGAACGCTGTTCGATTGGGTTGGTTTTTCCAACTTCAAAATGCTGTTTGCGTTTTCGGGCGGCGGAACAGGGTTTGCTTTCGTCTTTTTGCGGGTACTTGTTTGGACGTTTATTTGGGCTTTTTTTGCCACCTTTACCAACTATTTCTTGGGCCTTATCATCGCGCTGCTTATCCAGAAAAAGGGTATCAAATTAAAGTCGCTTTGGCGTACGCTGTTTGTGGTGGCGATTGCCGTTCCGCAGTTTGTAACGCTGCTTTTGATGCAAAAAATACTCGACGGCGACGGGATATTGAATAAGATATTGGGTACGAATATTTTATGGCTTGCTGACCAACGGTATTTGGCTTTGCTGCCGCGAGCAATGATTATTTTGGTAAATATTTGGATAGGCGTGCCTTATACGCTGTTGATGTGCTCGGGGATACTGATGAATATCCCCGCCGACTATTACGAGGCGGCGCGGATAGACGGAGCTTCGCCCGTGCGGATATTTTTTGCCGTTACCATGCCGTATATGCTGCACGTAACCACGCCGTATTTGATTACGCAGTTTGTGGGCAATATCAACAATTTCAACGTCATTTGGCTGTTGACGGGCGGCGGACCTGTGGATAATTTGCATTACGGAGGCGGGTCGCAGGCGCAGTCTACAGATTTGTTGGTAACGTGGCTGTACCGTTTGACGATAGACCAAAATCCGAAATATAACGTGGCTTCGGTAATCGGTATCGCCATTTTCGTCATTTGTGCGGTGCTGTCGCTGATTACGTTTAATCAGACTTCGGCGGCGAAAAACGAGGGGGAATTTCAATAATGCAAAAAGTATTGTTAAAGGCAAGAAAAAGCGTTTCTACGGCGTTGACGTACGCCCTGCTTGCTCTGTTGGGGATTCTTTGGATATTGCCGATTTTCTATCTTGTTTATACGGCGTTCCGTGTAACGCCGTCTACGGGTATTATCAATACGCTGTTTCCCGATAACTTGCGTTTGGGGTTGGGGAATTTTATACGCTTGTTTTCGGATACTCTGTTTATGCGTTGGCTGGGCAATACGTTGCTTGTGTCCGTATGCTCGTGCGCGCTTACCACGCTGTTTATTTTAATGGTAAGCTACGCCCTGTCGCGGCTTCGCTTCCGTATGCGAAAGCCTATCATGAACGTGCTTTTGGTGCTGGGAATGTTCCCCGGGTTTATGAGCATGATTGCCGTATATTTCATCTTAAAAGCCATGGGCTTGACCAATTCGCTTCTGGCACTTATTTTGGTGTATTCGGGCAGCGGAGCGTTATCCTATTATATATGTAAAGGCTTTTTCGACACCGTACCGCGCGCTATGGAGGAGGCGGCTATCTTGGACGGAGCTAGCCAGCCCATGGTGTTTGCGAAAATCATTTTGCCGTTGGCAAAGCCGATTATCGTCTATACGGTGCTTACTTCCTTTATTTCGCCTTGGTGCGATTTCATTTTTGTCAACACCATTATCAGCGACCGCAATTTATACACGGTATCGCTGGGGTTATATAAAATGATAAACGCGGAAAAAAACAGCTTTAACGACAATTTCACGGTGTTTTGCGCAGGTGCGTTCGTGGTGGGCGGTATCATCGTTACGCTGTTTATGAGTATGCAACGCTACTACGTGGAGGGGGTAACCAGCGGCGCAGTCAAAGGGTAAGAAGAGTTGTCCTACGGCAATTTCTATAAAAAAGCGCGGAGTGGAAAGACACTCCGCGCCGTTGCTTTATTTGTTTATTTCGTTATTTATTGTTCTTTATCACAAGCTTTTCCAGCAGGGCGACAAGCGCGTACATGATTGCCGCAAGTACGCAAAGGATAAACACCGCGCTCATGACAAGGTCAAGCTTAAATACCTGACCGCCATACACGATAAGATAGCCTATGCCTGCTTTGGATACGATATATTCGCCCATAATCGACCCTATCCACGCCATGCCTACGTTAATTTTCAGCATGGAGATAAAGTTAGGCAGAGAGGAGGGTATTACAAGCTTTGTGAGTATCTGCCATTTCGTCGCGCCCATGGAACGCAGAAGCAGCAGCTTGTTTTCGTCCGTTGCCATAAATCCGTTTAGCATATTCATGATAGCGACGATAAGCCCGATCAGCACCGTCATAAACACGATGGCTTCACTGCCCGTGCCGCACCAAATGATGATAAGCGGTCCAAGCGCGATTTTGGGTAAGGCGTTCAAAACGACGAGGTAAGGCTCGGCAACGCGGCGGAACGCTTCGCTCCACCAAAGGAGTAGTGCAACGGAGTACCCCACTCCAACGGCGATGGCAAAGCCTGCCAGCGTTTCCCAAAGCGTTGTGCCTACGTGCTTCATTAGCGTTCCGTTTTGATACATTTCCGCGATTGTGCTGCCTATCCGAGAGGGGGAGCTAGTGATGAAAGGATTTACCCATTCCAAACGTGCGGAAAGTTCCCAAACGGCAAGCAGCAAAAACAGAACGGCAAACCGTATCACGTTGACGAAAATGCTTTTGCGTTTCACGCCCCGTAAGTAAAGGAGATGTTCTTTGGAATAATTACATTGCTTTTTCATACGTTCAGTTCCCTCCAAAGTATTTCAAACCATTTGGAGAAGTCTTTGTTTTCTCGCCGTTTCAAGGGCTCGGCTTCGGGAAAGACAATCTCGTGCTCGTGCGTAACGCGAGCGGGGCGGCGGGAAAGAACGAAAATTCTGTCCGCTACCGAAATGGCTTCGCTGATGTCGTGCGTAATCAAGAGTGCCGTCTTTTTTTCGCCGCGGATAATGCGGTACACGTCGTCGCAAACGGATAGACGGGTTTGGTAATCCAAAGCCGAAAAGGGTTCGTCTAACAAAAGAACGTCGGGATCGACGGCAAGCGTACGTATGAGTGCGGCGCGTTGGCGCATACCGCCCGAAAGGGAGGACGAATAGTTTTTGAGAAATTGTTTTAAGCCGTATTTTTCGGCGAGAGCAAGCGCACGGGCGCGGTGCTCGGGAGTGTTTTTGCGTTTGATTTCCAAGGGCAGGAAAATGTTTTTTTCAATGGTGCGCCAAGGGAACAGCTCGTCTTTTTGAAGCATATAGCCAAACGAACAGCCGTTGGTTTTCACTTCCCCACCCGTTGGCGGCAATAAGCCCGCCGCCAAGGATAAAAGAGTGGTTTTTCCGCAACCGGACGGGCCGATAATAGCGACAAATTCGCCTTCGCTAACAGAGAAACTCATATTTTCTACCGCTACCGTTTCGCTCTGTTTGCTGTGATAGTGCATCGAGACGTTGTCAAAACGTAAAACTTCTTTCATTTGCGTTTCCTACCATTTCATAAAGTATGTCGTAATGCGTTTTCGGAGATTATCCGTAAACGTGTTCGTACGCTTTCTTTGCATACGAATTGTCGGTGAGTTCGTCAAGGTCGGCACGGCGGGTAAGCTCGCCTGCGTTTTCGATGATGTCCTGTAAGCGGTTGAAGCTGTCCTCCGTCATTGTAAGGTCGGTACGCCATGCGTCGATATCACGGTAACGCTGCACGGACGCCGCAAGCGAGGCTTCGCTTGTGCCCTCGAAATAATCCACGAGATAGGGCGCAACCGTTTCGGGCTTTGTTTCGTTGATATATTTTACGGCTTTGGTAACGGCTCGTAAAAAGCCTTCCGCCGTATCCTCGTTATCTTCAATCCAAGAATTTTTCGCAATAAAGCAAGTATAGGGAACTTCGCCCGAAGCTTCGCCGACGGACGCCACCACGTACCCCTTGCCCGCCGCTTCATATTCGTAGGCAACAGGGTCGAACATGGTACAGTAATCCGCTGTGCCCGCTTCAAACGCACTGGTCATCATATTAAACGCCACGTCGTAGTTCAAGGTTAAATCAACGCCGTCTTTTAACGAATGCTGCGTAAGAACGTATCCAAAGGCCATGGCAGGCACGCCGCCCTTCCGACCGGCAAGAATTTCCTTGCCTTTGAGGTCTTCCCACTTAAAATTAGGCTCGGCTTTGCGGGAAACTAAAAACGAGCCGTCCCGTTTGGTCAACTGACCGATGACGGTGGGAACGTCGGACGAGCCGCCGATAAGTACGTATAAAGCCGCTTCGGGACCGCAAAATCCGATGTCGGCATCTCCCGAAAGCACGGCGGACATTACGTTGTCTGCACCGCCGCCGTTGGTCAGTTCAATGGCGATATTTTCGTCCTTGAAATAGCCAAGAGCGTCGGCAAGATAGAGGGGAGCATAGAAAACAGAATGCGTAACCTCGTTTATTTGTAAGGTTTTCACGCTCTCCTCTTCCTCCTTGCAGGCGGACAGGGGTAAGAGCGTTATGCAAGCGACAAGCGCAGATAAAAGCAGTTTTTTGGGATTTTTCATAATAAAAAGCTCCGATATAAAAAATTTTTTTGGAATAATATATTATATGTGCGGTCATTTATAATTGACAATCGGCGGGGAAAGTACTATAATAAAGAAACTACGCACGAAAACAGGGCACGAAAAAAGAGAAAAATAGCAAGGGGCTATCACAGTTATGGAAATGCAAAAGACGTACAACCCGAAAGAATTTGAGAACAGAATTTACGCCGATTGGGAACAATCGGGGTATTTCCGCGCGGAAATCGATAAGGATAAAGTTCCGTTTACTATCATGATGCCGCCTCCCAACATTACGGGGCAGCTGCACATGGGGCACGCTTTAGACGCTACAATGCAGGATACGCTTATCCGTTTTAAGCGTATGCAGGGGTATGCCGCGCTTTGGCTGCCCGGTTGCGACCACGCTTCTATCGCTACGGAAGTAAAAATCGTGGAGAAAATGAAGTCGGAGGGTTTAACCAAGGCAGACCTTGGCAGAGACGGATTTTTGAAGCGCGCTTGGGATTGGAAAGAACAGTACGGCAACCGTATTATGTTGCAACAGCGCAAAATGGGCACGTCGTGCGATTGGTCGCGCCAAGCCTTTACCATGGACGAAAAATGCTCCCGTGCCGTAAGAGAAGTGTTTGTCAATCTCTATGAAAAGGGGCTTATCTATCAAGGGGACAGAATTATCAACTGGTGTCCTTGCTGTAAAACCGCTCTTTCGGACGCGGAAGTAGAATACGCGGAAGAGGACGGTCATTTCTGGCATTTGAGATATCCCGCTACGGACGGTAGCGCAGAGGTTATCGTGGCGACTACCCGCCCCGAAACGATGCTCGGCGATACGGCGGTGGCGGTTCACCCCGACGACGAACGTTATAAGGCTTTGGTGGGCAAAACGTTGACGTTGCCGCTTGTGGGCAGAGAAATTCCCGTGGTTGCGGACGAATACGTCGATCCCGCTTTCGGTACGGGCTGCGTAAAAATTACGCCCGCACACGACCCTAACGACTTTGAAGTGGGCAGCCGTCATCAGCTCCCCATTATCCGTGTTATGAACGACGACGGAACGATGAACGCTTTGGCGGGCGCGTATAACGGTTTGGATAGATACGAGGCGAGAAAACAAGTGGTTGCCGATTTGGAAAAGAGCGGCAATTTGGTAAAAATAGAAGCACATACGCATAACGTAGGACATTGCTATCGTTGTCATTCTACGGTAGAGCCTATCGTATCCAAGCAGTGGTTTGTAAAAATGGAACCGCTTGCCAAGCCTGCGATTCAAGCGGTAATGCGCAATAAGGTGAAATTTGTTCCCGAACGTTTCTCTAAAATTTATTATAATTGGATGGAAAACGTTCGCGATTGGTGTATTTCCCGTCAGCTTTGGTGGGGGCACCGTATTCCCGTATGGTATTGTAAGGATTGCGGAAAGGTTATCTGTTCCAAGGAAGACCCTACCCATTGGCCCGATTGCGGCAGCGAAAATATCCGTCAAGACGAGGACGTTTTGGATACGTGGTTCTCGTCGGCACTTTGGCCGTTCTCTACGCTCGGCTATCCCGAAAAGACGGCAGACCTCGATTATTTCTATCCTACCGACGTGCTTGTTACGGGCTACGATATCATTTTCTTCTGGGTATCGAGAATGATTTTCTCGGGCTTGGAACACACGGGTAAAGTGCCTTTCCATGACGTGCTTATTCACGGTATTATCCGCGACGAGCAGGGCAGAAAAATGAGTAAATCGCTCGGCAACGGTATCGACCCGTTAGAGGTTATCGAAAAATACGGTGCGGACTCCTTGCGCCTTTCGTTGCTTACGGGTGTTGCGCCGGGGAACGATGCGCGTTACTCGGATACGAAAGTGGAATCCTGCCGTAACTTCATCAATAAGCTTTGGAACGCGGCTCGTTTCGTGCTGATGAATACCGAGGGTAAGAAGATACCGTCCATTGAAAACGTGAAGCTTGCCCCTGCGGATAAGTGGATAATTTCCAAATTGCAAAATTGTATCCGCGAGGTTACTACCAACCTTAATAAATACGAATTGGGCGTTGCTAACGACTTGGCTACCAACTTCGTTTGGGACGATTTCTGCGATTGGTATATCGAATTGTCCAAACCCGCTTTGTACGGCGAGGACGAAAACAGGAAGGCGGACGCGCTTTGCGTGCTTTGCTTCGTTTTGGAAAACGCGTTGAAGCTGTTGCATCCGTTTATTCCGTTTGTAACGGAGGAAATTTACGCCAACCTGCCCAACACCAAAGGCAGTATTATGGTGTCCGAATTCCCTCGCTATAACTACCGTATGTCCTATAAAAAGGAAGCCAAAGCGTTTGAGGGAGTTATGGAGATTATCAAGGCGGTCCGTGCAATGAAAAAGGACGCGGAATGCCCTCCCTCCAAGAAAGTGGAGCTGTTTGTGGTAACGGAAAATAAACGCCTTGTGCAGCTGAATAAGGATTGCATTTTGAAGCTTTCGGGCGGCAGTGAGCTGACGATTGTGGAGAGTGCAAGCGAGGTGGAAGGCAAAACCGTTTCGTCCGTAACGGAGATCGCGCAAATTTACGTTCCGCTTGGCGAGCTTGTGGATATTGAAAAGGAGAAAGCAAGACTTCGCGCCGAGATAGAGCGTATCGACGGTGAAATCGCCCGTGCGGAGGGGAAATTGAACAATCAAAACTTCGTAGCGAAAGCTCCGCAGAAGCTAGTAGATGCGGAAAAAGAAAAGGTAGCGAAATATCAAGACATGAAAGCGAAGTGTCTTGCCCAGCTTGAAAGCTTGTAAAATTTCAAAATGACAACAAAACGCCCCGACGGCATACCCGTCGGGGCTTTTGCGTAAAAACGATTGACAAGAATAGAAAAAGGTGGTAAAATGGCATTGTTATATACAATAGAAGTATGGGCGTTTGGAAAAGCTTAAAAGGAAACGAAGAATGGAAAAAATTACGTGTAAATCTTGCGGTGCTCCCGTAACAAGAATAGGCAATTACTACGTTTGCGAGTATTGCCGAAGTAAGTGGATAATCGACGTTGGAAACGACGTTCACGCCGTAGAACGTGCAAACGCATGGATTGCGCTCCGCGACGGCGATTTTGAAAAAGCAGCAGAGCTTTTTGAAGATATTCTTGTAAAAGATAGCAATAGCCATGAGGGCTATTGGGGGCGCGCGCTTGCGCTGAACGGCATTATATACGTTAACGACGTGCAGGAGGGTAAAAAAGTACCCACCTGTAATAATATTACGGTAAATTCCTTTTTGACGGATAAAGACGTGCAAAAAGCGATTGCCCTTGCACCCGAAGAAATAAAAGAAAGCTATCAAGCGCAAGCGGAGCAAATTGAACAAATACGCATAGAGTGGTTGAAAAAAGCAAGTAAAGAGCCTCCTTACGACGTTTTTATCAGCTTCAAAGACAGTGATAGGGAAAACGGAATAGAAAGAACGCAGGACAGCTACGACGCGCAAGAACTTTATACTAATTTGGTGGATGCGGGATATAAAGTGTTTTATAGCCGCGTAAGTTTGCGAGGAAAAGTGTCCGAACATTACGAGCCTTACATATATAATGCAATCAAGACTGCAAAGGTTATGATTGTGTTAGGAGAAAAGCCAGAGCATTTTAATTCTACTTGGGTAAAAAACGAGTGGAAGCGGTTTGGTACGCGTATTGAAAACGGCGAAAAACATAAAAGCAGCTTGGTTGTCGTTGTGAAAAATATGTCGCCCAACGACTTGCCTGTGGCGTTGAAATCCCGTCAGGCGATGAATATGTCCGATTTGACGTTTTTTGAAACGCTGAAAAAGCACATCAAGCATGTTATTGAGGATAGTTCAAACAAGGGTGGACAAATTGTAGTAAACGGAAAAACCGTTAAAAGTGCGGAAGATATATTGCGCACGAAGAAGCGATTGAAAAAGGCAGGGATTATTGCGGGGATAAGTACGGCACTTCTTGCAGTTGCGGGTGGCGTTTTTGGGATTACGTATTCCATTGATACAAAAAACAGAAACTATTTTAAGTTGTCCTTGTCTAGCGACCGCTCGTATTATATCGTTACGGGATATGTCGGCGAGGATACCGAATTGGTAATCCCTCACGAATATAAGGGAAAACCCGTCAAAGAAATTGGTGGGAGTGCGTTTAGTGGTCGCCATGGATTAACAAGTATAGAAATCCCCGACAGTGTAACAAGCATTGGGAATAGTGCATTCTCTAATTGCGATAGCTTAACAAGTATAGAAATTCCCGATAGCGTAACAAGCATTGGGAATAGTGCGTTCTCTTCTTGCAGTGGCTTGACAAGTATAGAAATCCCCGCCAGCGTAACGAACATTGGAGATAGTGCGTTCTATTATTGTAGCAATTTA
>JAZOPT010000060.1:0-6302 GCA_045655725.1 Candidatus Scatosoma sp.
GCTGCCCATATCAACAATATGGGCAGGTTGATTAAAAGTATGTAAATAATCGTTTTTCTTTTTTATTGAATTTTTATAATTCCCTCTTCGATATCTTTCAGAAAATCGGGCAATTCAAACCCGCTGCTTTCCGTAGCAACAGAATCCGTTTCCGTATCGCTTGCTTGAGATAATTCGGGGTCGTTATCGGGATCATATACGTCTTTTTCGTATAAATAATTGCTTTCTGTTTCAGGAATGGCGCTTAATTCAGCAATACGCTTCATCAGTTCTTGATAATCGGGCAATTCAGACAAGGATTTCAGCTTAAACCGCTTTAAGAAATTGTCTGTCGTTGCGTATTGAACAGGCTTGCCGGGCGAATCCTTTCTTCCGAAAGGGAAAATCATATCCAAGCTTAAAAGCGTCGTAATGGCGTAATCGCTATTGACTCCGCGAATGGATTCTAATTCCGTTCGGGTAATCGGCTGCTTATAGGCGATAATTGCGGCGCACTCTAATATAGTACGGGTAAATTCCTTTTCCCGTATCGGCGTCAATACAGCCGAAACGCTTTCTTTATAATCGGGATTGGTGGCAAATTGCAATTTATGGTTAAAATGCAACAGGCGAATACCGCAATCTCCCGCATATTTCTTTTCAAGCTGTGCAATCGCGGAATCTGCTTGGCGCTTGTTGATATCTAACTTTTCGCGCAGCAATTCGATGGGCACTGCATCGCCTGACGCAAACAGAATCGCCTCAATTATATTCGTCAATTTCTCCAATGTCTTCGTCCTCTCTTCTGTCGGGATTTTTCTTTATGGTTATCGTCGCGAACAAGTCGTCCTGCTCGACAAGAATAAATTGGTGTTTTAACAGCTCTAACAAAGCCTGAAAGGTGGTAACTATTTCGGGAGTCGTTGCGTTTTCGTCAAACAATTCCTCAAACGCCGAGCTTTCCTTTTCCATTACTTTGGTACGAATATGTTTAATTTTATCCCGCACCGTATATACGTCTTTGGGAATCTCACGAGGCGGCGGACTTTGCCGCTTTTTCGTTTCCAAACGCAACATCATTTTGGTAAACGCTTTCATCAAGCCGTCTAACGTCATGTCCGTATATTGCACTTGCGTTGCCGTAAATTCTTTGTCGGGCTCTTTGAATATGTACCCCACCGTTTCGCGTTCTTTCAGTTTTTTCGCCGTTTGATATTCTTCCAAGGCTTGAATCAACTCTCTTGCGGGGTCGTAAGGCGCAAACTCGTCGTCGTTGCCGTTATCTTCCCATTCTTCATCAAAGACAGGCGGCACTAAGCTACGAGCTTTAATGTCGATAATGGTTGCGGCGATATTCAGATATTCGCTTGCCTTTTCCATATCCAAAAACGGCAGTCCTTTCATGTAGGAAAGGAACTGTTCGGTTACCTGCGAAACAAAAATATCCTTAATTTCTATCTCTTCTTCCTTGATGAGGTATAACAACAAATCCAACGGACCTTCAAAATTATCAAGGACGGTGGTATAATCCACTTCCGTTTCAAAATTCTTTACGGCGTTTACTGTAAATTTTTCTTTCTCCATGTTCCGTTCCTTATGTTAGAATGTAAACTGTTAGTGTAAAAAGTTGAATATCCAATTCCAAAAAGCAGTAATCGGCTTTCCGAAAACGTTTGTAGCAAATTGCATAACGTAGCCTAAAATATCCAATGCTTGGAAAATAGGGATTCTGTCAGCGAGAAAGCTGATAAAAATCAAACCGATGAGGATATAATACCCGTATTGGCGCAAAAACCAATACACTTTGCCCCGTTTTCGGTTGGCGGCGTCTAAAATACGAAATCCGTCCAATGGATACACGGGCAATAAATTAAATACGCAAAAGCTTAACGAATACGCAAACAGCGCGTACGTCAACGAATATAAAAACCCGTAAAGATATTTCCCTGCAAAAATCGGCAAAACGTATATAAACGTCAACAGGAACAGCGGATAAAATATAAATGCCGTTGCATAATTCATCAGCACTCCCGCTGCGGACGTCCATAAACAACCTTTTTTGTAGTCGTTAAAATTATTGGGATTAATGGGGACGGGCTTCGCCCAACCGAAGCCCACAAACGCAAACATAACGATACCCAAAGGATCGAAATGTTTGGCGGGATTTAATGACATTCTCCCTTGAAATTTTGCCGTAGGATCGCCACATTTATACGCCGCATAGGCATGGGCGAATTCGTGAAGGGTAATAATGACCATAACGGCAAGAAATTGTGCTAAAACACTTACGAAATATTCCATAACGAAGCCATTATAGCATATTTATAGAAAAATTGCAAGTGCGTTAGGTGTTCTTTTTATAAAATCGGTAAGCCCTTTTTGCATAAACTCTTTTATGGAGCGTTCTTTTTCGCAAGTCGAGCGGGAATCACGTCGTTACGATTCAAATCTTCATACGACTGCGGTTTTACGATATATTCTGCTTGTCCGTCCTTGACGAGAACGCAAGGCGGGATTAAATTTCTGTTATAGTTCATCGCCATAGAATAATTATAAGCTCCCGTGGAAAGAACGGCAAGAATATCCCCCTCTTTCGCCGTCGGCAAATGCACGTTTGCAGCAATAATATCTCCACTTTCACAGCACTTGCCTGCGATGGTAACCAATTCGGTTGCTTCTTCGCTTGCACGGTTTGCCAATATCGGCGTATATTTCGATTGATACAGCGCATAACGGGGATTGTCGAACATACCGCCGTCCACGGCAACGTACTTCTTTACGCCCGGAATGTCCTTGATTGCGCCCACAGTATACAACGTAATACCCGCTTCACCCACCATAGAACGA
Source organism: Candidatus Scatosoma sp. (assembly GCA_045655725.1). Lineage (GTDB taxonomy): Bacteria > Bacillota > Clostridia > Christensenellales > Borkfalkiaceae > Scatosoma. The sequence goes on from JAZOPT010000060.1 coordinate 2,827, forward strand.
CCGGGTTCTATCAAGATGAAAGGCAAGGGCAACGCTTTTTCCGCCGCTTTCGCTTTCACGGCGGTAAGGAGAGTTTCTACGTATTCGGCATAGCCGTCGGCAGGTAATTTTCTATCCTCGTCCGTGTACCAAATTCCAAAGCCACCGCCCAAATTGAGCTTTGTGGGGGTAAAACCGTACTTTTCACGCATTTCTGCGGCAAAATCCATGCACTTTTCCACCGCCGCGGCAAACGAGTCCTTTTCAAAAATTTGAGAGCCGATATGACAATGATACCCCTCCAAGCATACGTTTTGTTTGGAAAGAGCGTATTTCGTAACCTTTTCTGCCGTTCCGTCCTGTAAGGAAAAGCCGAATTTACTATCCGTTGTGGCGGTTTGCACAAAAGCGTGCGTATGCGCCTCCACCCCAGGATTAACGCGAAGTAAAATTTTTTGTTTGATTCCGCGCTTTTTGGCTTCTACGTCAATTTTATCGATTTCCGAATATGCGTCGGCAACGATACAGCCAATCCCTGCGTCCAACGCTTCCCCTATCTCATGCGCCAATTTATTATTGCCGTGCATATAAATTTTTTCAGGCGGGAAGCCTGCGCGTAAGGCGGTATAAAGCTCTCCACCCGAAACGACGTCTATCCCGATATTTTCCTCGTCGGCAATACGGTAAATCGCCTGACAGGAAAATGCCTTGGATGCGTATAAAACCAAGCCGTTACCGTCGTAATGCTTACGTAAAGCGTCGCGGTAAACACGCATCATTTTGCGTATATATTCTTCATCGAATACATAGACGGGTGTTCCAAATTGAGCGGCAATATCCACGCAATCTGCGCCCCCGATTTCCAAATGCCCTTTTGCATTGATTTGTAAGGTTTCTCTTTGGTTCATGAATAGATAGTCCTTTCTTTACTTTATCAGTATTATTGTAACAAATTTACATAAAAAATGCAAGAGTGTAACCGCACTTTTTCATGAAAAAAGCCCACTTTGTAGTATTTTTTTACAAAGTCGGCTTTTCATTTTTTTGATTGGTCGTCTTTTAACGGGCGTTCCAATTTTTCGCAATATCTTTCCAATGGTCGAATAACGTTGCTTTTTGTACGTCTTCCATTGCAATCAAGGTTACTCTGTCCGTTTCTACGTTGTTTTGGTAAATGACGGCCTCTCCAAGCGTATCCCCCTGCTTTATGGGCGCTTTTACGTCTGAAAGATTGATTTCAACGCTTATATTGCTTTTTTCACCGCGTTTCGCAAACGCATAAGAGGAAGTTTTAGGGCAAATTTTTACCGTTTTTTGTTTGCCGTTCTGCACGCAAGCGACGTTATCTAACGCTACGTTTGCTTCCAAGATAGGTTTTACCGTATAATTCGCAAACGCATAATCGAACATGGAACGCACGTCATTAAACCGAGTTTGACTGTTTTCTTCGCCGATAACAACGGAAATTACCCGCATTCCGTTGCGTTTTGCCGTTGCGGCAAGACAAAAGCCCGCTTGGTTGGTAAATCCTGTCTTTCCACCGTCGCAACCGTCGTAAAAACGCACCAATTTATTGGTATTAGTTATCTCTGTAAACCTGCCTTTCGGATGCGCAAATTTATCCATCCAGACTTTGCCGAATTCGTAGTATTCCTCATGCTTTAACAAGGCTTGCAGCATCAATGCAACATCCTTTGCGCAAGAATATTGCGGCTCTTTGGGCAATCCTGTACAATTTGAAAATAATGTGTCGTTTGCGCCCAATGCCTTGGCTTTTTCGTTCATTTTATCAATAAACGCCTCTTCGCTGCCTGCTACGCGCTCTGCCATTGCAACGCAACTGTCGTTTGCTGAGCAGACTACAATACTTTTCAGCAATTCTTTTACAGGATATTGCGCGTTTGCTTCCAAAAAGACCTGTGAACCGCCCATTGAAGCCGCTCTTTCACTGACGGTAATACTTTCGTTTATATCCAAATTCCCCGCCTCAATCGCTTCAAAGGACAACAATAACGTCATAATTTTACACATGCTCGCAATGGGTAAGCGTTTTGTTTCATTTTGCGCGTACATTACCGTTCCCGTGCCGTAATCCATAAGATAGGACGATTTTGCGCTAATCTGCAACGGTGTTGCGGCAGTATTTATAGCGTTATTTTTGTTGATTTCTGCGTAATATCCCGTCGCTTCCGTTGTAAAACGGCTTAAATCCCGTTTCAGAACGTTTCCACCCAAGAAAAAGGTACTTGCACAGGCAAAAACAGCAATTCCCATGGCAGTTTTCGTTGATTTTTTCATAACAACCTCCGTTATTTATGATAATTGTTTACTTTGCTATGCCTAACATAATTATTCTGTATGGCATAGTAATTTTATTCTTTTAACATTGTAGCAATATCGATGCCGTATCCCCTTGTGGGGTCGTTCAAAAATACGTGTGTAACCGCTCCTATCAATTTCCCGTTTTGTATAATCGGGCTTCCGCTCATTCCCTGAACGATACCGCCCGTTTCTTCTATCAGCGTTTCATCGGTTATTTTTATCACGTAATTTTTATTTTCTTTATTGTATTTATCTACTTTGACAATTTCTATATCGTATTTTACAGGCGTTACTCCGTTTACCGTCGAATAAATATAGGCATTTCCCGGAATTACGTTTTCAGAATTTGCCACGGCATACGTTAAACCGTTTACGTCGAAATCCTTGTCTAATTTACCAAAAATACCGCAATGGCAAAGCTTTTCAGCCGTTCCTATCGTTTTATTACTTAAAAACATACCTCGAAGCTCGCCTGCTTTGCCCCGAATTCCTTTGCAAACGCCCACGATACTACATTCATACACCAAGCCATTGGATACGCTAAATTCACGCTTATCCTCGCCATAGACCGAATGACCCAACGCACCGAATCTGTCGTTTTCTTTATCGATATAGGTAACCGTACCGATTCCCGAAACGCTGTCTTTTGCCAAAATTCCTATTTTGTAACGAGCGGAATTCTTCTCCTTTATCGGTTTCACGGAAATTTCCAATGTTTCCCCACCCCGAAAAATCTCTAAAAGCAAAGCTTTTTCGCCGTTTTTATTGACGATTTCATTTAACGTGGCAATACTATCCACCGTAATACCGCCTGCTTTGGCAATTTTATCGCCAACTTTCAGCCCTGCAGCCGCCGCAGGTGACCACATACCGCTCTCCGTCATAATTTCACAAATGCCGATAATCTGCGGTTCACCCGATTGCAAGGTAAACCCCGCAGACATACCGCCTATATACACTCCGTTTTGCGAGGCAGACGCCGTTTGTTGTTCTTGTCCGCCAACGGCAAACGCGAAAGACAAAACTGCCCCTAAAACAAAAATACTCGATCTGCGCATACTTCCTCCGTTTAGAAAGTAATTTGTGCAAATCGAGTGCTTTTATTCCTTTTATGCGTTTTAATTTATCAAAGTCAACAAATTATCGTTTATTGTATAGATTTTTTATACGCCTGT
>JAZOPT010000061.1:0-84295 GCA_045655725.1 Candidatus Scatosoma sp.
CCGATTTTATCACTGCGCCAAAGTTCCGCAAGTTCCACGGCAGAACGCATCAGGTTGCCAGCAAATTTATTCAGCATTCCTTCGAAACGCTCGGTAAGCGCAAACGCGTCCGTAACCGAACCCGCAAAGCCCAAAATCACCTTGCCGCCGTAAATGCGGCGCACCTTTATCGCCGTGTTCTTGAAAATGACCGATTCGCCCATCGTTACCTGACCGTCGCCCGCAATCGCCGTAACGCCGTCCTTTTTTACCGCGCAAATGGTTGTACCTCTAAATTCCATACTCTTTCTCCTTATTCGCTTTCGTTGCCGTTTGTAAGCCCGTCTATCCGCTCCAACGCACGCTGTGCAAGCGCTTTGTACCGTTCCTTTTTGTCCTTGATACGCACGGGCAACGGCTGTAATATCCCGAAGTTTGCGTTCATGGGCTGAAAATCCTTGGTGGGAGTGGAAATATGCGTTTGCAACGCGCCGCATACCGTGGTGTTGTCAAACTCCCGCTTGGGTGCGCCTGTGATTTCGTCATAGATAGCGATTGCCGCAAGCAAGCCGCTCGCCGCGCTTTCCACGTAACCCTCTACGCCCGTGATTTGACCTGCGAAATATATCCGTCTATTATTCTTAACCGCAAAATCACGCGTTAAAACATCGGGAGCGTGAATATACGTATTTCTATGCATAACGCCGTAGCGCAAAAATTCTGCGTTTTTCAGAGCGGGAATCATGGAAAACACCCGCTTTTGTTCGGGGAATTTTAGGTTGGTTTGGAAACCCACTAAGTTATACGCCGTTCCCGCTTCGTTTTCCTTGCGCAGCTGCAACACGGCGTAGGGGCGTTTTCCGTCCTCGCCGTACAAGCCCACGGGCTTTAACGTTCCGTAGCGCAGGGTATCTCTCCCCCGCGAAGCCATTACCTCCACGGGCATACAGCCCTCGAATATCTCGCCCTTTTCAAACTCGTGCAAATTTGCCCGTTCGGCGGACAACAGAGCATCGACAAAGGCGTAATATTCCTCTTTATCCATAGGGCAGTTGATATAATCGCCCGTACCCTTGCCGTACCTGTCGCCCGTAAAGGCGCAAGCCATATCCACACTGTCTGCCGAAACGATGGGCGCGGACGCGTCGAAAAAGTGCAAACCGCCGCCTAAACGGCTTTGAATATCCTCCGCAAGTGCGTCCGAAGTGAGCGGTCCTGTGGCAATGATCACGTACCTGCTCCCCTCTTTTTCCGTTTCGGGGATTGTGGTTATCTCTTCGCTACATAGCGTAAGGCATTTGCATTCTTTTAATTTTTTCGTAACGTAAGCAGAGAATTTTTCCCTATCCACCGCCAACGCCGCCCCCGCAGGCACGCGCGTTTCGTCCGCGGCGCGTATAATCATCGAACCCAGCCTACGCATTTCTTCTTTTAACAATCCGCAAGCGTTTGCGTAAACGTCGTTGCTTTTTAACGAATTAGAGCATACCAACTCGGCAAAGTTTTCGCTTTCGTGCGCGGGCGTGAATTTCTTGGGCTTCATCTCAAACAGAGTGGTTTTTATTCCGCGGGAAGCGAGATAATACGCCGCCTCACTGCCCGCCAAGCCGCCGCCGATTACCCAAACTTCCTTTTGCTCCGTCTGATTACACATTGTCGTCGTAATCCTCGGGGAAGTAGCCGTTGTCGTCGTAGTACTCCTCTTCCATAGGCGGAGCTTCAAACGTGCTGACAAACTGCGGCATAGCGGCACTGTCTACCTTTTCCACCTTATTTGCCTCCTTGTTTTCCGCTTCTCCCTTGCCTGCCTTTTCCTCTTTTTCTATCTTGATACGGTAAGAACAATCCTTGTCGCTGCACTTGACGTTCCCGCGCGGCGTTTTTACCAAGAAACTGCTACACTGCGGGCACTTTTCGCCCGTAGGAATATCCCAGCTCATAAATTTACAGTCGGGATAGCCAGAGCAGCTATAATACACCTTGCCCTTTTTGGATTTACGCACCGTCATTGCCGCGCCGCAATCGGGGCATTTGCCCACCAATTGAGGTTCTTCGTCAGAGGGCATCGACATCGTAGATTTACAATCGGGGTAGTTAGGGCAAGCCAAAAACTTGCCGAACTTTCCGCTTTTAACCACCATGTTTTCCCCGCACTTGGGGCAGCGAACGGAAGAGATTTCCTCCTTACTTTCACTGAGGATATTTTTGCATTCGGGATAGTTAGAGCAAGCCAAGTATTTCCCAAATTTCCCCATGCGGCGAAGCATAAAATGTCCGCACTTTCCGCAAACCGTCTGCGTGAGCTCGTCGCCGTAAGAGGAGGCTTTGCGTAAATTTTTCTCAAACCCCGGATAGAAATCCCCGATGACGTTGTGCCAATCCACACCGCCGTCCTCGATATCGTCCAAGCGAGTTTCCATTCCCGCCGTAAATCCGACGTCCATAACGTCCTCAAAGCACCCCACAAGCATATCCACCACGTCGTATGCAACGGGCGTCGGCGTCATGTATTTGCCGTCCTTTTTGAGGTATTTTTGCATGAGCTTGGATATAATGGTGGCGTAAGTGGAGGGTCTGCCGATTCCCTTTTCTTCCATTGCCTTGACAATGGACGCGTCCGTATAGCGCAGGGGCGGTTTGGTGAATTTTTGCTCCTTTTGCATATTGATAAGATTGAGCGTATCCCCCTCTTTCAAATCGGGCAAGAGCTTGGATTGATCCACTCCCTCGTCGTCCGATTTTGCACTTACGTCCTGATATACCGCCGTGAAGCCCGCAAACAGCAACACCTTTCCGCTCGCCTTAAACACGTATCCGCTATTGTCTATCTCCATTTGCGCGCTGTTATACTTCGCCTCCGACATTTGCGAAGCCAAGAAACGTTCGTATATCAGTTTATAAAGCGCATGGTGCTTTTTATCGAGCAGCTTTTTCGCGCGTTCGGGAGTCATATCCAAATCGATTGGACGAACGGCTTCGTGCGCGTCCTGCGCTCCCTTTTTAGAGGCGTAAAAGTTAGGCTTTTCGGGTACGTAGTTCTCCCCGTACACCTCTCTTATCCGCTGCAACGCTTTCTCCTGCGCCTCCTTGGAAACGCGCGTGGAGTCCGTACGCATATACGTAATAAAAGCCACGTGGTCGCCGCTGCCCGTGTCCATACCTTCGTATAAATGCTGGGCAAGGCTCATCGTTTCGGGAGCGGTAAAGCCAAGCTTGGTGGATGCGTCCTGCTGCATAGAGCTAGTGGTAAACGGAGCGGGTGCGTGCGATTTCGCCACCGTCTTTTTCACTTTCGTTACCACAAAATTGCCCTGCGCAAGCGCGGCAAGCACTTCCGCCGTTTCCTCTGCGGATGCGGGCTTGTATTTTTTCGTTCCTTTCTTTTCAAGCAACGCCTTAAAGGGCGCGTATTGCTGTAATTTATCCTGTAATTCCGCCGTTAAGTTCCAATATTCTTGCGGCTTGAACGCCATAATTTCCCGTTCTCTTTCCACGATAAGACGGAGCGCAACCGACTGCACTCTACCGCCCGAAAGCGTCTTTTTGCCGTTGCCGTTTTTATCCTCTATTTTATGGTTTAACAAAGTGGAAAGCTTGTAGCCTACCAATCTGTCCAGCACGCGGCGCGCTTGCTGTGCGTCCACGAGATTGTAGTTGATTTGGCGGGGCGCTTGCAACGCCTTTTCTATCGCCTTTTGCGAAACCTCGTTAAATTCGATACGGTTTTCCCCGTTTTTGTCCAAGCCAAGCACCGTTTGCAAATGCCACGCAATCGCTTCCCCCTCTCTATCAGGGTCGGTTGCGAGATAGACGCGGTCGGTCTTTTTCGTCGCGTCGGTCAATCTGCGAATCACGTCCTCTTTCCCCTCGGAATTGACGTATTTCGGCTCGAAATTGTTTTGCATATCCACGCCCAGCGTATGCACGGGCAAATCGCGGATATGACCCGCCGAAGCCTCTACACGGTACTTCCCTTTGAGGTATTTGGAAATGGTTTTTGCCTTGGAAGGCGACTCTACAATAATTAAATCCATGCTGTCTGTCCTTTATAATAAAATTGAAAAATTTGTTATCCGAATGTATATGGGTGTGCGCTATATCGCCGCGTAACGGTTGCCGCCCATTGCCACCGCCAAGCCCTTTACCTCTAACGATGAAAGCAGCGCCATTACTTTATAAACGGGTATATTTGCCGCGGCAGCAAGCTCGCTGATATGCGCTTCGCCACGTTCTTGCAGAGCTTGAAACAGGCTGCGTTCCTCTTGGGTAAGCGATACCTCTTTGCTGGGCGTTGGCATCTGCAAGCCGAACGCTTCCAACACGTCCAAAGCCGTTTCCGTCAGTCTTGCGCCCTTTTTAATCAAAGAGTTACAGCCGTCGCCCACGCCCGATTTCGGCGGGTAGGGCAGAGCAAAAACGGGTTTATTTTGCTCCATAGCGTATTTGGCGGTAATCAATGCGCCGCTCTTTTCCCCTGCGCCAAGCACAAGAATTCCCTCTCCAAGCATTGCCAAAAGTTTGTTTCGGTATTCGTAGGAATATGCGCGAACGGGAGTATCAAACGGGTGCGGGGAGATAATCAAGCCCTGTTTTGCCACTTTACGGAGCAGGGGCAGATTGTTTTGCGGCAGAGCGGAAAACCCGCCCGCCAACACGCAAATCACTTCACCGCCGCCCGCAAGTGCGCCCTCTATCGCCGCAACGTCGCCACCGTCCGCCACGCCCGTTACGATGACGAACGCTTGGGAAACGTCCTTGACGATTTCCGTGCCTATTTTGATAGCGTTGGTGGGAGTTCTTCTCGCGCCCACCGCCGTCAGCTTGCGTTTTTTGAGCAGTTGGATATTCCCCGTAAACCACAGCGTTTTAGGAGCGTCCTTTAAGTTTTTCCATTCCGTGGGGTATTCGGGCGAGGAAAGGGATATTTGTTTCAATTTACTTTGATTAACCAATGCATTCCCTCCTCGTTGTTAATTGTACTCCCCCTGATAAGGGTCAAGGGACGTTGTCCCTTGTGGGGTGTGGGGCGAAGCCCCGCGAATTTATGCCCAAAGAAAGCAACCGTTAGGTTGCGTCTATGCGACGAAAGTCGCACAATCGCTCAAAGAGCGAAAGACGAAAAGCTATCGCTTTTCTTTTTTGTGTCCGTTACCGCCTAACGGCGGGTCTTGACAGAGGGGCGCAAGGCTGCGCGCCTTGCATGGCGCAAGGAGCAACGCCCCTTGACCCTTATATTACCGTAGGATTTGCCACCAAAAATACCAACAACGCTATCTGCCAAGCCAAGCCCAACAGGTTTACCGCATGAAAATACCCCTTGCGGATTTTGTGTCGAAATAGAAACATTGCCAAATACCCGCCTGCCGCTCCGCAGAAAAAGGATAACCCTAAAAGTAGGCTCTCTTTTATTCGCCATGCGCCGACAATCGCTTTGCGTTTATCCACACCGTAGGCAATAAAGGTTATCACGCTTATCACGATAAGCAAGCCTATATACGCTTTCCACATACGCCGCCCCCGTTAATCGATATCGCCAAGCTGTGCACCGTACGTGCGGTAGGAAATGGCTTCGTATAAGTGCGCGGGCAAAATACTTTCGCTTAAATCCAAATCGGCTATCGTCCGAGCCACCTTCAATATCCTCGCCCTCGCCCGAGCGGAAAGGTGCAACCTGTCAAACGCCTCGCGCAATACCTCTTCTCCCTCTTTATCCAGCTTGCAATACGTCCGAGCTTCCTTTTCCCCCATCTCCGCGTTGGTGGAAATTCCGCTGTCCAAAAAGCGTTCCCGCTGAATCTTTCTTGCCCCGTCCGCGCGCGATTTTACCGCTACGCTGTTCTCCTCCACCGTTTCGGCTACCAAATCGTCGTATTCCACGCCGTCCACTTCCACTTGAATATCAATTCTGTCCAAAAGCGGACCCGAAATACGCGCTCGGTATTTACGGATATCGTTGGGAGTGCAAGTGCAACGTCGTTTCTTGCTTCCGTAATGACCGCAAGGACACGGGTTCATGCTTGCGCAAAGCATAAACGAAGCAGGGTAGGTTACCGTTCCGCCCGAACGGGAAATGGTAATAATTCCGTCCTCCAACGGCTGACGGAGGGATTCCAACGACGAACGCTTATATTCGGGCAATTCGTCCAAAAACAGCACGCCGCCGTGCGCCAAGCTTATCTCCCCGGGGTGCACCGTCTTATTGCCGCCGCCGCAAAGCGAAACCGTCGTCGCCGTATGGTGCGGACTGCGGAACGGCCGTTGCGCCACAATCCCCTGCTGACCAAGCGTGCCTGCAACGGAGTGTATTTTTGTAATCTCCAAAGCCTCTTCAAACGACATATCGGGTAGCACGGAGGGAATAGAACGTGCCAACATCGTTTTTCCGCTCCCCGGCGGGCCGACAAACAGGATATTATGACCGCCCGCTACCGCCACCTCCAACGCTCTTTTCGCTATCGGCTGACCTTTGACGAAAGCCAAATCGTACGGGCGTTGACCGTCCGTGGTATTTTTCACGTACCGTTCCGCCTGCAAAGCCTGTATGGGCTGATGTCCCGAAAGGTGGTCGATTACCTCTTTCAGCGTTTTCGCGGCGTAAATCTCCACGCCGTGCACGTACCCTGCCTCCTTGGCGTTGCCCTGCGGCAGAACAAACTTTTTATACCCTTTATCCCTTGCGGAAATGACGGTGGGCAATACCCCCGTAACGGGGCGCAGCTCTCCGTTTAAGGCAAGTTCTCCTAAAAAGATATATTCGCTGACGTCTGTTTGTAAGCTCCCGTCCGCAAGCAGCAAGCTGATTGCTATCGGCAAATCGAACGACGAACCCTCTTTCTTAACATATGCAGGCGCAAGATTGACGGTGATTTTATGTGCGGGAAATTCCAACGCGCTGTTTTTTATCGCGCTTCTTACCCTCTCTTTGGATTCCTTTACCGCCGCGTCGGGCAGACCCACCATATCATACGCAGGCAAGCCCTTGGAGATGTCCGTTTCTACCGTTACCTGTACTCCCTCCAAGCCCTGCAACGCATACGTTTGCACCTTTGCTATCATTTGTTATTCCCTCTTTGCGTTCTGTTTTTCAGAAGTGCCAACACCGAAGCCAAGACAAGCGCAAAAAACGCAACGTACGCCGTCAAAAACAGTACGGACGGCATTGCCGTAACGCCGCCTTTCACAAGCGCAGCCACCACGCACGAAACAACCGCTCCGAGCAATACGAAATACGCTCTGCGCACACGGAGCGCGCGTTTATCCGCCGTTTTTTGAATAAATCCTAACACGACAAACGCCGTAGCGGCAACAAACGATACCGCCCCAACGATACACGCTATGCGTACTCCTATGGGCGCGGACGCGCCGATAAACCACTTCCAAACGTTGGATCTACCGCCCATGCCCTTGTTCCATGCGCCCGCTTTTACCCCTTTCCACATCGCCGTAACAAAGCCCGTGGACGAGCCGTAAACACGCATGATTGCAGGATAGCTCGCCACCGCCGCAAACAAAATGAGTACAAAGGTTACCGCTATAAACGCCAAACCGCCAAAGCAGTAAGCCACTCTGTTTTTATAGTCCTGTTCATAGCGTAATTTGTCGATATTTGCGCCCGCTTCCGTTTCTTTTTCCGCAACCTTTTCCGCAGCCTTTTCCGTTGCCAGCTTATACGCCAAATGTTGACGGCGCAACCCAAAGCCGAGCAACGTCAACACGCCCGCCACGCCGAAAATCGCCATGGTGTCCGTTGCCAACGCCACCGCGGCAAACACTCCTGCAAAAAGTATATTCAAGCCGCCCTTGACAATATGCTTGGAGGAGATTCCCCTCGCAAAAAACCGAGCCGCAAAATACGCCGCGCCAAGCAATGCGCTTGCGACAAACGCTCCCGCGCCCGCCGTGCGCAGCACCGTCAACGCCGCCGCCATACCGCAAACGCCTGCGCAAAACGCGTAGCCGTCCTTTTTCAAAAACTCTTTGGCTATCAGGTATAAAAATACCACGCCCACGCACAGCGCGATAAAGGGAGTGATGCGAAGCGCAAACGGACTTGCCCCGAACGCCGCCACTGCGGGAACGTGCAAAAGGGTCGCCAAATAATTATATCCGCGCGCAAGCAAATACACGTTGCCTGCCGTTACCTCCGTGCCTAACAGAACGTTGTTGACGGAAGTAAGCCATTCCCCCTCTTCCTGCGTATATGCGTAATACGCGCCCGTTTCCTTATAAAAGCTTTCCTGCGCGTCCAACGTTTTTGCTACCTGTTCTTCCTTGTAATCCGCGCCTTTCGACCCGTTTTCGCCATAGGAAAGCGGAATCACTTCGCCGTCTTGGTTCAAACAGATAATTTCGCAAAGCTCGATATTAGCTTCTGCGGACACGCTTAACCTCTTGACGTTTTGCAGCGTTTTATCCTTTGCATAGCAAAGCCAGTTATAATTGCTGCCGCTAACGCCCGTTTCCGATTGCAAATTGGCGATAGAGATAGGCAAGCTCACACGCTTCCAATTTGTGGTGGAGGTGGAGGAGGTAGAATATTTTACGTACAGATTGGCGTCCCCGCCAACGGGCAGATACACCGACCCTACGTTGACGTACACCTCTGCAAGCGAATCGCCGCTTTCCAAGCTCACGGTATAATACACCGTTTTTTCCGTTTCACAGACAAGCGATTTTCCCGTATGTTTGGTTGTACCGAGCATGAACGCACCCGCCGTAAAAAAGACAAGCACCAACACGATAAACGCCCATAAAAATCCCGATATTTTTTTCATAACGATTCCTTTGAAAGAAAATAAATTATCGCCTGTTTTTCGGCTTTTTTCCTTCCTTATATATTCTCTACCCTCTATTGTAACCCAAAACGCCGAAAAAGTAAACAAATTTACAGGCGTTTTTCGCAAAAAAACAAGCCTACCTTTGACTTTGGGTAGGCTCGCTTCTCGGTTATACCGATTTTTGTTAAATTTTTTCTTTTACCTTGGCTGCTTTACCGGTCAACCCGCGAAGATAATACAGTTTCGCTCTTCTAACCTTACCGCGTCTTACAACCGTGATGGATGCAATTTTCGGGGAGTGAAGGGGATACGTCTTTTCTACGCCTACGCCGTAAGAAATGTGGCGTACGGTGAACGTTTCGGCAATACCGCCGTTGCGCTTTGCAATAACAACGCCTTCAAAGTTTTGAATTCTTTCCTTGCCGCCTTCGATAATCTTATAGCCGACCTTTACCGTGTCGCCTACTTCGAAAGAAGGAAGCTCTGCTTTCATGTTTTCCGCGTTGATTGCTTCAATCAATCCTTTCATTTTCAGACTTTACCTCCGTTATTTACGAAACGTTCATAACCCGCTGTGTAGCTCCTCACCACACCCAAAAAGGCAGCGGAACGCTCGAAGTCAGCAACTATTATATACAATTTTTACGGCTTTGGCAAGCATTTTTGCATTATTTTTACGTTTATTTTTATTTTTTTGAAAAAAATTTTTACAGTATTTTCCGCATTGAAAAGCATTTTCCCTTGACTTTACTTTTCGATTGCTTTATAATGGTTTTATTGCTAAATTATTTATATACATAAGGAGGTTTTCCCATTTTATGGATTTCCTGTTAGAAGGCTTCAAAGCTCTTACCTGGCAACAGGCGGTGATGTGGGCTATCGGCGGCTTACTTATTTATCTTGCTATTAAAAAAGATATGGAACCCGCTCTGCTTCTACCCATGGGCTTTGGCGCAATTTTGGTAAACTTACCCCTCTCCCCCGTTATCGGCAGCGGCGCGGACGGCGAACATCTCGGTATTATCACGTCCTTGTTTAAGGTAGGTATCGAAGCAAGTGAGGCTATGCCCCTTTTGCTGTTTATCGGTATCGGGTGTATGATAGACTTCGGACCGCTTCTTACCAATCCCAAGCTCTTTATCTTGGGCGGTGCGGCGCAGCTGGGTATCTTCGTTACCATTATCTTGGCGGCGATGATCGGCTTCCCCTTAAACGACGCGGCGTCTATCGGTATTATCGGTGCGGCGGACGGTCCTACGGCGATTTTGGTTGCTATGCAGCTTGCTTCCAAATATATTGGACCTATCATGGTAGTGGCGTATTCGTATATGGCGCTTGTGCCTATCGTACAGCCCGCCGTTGTCAAGCTTTGCACCACGAAAAAGGAACGTCTTATCCGCATGAAGTACAGCGCAAAACAAGTGCCGCAGCTGATGCGTATTCTGTTCCCTATCATCGTTACGGTGGTTTCGGGTCTTATCGCACCCGACTCCCTGTCGCTTGTAGGTATGCTGATGTTCGGTAACCTGCTCCGTGAATGCGGCGTATTGAAATCGCTTTCGGAAACGGCGCAAACGACGTTTGCAAACATCATCACGCTGCTTTTGGGTATCACCATTTCTTTCCAAATGCAAGCGGCGGCGTTCCTGTCCTTGGAAACGCTTATCATTATGGCTCTCGGCCTGTTCGCTTTCGTATTCGATACAGTGGGCGGCGTTATGTGCGCGAAGCTTATGAACCTGTTCTCCAAAGAAAAAATCAACCCCATGGTGGGCGCGGCAGGTATTTCCGCATTCCCCATGGCTTCCCGTGTTGTGGAAAAAATGAGTATCAAAGAAGACCCGTCCAACCACTTGCTTATGCATGCGGTAGGCGCAAACGTGTCGGGACAAATCGCTTCTGCGATTGTCGGCGGCTTGATTATCGGCATTATTTTGCCGCTTGTATAAAGGAGGTCGTACCATGTTTCAGCTTATTTCATTATTGGCGGCGTTTGACAATCTCGACCCCATGAACTGGGCGGTAATAAAGCCCGCGCTTAACTTCTTGTGGCAAGGTCTTTTGGCGATTTTCGTCGTTATCGGACTTATCATCATTTCGGTAAAAGTAGCTTCCCTTTGCATTACCAAGGCAACGGAAGCGAAAAAGCGGAAAGAGGAAGCGGCGAACGCACAAAACCAACCCCCGCAAAATCAGCAATAACTTTGCCAACTTTTTTATAAAAAGATAACTAAACCGTCGCTCGTTTCGCATATAGGTAAAGTATGTAAACGGGCGACAAATTTTATCGGAGCGGTTTATGACCAATTTTTTAATCAAGCTTTTTATCAAAGACAAAGAGGACGTATCCAACGCCAAGGTTCGGAGCAAATACGCTTCCTTGGCAGGAACGGTAGGCATTATCCTCAACCTATTGCTGTTTGCGGGTAAGCTGACGGTGGGCGTTATCGCCGCTTCCGTCGCCATTATCGCAGACGCGTTTAACAACGTATCGGACGCCGCCTCGGCAGTAATTGCCTTGGTGGGCTTTCGGCTTGCCGCCAAGCCTGTGGATAAAGAACACCCGCAAGGGCACGGCAGGTTAGAATACGTTTCCGGCTTTATTGTGGACATGATTATCGTCGTGGTGGGCTTCGAGCTTTTCACCACCTCTTTGGATAAAATTTTGAATCCCGCTATCCCCACCGTCGGCACGGTAACGTTGATACTTTTGGGCGTAGCCATTCTTGTCAAAATTTGGCTGTTTTTCTTCTATCGAAGCATTGGCAACCGCATACAGTCGGCGGCGTTGAAGGGTTCGGCGGCAGACAGCCTGACGGACAGCATCGCCACGACGTTGGTACTTGCTTCCGCTTTGATAGGCAAATTTGCGGGCGTGGCAATCGACGGCTGGGCAGGTATCGCCGTGGCGGCGTTTATTCTGTTCACGGGCGTGAAAGCGGCGAAAGAGACTATCGATTTACTGCTCGGCTCTCCCCCCGACCCCGCCTTTATTGACAGTATTTACAAGTTTGCGGACAACAAAGAAAGCTATCCCCATATCGTGG
The DNA here is from genome assembly GCA_045655725.1 of Candidatus Scatosoma sp. GTDB lineage: Bacteria > Bacillota > Clostridia > Christensenellales > Borkfalkiaceae > Scatosoma. Next base: position 11,804 of record JAZOPT010000061.1, read on the forward strand.
GCATTCACGACGTTATGGTGCACGATTACGGACCTGGCAGACAAATTGTTTCCTTTCACGCCGAAGTGCCTAGCGATTCGGACATCAATATCGCGCACGAAGAGGTGGATAAATTAGAGCGGGATATGCACGAAACGTTTGGGTGTATCGTAACCGTGCATTTAGACCCGTTGGTGGTAAACGACCCGCTCGTCAACGAGCTGCGTGCTTTGGCGTTGGCGGCGGCAAAAGCGGTAGATGAAACGTTCTCTATTCACGATTTCCGCATGACCATGGGTGAAACGAACGTCAATTTGATATTCGATTTACTCCTGCCTACCGACTGCAAAATGCCCGTCAAGGAGGCGGCAAAAGCGGTTGCGGAAAAGGTACGCGAGGCAGACCCGCGCTGCTGCTGCGTTATCCGCGCCGAGCACCCGTTTGTATAGTCAATGCAATATAATTTACCCCCGACCTTGTAACAAGGTCGGGGGTATTTTTATTTGCTTTTTGGGATATCAACGAATGAAGTTGGTGCGTATCTTTTGTTCCTTTTCGGGTGCGATTCCCGCCTGCTTGCCAAGCTGAATACACTGCAAAAGCCACGCCATATTATTGCCGAGCATACGCATCGTCTGCAAGCCCTCTTCGTCCTTTTCCACGTCCGTAGGCGTATTGTTTGCACCGTGCACTCCGTTCCAATAATTGGCGGAAACCACGGGCATATTGTTGATAGTGAAATACTTATTCAAGACGTCGAACGTAGCCACCGTTCCCGCACGCCGTGCGCTTGCCACCGCTGCCGCGGGTTTATAGGCAAGGTATTTGCCGCCGCTATAAAAAAGTCTGTCCATAAAGCAGACCAAATTGCCTGCCGCCGAAGAATAATACACGGGCGAACCGAACACAAATCCGTCTGCCGTTTTCGCCTTTTCAATAAACTGCGTAACGATATCGTCGGTAACGCATTTACCTAATTTCGCACAAGCTCCGCAGCCCAAACAGCCTGCTATGGGTTGTTTACCGATATGGAAAATCTCCGTTTCCACGCCCTGCTTTTGCAAGGCTTTCGCCACCTCGGCAAGCGCGGTGTACGTACAACCCTTTTCGTGAGGACTTCCGTTTACAAGCATTACTTTCATATTTGTGTTTCTCCTTTTTATTATTGCAATATCCCCAAGCACTGCTTAAACGCCGTGGGCAGTGAAATACTCTCCTCTATTTCGTCTAACGCATACGTATCGAACTCCGCGTCCTCCGTCTGCAACCATATACACGTGATATTCCATTTGATATGCGTGAAAATATGCGTGTAATTGGCGCGCTTTTTCTCCGTATAAGCGGTGATTCCCCAACCGCTTAACACGCTGTCCGCGCTCTCTCCACAGTGGACGGCAGAGGGAAATTCGTTCATGCCGCGAAGCACTCCCTCCGTACGCCGACGAATACAAAAGCCCTGCGGAGTTTCTATCAAAAATACGTATATATCCTCCTCCCGCTTCGCCTTTTTGGGCGGTAAAACGGGATATTCGCGCTGTTTGCCCTTTGCATACGCTCCGCAAACGGAACGCAACGGACACGCCTCACAATCGGGGTTTTGCGGCTTACACACCATTGCCCCCAGCTCAAACAGACTTTGCGTAAAATCCGCACTGTCCTTTCCCTCGGCAGGGTACGCCGCCGACAGCGTTTGCGTTAAATCCTTTTTATATGCGGGGTCGGAAATCACTCTATCGTCCAAGGTAAGCCGTGAAATGACGCGGAATACGTTTCCGTCCACCGCCGCCGTGCGCTGACCGAACGCAATGGAGGCGATTGCCCCCGCCGTGTATTCGCCTATCCCCGACAACGTTTGCAACATACGGATATCCTCGGGAAATTCGCCGTTAAACTGCGTAATGATTTGCCTTGCCGCCTTTTGTAAATTTCTGGCTCGGCTATAATATCCCAAGCCCTCCCACAGCTTCAACAGCTTCTCTTCTTCGCACGAAGCCAAGTCCTCTACCATGGGTAGCTGCGACATAAACCGAACGTAATATTCCTTTACCGCCTCCACCCGCGTTTGTTGGAGCATGATTTCCGATACCCAAACACGGTACGGCGTGGGATTTTCCCGCCACGGTAGCTTGCGTTTGTTCGCCCGATACCATAAAAGTAAGGGAGCAGGTATGCGTTCAATTAACTTTTGCGCTTGTTTTTCCATACAAATATTATACTGCGTTCCGTACTTGTTTTATACGCCGAAGCTGCCGCTTGCTTTGGGTAAGGCGTTCAAAAATAAAACGGTTTCCGCAACGGACGGAGCGTTCGGGTACACCATTGCCGTCGGCAGAGAAAGAGAGGAATCGTCATCGACGTACGTTACGTCCGCGCTCCCGTCCGACTTGGTGGTAACGAGGCAATTTCCCACGCCCACAAACGCGCCGGGATAACCGCTGAATATGCTTTGCATCAATTCCACGCCCGTGATAACGTCCACGCTTTCACGGCGGGCAAGCAATTCTAAAAACGTGCGGTATTCCTCCAAATCCCCGTTTTCGTTACAGCCCTCTATCTCTTCCAAGCCGTCCAAAATCAGCACCAATTTGGCGCAGCCCTGTCCAACCGTTTGCTTCTCGATTATCTCGCAAACGCACTTTTTCACGTCCTCAATATCCGCTTTACTCCGCACAAACGGAACGGTAACGTCCACCGTTTTCAGCTTCATCAGCTCGCCGTAGGAAGCGCGCGGCGACGCAACCAAAAAGCATGCTTCCATGCCTTGGTACAACTGCGACAGCGTAATAATGAGTCGTTTGATAAAATCGGTGCGGTTTTCGCCCGTAACGCAGGTATGCCGAGCGGTAAAGGTATGCTCCCGACGCTGCGAAAACACCGTTTCGCCCCTGTCGTCCACGCCAAGCGGTATGCCTTTTTTTAACAAACGAAGCCCCTCCTCCGTCTTTGACCGCACCGCCGTTGCAGATATCCATTCTTCCGCTCTCATAGCCAACCTCCTACCGTTGCTTATCTTTATTATACTCTTTCTCTCGCCGTTTGTCAAGCATAGACTAACGGGAGTTAAACCTCAATAAACCTAAAAAGCGCAACCGCCTATCTAACGGTTGCGCCGACACTTTTTTCATCAGTTGTATATCGTGAAATAGCTGTCTTTATCAAACTTAATAGAAACGTTTTCGTCCTTTCCGTTCCGCTTGATACCGACGGTTACCGTATCGCCCTTTCTAATGGTAAGGCAGATATCCACAAGCTGGAAGCTACGCGTCAGCTTCACCGTCTCCCCGTCGTTTATCTTTACCGTCTGAATGATATCGTCCGCTTTCAGCTTCCCGTACGCCGCCGCCGTGGAGGGGATTTCGTACGTCGTTACCTGAAATACCTCTTCGATATAATATTTCCCGTCGCGCACAACACCGCTCGACTGCGTAATTTGCGTCTGTATCCCCAGCGTCGCACGGAGCACGTAGCCTTTGGCAACGTCCTGTTCCACGTTATCCAAAATGTTCTCCACCACGTATTTAACCTGCGTGATAGGCAACGCATAGCCCATGTTATCCGTTTCGTCCTCGACGTTTTTCGCGTTGATAATACCCACAAGATACCCCTGCGCGTTAAACAAGCCGCCGCCCGAATTGCCGTGGTTAATCGCCGCGTCCGTACGCATAACCCGATAACGGATATTCCGCGACGCGTCGGGAGCGGTCATCGTGATATATTCGCTCTCCACCGAAAGCAGACCGTTGGTAACGGAAATGCCTTGCCCGTTGGCGTTGCCGATTGCGTATACCTTTTCCCCTATCGACATATCGTTGGAGTCCCAAATCTCCGCCGCCTCTGCATGCGTGTCTTCGCCGAAATAATCGTCGGAATACGTTTGCAGAATAGCGATATCGTATTCCATTGCGCCGCCGACGTACCGAGCCTTAATGCCGCCGCCGTTGAAATCGCCCATTTCTTCGTTGCTATCCAAAACGCCGTTGCCGTTGGTATCGCCCGTGCTGAACATATTCAGCGCGCCGTAGGGATAGACGTAAATGCAATCGGAAATGTCGTTGGCGGTATCCGTTCCCTTGGAATACAAAACGTGGTAGTTGGTAATAATGTACGCCGTTTTCGCATTTTCGTTGATAGAATAAATCACGCCGCTCCCCGCCGAACCCGACGGCACTTTTACCGTTTGCGAATTATACAAGCCCGTCTTTTGCGTGGTGGTAAAGCCCGCGCAAATGCTGACGATAGAAGCCGTGCTTTTCGCTATCGTGCCCGCGTCGTTGTCCTCTGCCACGTTCACGTTAAGATACGTTTTTAAGAACTCGGAAAACGTGCCCGCAAAGCCGTCCTTCTCTTTCGCCGCCTCGTACAGAGCATAAATATCGAAGTCCGCACCGTCCTCGCCGTTATCCCCTTGCAGGCTGGCAAGCCATTCCGTTTCCGTGCCTTGGAATCCGTTTTTCACCGCGATGTCGTACGCGTTTATCACCTCGTCTTTATTACAGGAAGCAAGCCCCAAAACCGCACCGCCGCCAAGCAGCGTTACGCATAATAAGCTCGCTATCCGTTTGATTGCTCTTTTCATGTTTATCTCCTCCGATTTTTGCAAACCTTTGCATTCGGTATTATTTCTCTATTATTGTACGCGAAAAACGTCCGTTTTAGCCGCACCTCTTGATTTCCCCACACTATTATTCCTATTATACCGCCCGTTTTTGTTAAGCTTTTTAAGAATATTTGAAAATTGCGTGAAAGCGGCGGTGCATTGCGCCAAGCTTCGGTTAAAAGCCCTCTAAATCGTCCAAGGTAAGCGAATAGGAGGGAATAAAGTGCTTGAAAAAGTACTCTACTTCGGGCATATTGCGGGAAAGCAGGTCCTCTTCGATACTCTTTTTCGCTTTGGAAAATTCGCTGTTGCCGCTGCGCAGCTCTTCCAAACATTTGACGTAAGCGGCTATTCTGTCCGCCGCCTTGACAAGCTTGTATTCTATGCTGTTTTCGTCCGCCAAAACAAAGGGCGAAATGGCACTCTGCATTTTTTCAGGCAGCGTGTTCACGATTTTTTCACACGCACTTTTTTCCAGCTCTTTATACGCGCCGTGCAGCTGATTGTTATAATATTTGATAGGCGTGGGCAAATCCCCCGTCATTACCTCGCTCGTTTCGTGATACACCGCGTACAACACCGTTTTCAATACGTCTGCTTTGCCGCCGAACTCTTCGTTATGGATAACGGCGAGCGCGTGCGCAAGCAACGTTACGTTTTGCGAGTGCTCCATGATATTTTCGTCCCGCACCGAACGCATAAGCTGCCAACGCTTGATGTATTTCATTCTGTCCATATAGGCATAAAAATCGTAGCGCATTGTTTTTTCCTCTTTTTTACTGTAAATGTTTGACAAACGGAATATTTCGTATTATAATGATAGTACAAATAAATTGAAGTATCCGTCGTGGGTGCCTGTCAAAAGGCTGAGATTATACCATTTGAATCGGCAGGGTAATACCTGAGCGAGAGATTGATAACCGTTTTTTACCGCTTCGCCGCTGTGGAAAACAACCGCCTACCCTTACGTTTCGTATCGTTTGCGCGTTTGTTTCCCTATCGGGGTTGCGCTCCGAAAAACGCTTGCGCCCACGTTTCGCATAAGCTGCGGTTTCGCAGAAATTGCGTAATACGTTGAGGGCGTTTTCTTTTTTCGGAAAAGCGCGTACGGCGGAGAAAGGAGGTATTTTTATGTTTCTTTATTCCCTGCTCGAAGTGAGCGAACAAGCTACTAACGTGGTGAAATGGATTTCCGTAGGCGCAGTGGTGTTACTGCTTGCCGTCATCGGCTTAATCGGTTTGATTTCCCATAAGAAATTTGACGCCAAGCGCATCGCCTTTGCAGGCATTTGCGTGGCTACGTCCTTTGTCTTGGCTTTGATAAAATTTAAGCCCGTGCAATACGGCGGTTCGATAACGCTTGCTTCGTTTGTGCCCGTGCTTATCTTTGCCTACGTGTTCGGCGTACGGGACGGACTGATTGTCGGTCTTATTCACGGACTTCTCAACTTTATCGAATCTCCGTATATCTTAACGCCCGCCACCTTTATTTTAGACTATCTGCTTGCCTTTTTGTCTATCGGCGTTATGGGATTTTTCGGAAATCTGCCCCGCAAAAGCAAAGCGGCTATGCCCGTCGTTTTGGGGTGCGTTGCGGTGTTTGCGCTCCGTTTCGTTTTTCATCTGCTTTCGGGTGCAATCTTCTTCCTGCAAGACGCCGTTTGGGTCAGCCTGCCAAATTGGGCAATGCGCAACGCGTTTATCTACTCGCTTATCTATCAATGCGTGTATATCCCCGCCGACTGCCTTATCGCAACGCTTACACTGCTTGCCCTTTGCAAAACGGGAGTGCTTGATAAGCTGTATAAGCAGATGAAGCCCACGCAAAAATCCGCCGCGGCTTCTTCGACTTTGCAAACGGATACGCGGACGGAAACCGTAACGGACAATCAATCCACGGAAATCTGATCGAAAATTTCCTTATCGACGATAAGCTTTCCGTTTTCAATATCCACGCGTTTGACAACGCCTTTTACGGCAGGAAAGAGTATTTTCTTTCCTGCTTTTTCTATGGTGTATATATCGGAAGAAAGCGTGCTGACGTCCGTAACCTTACCCAGCACTTCTCCCTCCTCCGTTTCGCACGAAAGACCGATAATATCCACGATATAATACTGCCCCTCTTCCAAAGCGGGAGCGTCGTCGCGTTCGCCTTGTAAAAGTTTCCCTCTAAACAGCTCGGCGGCGTTTCTGTCGGGAATGCCGCGAAGCCCGATATACGCCGCGCCGTCCGTGCCTACGCGAAAGGACAAAATTTTATACGGCTTATCGTCGATATACACCGTCTTAAACGCCTTTACGTCCTCGGGATAGTCGGTAAACGTTTTAATTTTCAGTTCTCCGCGTATGCCTTGCGGCTTTAATACTTCCGCAATAATCAAACGTTCCATGTCGTACTCCTTTTGCGGCAAGCATTGCCGTTCATCGCATACCTGCCTGCCTGTTTTTCCCTTTCTTTCTCTGATAAGCCAAAAAAGGCCTCCGTGTGGAAAGCCTTATTTTGCCAAACCGCAGTTTGTCTTTTTGCCGCTGCCGCGCAAATTATTCCGCGTCCGTGTCCACGTCCACGGCATTGCCGCCACGTTCGCAAATTTCAATCACGTAACGCTTGGAGCTTGCAGGCGTCGCCGCGCGAACAATCGTACGCATCGCTTTGGCAATTTTACCCTGCTTGCCGATTACTTTCCCCATGTCCGACGGCGAAAGCGTAACGGTAACCTCGATAACGCGGTCTTTTTCCTTTACCGTGTATTCGACGTTTTCTTTATCCTCGGCAAACTGACCGACGATGTATTTAATCAAATCCAACATGGTGTTTTCTCCCTACCCAAAAAGGACTTTACGCAAAAAAGCGTTAGTTTGCCTTTTTCTTCGTTTTGGTTTTGGAAGGGCTAAGCTTCGCACTCTTTTCCATTGCGCCCGTCTTAACGAGAAGATTTTTCACCGTTTCCGTGGGTTGAACGCCTTTCTTCAACCATTCTTGCGCTTTTTCTACGTCGATGGTGAGTTCAACGGGGTCGCAGGTGGGTCTGTAATGACCAACGCAGTCGATGTATTCGCCCGTAGCAGCCTTTCTGCTGTCCACTACCACTACACGATAGATAGGGTTCTTTTTGTCGCCCATTCTGAAAAGTCTCATTTTTACCATAATAGATACCTCCAAAGTATATATAAATTTTTTTGTTTTTAATATGAAATAAATACTGCTCGCAACTGCGCAAGTGGGTTGTCCCGACTGTTCGTTACCGTACTTGTTAATTGCCCCGAAAAACGGCGGAGAGTGCGTCGTATTGGTGCAAAACGCGTGGTTTTGCCCGACAGGAAATGTACTTTGCGTACATGAGTGAGGTGGCAGGTCGCCACGGACAAGTCTTTTCTATCCTTTGTCCGTAAACACCGTTACGCTCGCGTACACGCACCTATCTTACTTCCCCCTAAGAGGATAGATAAGGTTTCGCCGCGGGCGCACCCGTCGGCGTGCTATACGTCGTTTTTAGAATGGTAAGCGGAACTTGCCGCGCCCACCTTTAAGCTGCTTCATAAGCTGTTTCGTTTGGTCGAACTGCTTCAATAGCTGATTTACCTCTTGCACGGTCGTTCCCGACCCCGCCGCAATACGGCGTTTGCGTTTGCTGTCTATAATAGAAGGCGTGTCGCGCTCGGCTTTCGTCATGGAAAGGATAATCGCTTTGGTGCGTTCGATACGCTTCTCGTCGATATCCCCCTCGTTTACTTTCAGCTTGCCTGCTCCCGGCAGCATGGACAGCATTGCCTGCGCACCGCCCATTTTTTTCATCATGGAAAACTGCTCTAAATAATCGGTGAGCGTAAACGAATTTGCCAGCATTTTTTGCTGCATTTTCTTCGCGTCCTCTTCCGTAATCGCCTGCTGCGCCTTTTCGATAAGCGACAAAACGTCGCCCATACCCAAAATACGCGAAGCCATACGGTCGGGATAGAACGGTTCTAAATCGGTCAGCTTTTCGCCCACGCCGATAAACTTGATAGGTTTGCCCGTTACCGCCTTGATAGAAAGGCACGCGCCGCCGCGCGTATCGCCGTCCAACTTCGTCAAGATAACGCCCGTAATTTCCAACCGAGCATTAAACGTTTCCGCAACGTTCACCGCTTCCTGACCCGTCATCGCGTCCACGACCAACAGCGTTTCCGTTACTTCTACTTCTTTTTTGATATTTTCCAACTCTTGCATGAGCGTTTCGTCTATCTGCAATCTGCCCGCCGTATCCAAAATAACGGTGTCGTAGCTCATGGAGCGTGCGTATTCTATTGCCTGTTTGGCGGTTTTGACGGGATTTTGCGTTCCCTTTTCAAACACTTCCGTCTGCGCGTTACGCCCCACCACTTGCAACTGCGAAATTGCCGCGGGTCGGTAGATATCCCCTGCCACTAGCAACGGTTTTTTGCCCTGCTTTTTTAATTGCAGCGCAAGCTTTCCGCAAAGCGTGGTTTTACCTGCACCCTGCAAACCGCACATCATAATCACCGTGGGAAGCTTGGGCGACACCTCTATCTTGGCGTTTTTCGAGCCCATAAGCGCAATCAGCTCTTCATTGACGATTTTAATTACCTGCTGTGCAGGATTGAGCGAGGACAAAATTTCCTGCCCCACCGCCTTTTCCGAGACCTCCGCGATAAATTGCTTGGCTACCCGCAAATTGACGTCCGCTTCCAACAACGCAACGCGCACTTCGCGCATCGCCGTACGGATTTCCAGCTCCGTCAGCTTACCCCGCTTCGTCAGCTTGGAAAATATATGATTTAACCTTTCCGATAACGACCCGAATAAAGCCATTTGCAACTCCTTTTATTCTTCCCGAAATACCTTGCCGACTATCTCCCCGCCGTCAACAAGCTCCGTCCTTTCTATCTTTTCTGCGCCGTATTCCTCTAAAACTCCGTCTAATTGCGTTTGCAAGGTTTGCAGGGGCGCATACGAATCTTTATGCTCGCTAATAAACCGCTGCGTTTGCGTCATGTACGCCGAATATTCCATAGAAAGCTCGTGTAAGGCTTTCGAAAAACCCAGCTTCGACTCGTACGTTTCCAGCTGTTTTCGGCATTTTTGCAGACAGTCAGACACGCTTTGCCGCGATACTCCTTTCTGTTCGGCGATTTCACCCAAGGACAAATCGTAATTGAAATACAAGTCCGTAATTTCCCGCTGTGTGGCGGTAAGCAACGGCGAATACAAGTCCCAAAGCCGAAGAAATTGCAAATCGTCTTTCATTTCCTCCGCTCCTCCTCCGTATTTCGCTGTTCTATTATACCTCATAAAAAATAGCCTGTCAAGCATTTTTACTTGACAGGTGAAGTTTTTTGCATCTTTTATTAAAATAATTGTAGGATATCTACCAAGATAGCAAAGGCGAACAGGAAAATGATGCCGATAAAGTGAATCATCGTTTCCACCTTGCGGTTGACGGGTTTTTTGCGTATCCATTCGATGATACAGAAAATCACCTTACAGCCGTCCAAAGCGGGTATGGGCAACAGATTGAAAACGGCAAGGTTGACCCCGATAAACGCCGCAATATTCAAGAAAGAAAGCACACCGCTAGACGCCGCCTCCGACGTGATTTTTATCGTAGTAACAGGTCCGCCCATGGCTTTCAAACCAAGCTTTCCCGTCAACAGTTCTCCAAGCGAACGAAGAACCGTGCCGCCTATCTTCACCGAATACGCAAACGAGCTGCCTATCGTTTGGAAAAATCCCTGCTTGACGGTAACGGTGTACAGCCCGCCGCCCTTTTGTATGCCGATCGCATGCAACAGAGTTTGCACGTCGGACATATTTTCAAACTCGGCGTCTATCGTCAAAGTGATATACACCGTTTTTTCCTCTTCGCCGCGAAGCACCGTAAGCGGTACGCTTTCGCCCGCCTTTCTACCGCTTAATGCGTCCATATAATCGGTAATCATATACACGTTTTTGCCGTCGATTTTTAAGATGACGTCGCCCGTTTGCAACGTTTCTCCGTTCTCCACAGCCTCGGCTTCGCTTTCCGTCAGCACTGCTGTTGTTGCCGCTATGGGAGCGCAGGTTGCCTCGTTTGCTTCCTCTCCGCCTATCAGCGTTTTATAGACGGGTCTGCCGACGAATGCAAACATACAAACGATAAGCAGCACCGCCAACAAATAGTTCATCGTTGCGCCCGCAATCAAAACGATAATGCGTTTCCAAGGCGGCTGGTCGTTAAAGCGTGCGCCCTGCGGTTCGGGATATTCCTCCTCTGCTTCCACGGGAACGTTTTCTTCCGTTTCCGTTGCCACTTCCGCACCTGTTTTTACTTCCGTTTCCGTCATTTCGGCAAACGGTTCTTCGGCTTTTTCCGTATTTTCGCTATTTTCCGTATTTTCGGTTTTTTCGCCCTTTTCCGTTTCCTCGTCCTCGTATTCGTCTTCGCCGTCAAAGGCACAATACCCGCCCAAGGGGATTACGCGGAGCGCAAACAGCTCGCCCGTTTTTTTACTACGTTTTTTGAAAAGAGCAGGTCCGAACCCAACGGAAAATTCGTTGATTTTGAAGCCCAAAAGCTTCCCCGCAACGTAATGTCCAAATTCGTGAATCGTTACCATGACAAGCAGAATCACGACAGCGAGCAACACTCCGCCCACGCTCTTCATCACGCTTGCAAAGGTTGTTCCTATGCTTAATAAGTTACCTAACAACATTAAACTGTTTCCCTCTCACTCGTTTCCATTTTCCCGCTTTTGTATTTCCATGCGTCAATATTTTATTTCCGTATTTTATTTCCGTAATTTTTGTACGGCGAGGCGGGCAAGCTCTCTGCCGCGCAAGTCCGTTTCCGTCAACGCGCCGTAGCTGTCCGCTTTGATCCGCTCCGTCTTTTCCAGCGTTTCCGCTATCACGGCCGAAATAGATAAAAACTCTATTTCTTCCCTTAAAAACGCGCCCACGGCAATCTCCCCCGCCGCGTTTAAGGCACACGGATAATTATCCCCCATTTCCGCCGATTTTAATGCAAGGTCGAAGCAGGGAAAATCTTCCCTTTTCAAGGGCAAAAACCGAATCGCTCCAAGCGAGGCGAAATCCATTGGCTTTAAGTCGCAATTTAACCGTTCGGGATAGGTAAGCGCAAGCTGAATGGGCAGCTCCATGGTGGGATAGCTCATCTGTGCCAAAATTCCGCTGTCCTCAAATTCTACCATAGAATGAATAATGCTTTCGGGCTGCACCACCGCGTCTATCTTGGAAAGCGGAGCGTTATACAACCACTTTGCCTCTATCACTTCAAAGCCTTTATTAAGAAGCGTTGCCGAATCGATGGTAATCTTCGCGCCCATTTGCCACGTGGGGTGCTTCAATGCGCTTGCGGGCGTAACACCGCGCAACCGTTCTTTATCCCAGCCGTAGAACGGGCCGCCGCTCGCCGTAATAATCAGCCGTTTGAAAGCGGCGTCCGTGCGGAAATGCAACGCCTGCCAAAGTGCGGAATGCTCGCTATCCACAGGCATTAAAGGGATACCTGCCTGCGCGATTTTGCCCATGACAAGCTCTCCGCCGCACACCAGCGTTTCCTTGTTGGCAAGTGCCAGCGGCTTTTTCAGCTCTATCGCCTTTAACGAATATTGCAAGCCCGCAAACCCCGTCGCCGCCACAAACGCCACGTCGCCGTAGCCCACAGCCTCCAACGCCGCCGCCTCGCCATAGCGGAAGGTAACCCCCGCGGGAATTTCGTTTTCGATACGCTTGGCAGCCTCTTCGTCTATCAGAACCGCGTATTTGGGCTTAAATTCTTGTACTTGGCGCAAAAAAGTCTCTGCCGAGCTATGGGCAACGAGACTTTCCACCTGAAATTTATCGCTATGACGGCGCACCACCGAGCAAACCTGTCTGCCGATAGAACCCGTCGAGCCGATTAACGCTATACTTTTCATATTGTTTCCTTTCACTGTTTCGCCTATATTTTATACAAGCAAACGGATAAACGCGAACGCGATATACACAGCCAAGCACGCAAACAGCGTACCGTCTATTCTGTCCAAAATACCGCCGTGTCCGGGCATGATATTGCCCATGTCCTTGATTCCCTCTTTGCGCTTGATACAGCTTTCCACCAAATCGCCAAACGCCGTCGCCGCCGCCGCCAAGAACCCAATAGCCAGATACGTAGGCAGCCAAATATGCATATCGATATACTCGCCCACGACAATTCCGTTATACGCAAAATACATAATCGCCGCGCCGATTACGCCGCCGATAAGCCCGCCGATTCCGCCGATTACCGTTTTGTTGGGGCTAATGGCAGGTGCCATTTTCGCGGGGAAGTATTTCCCGAAATATCTACCAAACAGGTACGCAAACGAATCCGCAAACGGCGATACGACAAACACGAACAGTATCAGCAAATCGGAATTAAACGCAATGGCGTTAAGCGTGGGAGAATAATCGGTAACGCTGGGGTCGGACACGTGGTTTGTGAGTACCAAAATGCACAAAAGCAGAACGGGATACACCGCCGAGAAGAAGGAAACGCCGAGGTTTTCGGGCGTGGTTTCTTCATGCCGACACACTAGCAGCACAAGCAACGCCACCGACAGAGCAAAAAAGCAAATGCTAGTTACGTGCAAGCCGTAACGAAAAAAATATTCGGCAGCCGCGCACGTGGGAATACATACGGCGGCAAAGCAATACACGATGACCCGTTGCGGTTTGGTGGTTTTGCTTTTTAACGCGCGCAAAATTTCATGCGTACCGATTAGCGCGAACGCATAAATCAGCACGTCGAATAAAAATACGCCGTACGTAGGCACGAAAATTTTCAGTAAATAAAACGCGAGCAAAACGGCAATATAACAGGTGCCGGATATCAATCGAGTTTTCATACGTTCTTCTCCACGCGGCGTTATGCCGCTTCGTTACATAGTTTTACAAATTTAACGGGAAAGCTGTTCGTCCGTTTTCCCAAACCGACGAGTTCTACCCGAATACCACACAATCGCTTTTTCCAAATCCTTATCGGAAAATTCCGGGAACATTTTATCGGAAAAATACAGCTCAGCATACGCCGCTTGATACAAAAGGAAGTTGGAAAGCCGCACCTCCTTGCCCGTGCGTATAATCAAATCGGGGTCGGGCTGACCGCCTGTATAAAGCAGAGAAGCAAAGCTTTCTTCCGTTACCTTTTCTCCGCGCGCCACAGCCTCGTTTGCCGCCCGCACAATTTCGTCCCGCGCGCCGTAGCAAAGCGCGATATTGATGCCCTTGCCTTGATATTTCGCCGTTTCCGCTTCCGAATTTTTCAAAATTTCCTGTACGTCCTCAGGCAATAAAGAGATATTCCCTATTGCACGAAGCTGCACTCCCCGTTCGCATACTCTGCGCAAATAGGGTGTGAAATGCTTGCGAATTAAATCGAACAAGCCCTCCAATTCCTCTTTCGGGCGTTTCAAGTTTTCGGTGGAAAGCGCATATACCGTGATATACTCCACTCCCAAATCAAAGGCGTGCTCCATGAGTCCTATCATGCGCTCCATGCCCTGCTTATGACCGAAAGAACGGGGCATCAAACGCTTTTTCGCCCAACGCCCGTTTCCGTCCATAATAATCGCAATATGCTTGGGGATTTTTACCCCTGCCTTTATTGTATTCTTGCCCATAGGTTAGATAGACATCAATTCTTTTTCTTTGGAGGAAATAATGTTTTCCAACGTGCTCATATAGCCCGTAACCGTCTTTTCCACTTCCGCTTCGCAGCCCGAAACTTCGTCCTCGGAAAGTTCTTTCGCCGTTTTCATCTTCTTCAATACGTCCATGGCTTCGCGGCGGTGGTTACGAAGCGCAACCTTGGAATCCTCGCCCATTTTCTTCGCTTGCTTTACAAGCTCTCTTCTTCTCTCCTCCGTCATTACGGGGAAGGTAAGCAGGATAACGTTGCCGTTGTTGACGGGCGTAAGACCGATATTCGATTGCAAAATCGCCTTTTCTACCGCTTTAAGAAGCGATTTATCCCAAAGATTGATTTGCAACGTGCGAGCGTCCAACGTGGACGTGTTGCCAAGCTCGATAAGCTTACTCATGCCGCCGTACGCCTCTACTTCGATTTTATCCAAAATATGGGGATTGGCTCTGCCCGTTCGGAGCGCGCCGTAATCGCCCTCCAACGCTTTAATCGTGTTCTCCGATTTGTCTTCCAATTCCAACATCATTTCTTCTACTTTTTCGTTTTCTACCATTGTCGTATTCTCCTTTCTTTATTTTTTGCAATCAAGGCTTACACCTTAATCATTGTTCCCAATTTTTCGCCGCACACTGCGCGAACGATAGAATTTTCCTCGTTCAACCCAAACGCCAACGTCGGAACGTTGTTCTCCATACACATCGTCGCCGCCGTGAAATCGATTACCTTCAAGCCTTGATTGATGATATCCGCATACCGCAGCGTTTCGTATTTTTTCGCAAACGGATTGGTTTTGGGGTCGGAATCGTAAATGCCGTCCACGTTTTTCGCCATCAGCAGGATATCCGCGTCAATTTCGCAAGCTCGCAACGCCGCCGCCGTGTCCGTCGAACAATAGGGGTTGCCCGTTCCGCAAGCGAAAATGACAATTCTGCCCATTTCAAAATGACGGAGCGCCTTACGCAAAATAAACGGCTCGGCAAGCGATACCATATCTAGAGCGGTTTGTACGCGCACGGGCACGCCGCGCTGTTCTATTGCGTCCATCATGGCAAGCGAATTCATTACCGTTGCAAGCATACCCATATGGTCTGCCGTCGTTCTGTCCATATTCGTGCCCTGCCTACCGCGCCAGAAGTTCCCCCCGCCGATGACCAGACCTACCTGAACGCCCATGTTATGAAGCTCGACGATTTGTTCCACAACGGGAGCAATCACTTCGTGGTTTAACCCGAAACGCTGATCGCCTGCAAGCGCTTCACCGGAAAGCTTTAACAAAATTCTTTTGTAAATGGGTTGCATTTGGATACCTCCTAAATAATAGCCGTCTAAATAATAACTGTTTATATATTGATATAATAGTTGCTTAAATAATAGCTGTTGAAATCATAGCCGTAAAGTGAGCCGACCTTTCACGCCGCGAAAAAGCCCGCAAAACTTCATTATATCCATTATAGCATATTTCTTCAAAGAAAGCTATATAAAACAGCAAAAAATTTTGCGAAATTTATGCGAAATTTGAAAAATAAAACCTGAAAGCTAAAAAGAGCGTTCAGGTTTGTCGTTTGCTATTTTTTTAATGGCGATAAAGAGCCGCTTTCCGCCGCCGTTTTTACCGCTTCCCACATTTTTTCCCTGTTTTTTAATACGCTATGGTTGCGCTGCGCCAAAACAAGCGCGTTTTCTACGTACTCCTTACGCCGAGCAGGATTACGCAAAATGCTTTCCAACTCCGTTTTCAAGCTTTCTTGCTCGGTTACCACGCACGCCGCGTTATTTTCTTTGAGATACTTTGCCGATACCAAGTCGATAGGAGCATAGAAAAAGAAGCACGCGCCGCTCGCCAAGCAATCGGCAATTTTGGTGGAGAAGCCAAATTCCAAATCCTTTTTCCGAAAAGGCGAAAAGCTTTCCGTATGCACTAAAACGTCGCTGTTTTGCATTACCTGCAACACCTCGTTGTACGCCACAAAGCCTTTATGGCGTATCCCCTTGCAGGCAAGCATTTGTTTCTCTATTTCTTCCGTCGGGAAACGCGCGTACACGTCCAAACACCAATTTTCATCAATGCTTTGCAGAGCGTTGGCAATGGCAATCAAGCCCTCGGGACGTTCCCAGCCCAAGTTGCCCAAATAGGTAACCACGGGAGCGCGGTTATCCTCCGATTTTTGTTCGCCTAAGCAGCCAAGTGCCTCGCGAACGCTTTTTATATGCGCCTCGTTATCCGCCATATCCGTCGCCGTATAAATAGTGGTGCTCGGTTTGTGGAAAACGCTGTTGTACGCCCGTTCCAACGCTTCGCTGTTATACACGGAATACGCCGCTTGCTTGATAGTTTTTTCAAACTGCTTGCGGTATTTACGAATAAACCAAGGGTATAAAATGCTTGTCCAACCGCAGTTGACCATGTAATTTTTCTTACGGAAATAATACCACTCGCAATTATACAGCATCAGCGGGATATTCCGCTTTTTGGCAATATCCGTTGCAATTTTCAATAAAAACGCATTGTCGCCGTTGAATACCAACACCACTTCGGGATTGAACGCGTCCAGCCACGCCTCAAACGCCTCCCCTTTCCATTTGTTGCTGTTCCAAACCAGCTCTCTAAGCAGCATGGTAAGCGGTGTGCGCTTGCTTTTTGATTTCACGTTCTGCTTGGGCTTTACTACGACGTCTTGCGCGGGCTTTTCCAACACCTTGCCCACCTTTTGCTTTCTTTTGAACGCGCGGAGTGCCTCCCCGTCCGTTACCTGAAAATAATTGTCGCAAATATCGAAAGCAGGGTCGCCCTCTTTTACAAAAAATTGCGCCAAGCAGTCTTTATCGTAGCCCTTAAAAAAATTTAACAGCGTTCTGCCGTTCGCGTTGGTGTACGAAAGGCAATTATTTGCCAACAATAACACTCTTTTACACGTTTTCATGCTTACACACCGCCCTTTTTACAACGGCTTTTCCCGCTATGAAATTGTTTTCCTGTCAACGGCAAATTATCGTATTCCAAGCGTATTTCTTGGAAGATGAACAAAAGCACCGCGAGAAGCCCGAACGGCAGGGGGCAAAATTCGCCGGGGTTGACTTGGCTCATCATCAAAAGTCCTAAATAGGATATTCCCAACGCAAGCGACCAAGTACTGCGCTTTTGGAAGGTAAGCTTTACTCTTTGCAATATCTGGAAACCGTAGGCAATGATACCAATCAAGCCCATACTGCCCACCACCTGCGGAATCATCATGTGATACCACGTCATCGCGCCTTGCTTTTTCGTGTCCGAATACCAAATGGATTCGTCCAAAATCCCCGTACCGACAAACGGACGCTTATAGAAGTTGTCTAACGCTTGTCCAAACATGGTAAAACGTACGTTACTAATCAATACCCCGTCCGCAAAAATACGGTCTTGTAACATATCCAAAACCACTCTGCCGAACGCGCACGCCACTGCCACCAACGCAGCAACACAATATATAATACGTTCCGTCTTATGCTTTTTGCCCATACTTACCCAATACAGACAGCAAATGAAAAATTCCATGCAACCGAAAATCAAGCCGCCACGAGATTTTGTCAGACAAAGCATTGCTAAAAACACGGGCGTAAGAATGACGATAGGCAGTTGTTTTCTACTAAGATATATGGGGAAAGGCATCGCAAACATCAACAGAGTCGCCAAATTGTTGGGAGAAAATCCGATGGTGTATGCTCCCATGCTTAAATCCAAATATTTACGCACGTACCCCGTTGCGATCATAAACGAACAAAGCACGCCTACAAGGGTCATTACGGCGGCGAACTTCATGCGCACGTCATACCTGCGTCGTGCGGAAAACGCCGATTTCATCAGCATATAAGCAAAAATCATGCCCGCGCCCAAGCCGAATATGTAATACGCGCCGCTTACGTATTGCTTCAAAGTAAAATCGCCCACGCCGCCCAATAACACGGCGATACTGACAAGGCATATCCCATACACGCTTTCGCCCATTTTCAGCGTTCCGCGATAGACCACGAAATGCGCGATAAGTGCGGCGACAACCACGGGCGCATACACGGCGTACCCGATAAACGTATCAAACGAATCGTAACAGTTAGTAGTAAACGTACAGAGCAATAAAAAGGGAAGCGTCGTGGGCAAAATATCCTCGCACACGATAAGCAACAGCGAAATGAGCGCGACAAAAATCACCGCGCCGATTACCTCCTGCCGCATAACGACAAGCAGACAGGCAAACAGCGTTTCAAAGACGTAAAATAATTCGCTGTTAAAAAATCTCCGAAGCGTTTGCAAAAGGACTTTCGCTCTTTCTTTCACTCCGTTATATTGTTTTTGCGCACTGCTTGCGTTCACTTTACAACCTCTCAACTTGCTTTTCTTTTCTCTTGTTCTTGTACTCTTTGTTTTATCTTCTCTACTACCGTTTCCGTAGCCTTGCCCGCAAACGGCGCAAACCGCGCATGAAACGCCTTTGTCCGCTCGCTTGCCTCTTGCGTATCCGTTTGCAAAATATCCGCAAGCAATTCATCCTCCGTAGCGCATACCGCGCAGGGAAGCGTTTCTTTCAGCGGTAAATACAAACCGCGTTTTTCCTCGTATTCCGCCAAATCGTACGCAAAGCAGAACATGGGTCTATCCAAAATGGAATAATCGAAAAACGCGCTGGAATAATCGGAAATCATTATATCCGCCACGGCGTACAAATCGTTGAGCGTGGGATATGCCGAAACCGTTTTCAAAAACTCTGTTTCTTTCAGCGCAAGTGCGGCCTCTACCGCGTAATGCGCCCGCATCAAAAGACAGTACTTATCGCCAAGCATTTTCTCCCACTTCTCCATATCCATAGGCGGAGCAAGATACGTTTTATTTTCGCTATCCACAAGATATTCCCGATAGGTGGGCATATACAAAATAATTTTCTTTCCGTCCGCAACGCCCAAGCGTTCGCGTATGGACTGCTTTTCTTCTTCCGTATATTGCAACAGAGCGTCGTTTCTGGGCAAATCGGACAGCAAAATAGCTTCCTTTTCCGCATGAAAGAGCCGCGTAAATATCTCTCTGTCAAACTCACTTTGCGCACAACGAATGGTTTTATTATCCCGCTTTTTACGGCTCGTTTTTTTGCGTTTGCCGCCGATAGAGGCGGTATTTTCCTCTCCGCCTATCTTTTTAAGCGGCGTTCCGTGCCACGTTTCTACGCGGATACGTTTTCTTTTTCTCGGCAAGCCGATGCCTCTGTCCATACCCGAATTGCTTACCCAAACGTTGGCGGAAAGCAGGCATTTGAAAAAGCCCCACGTGTCCATTTTTACCTTTTCGCCGCGCGGAATTTCAAACTCAGCAGGGTCGTTAAACGCCCAAATCAGCTTCCAATCGTTAAAAAACTCGTCCTTGCATACGCCGTCGTAAATAGCTTTGGGGCTATCGTCAAACTTTCTGCCCCCAAACGAAGCAAATACCATCGTTTTGGGCTTCACACGGATAAACAGACCCACAAACCCCAACGCGCACCGAATGACAAACCAGAAAAAGCGCAATATCGCGGGATGTCTTTTCAAAAAATTGATGATTTTTCTGCGCATTTGCCTTTTTCCGTCCTTTGTTTTCTCTTTGTTTCGTCTTTATTTCGTGGGTTTCTCGTATTTTTCCAAAACTTCTACGATTCTCTTATACGAACGGTTTCTGTCAAACCGTTCTTCCGCGCATTTACGCGCGCCCGCACCCAACGACTTACGAAGATTTTCGTCTTTTAACAGCAAGCCTATCTTGTTTGCCATATCCTCCGCATCGCCGTTTTCGCAGTTATAGCCCATGTGATAGCTTTCCACAAGCGAACGGTATTCCGCGCTTTCCTGCGTATTGATAACGGGAATCCCCGCCGCCGCGTAATCGCCGTGCTTGTTGATAATGGACGCCGCCGAACCGTGCGTAATGGGATTTATCGCCACGTCGCACGCGGAAAGCAATCCGCACATTTTAGGATAGGGCATATACCCGAAAAATTCCGCATTTATCTTCTTTTCCGCTGCGTACGCCTCAAACGTAGAACGCAAAGGTCCGTCCCCCATTACCTTGAAACGGATATTCTCCACGCCTTGCGACTGCAACAGGGCAATGGCGTCCATAGCGCAACGCAAATCGTAGCTGCTGCCAAGCGTTCCGCAATAGGCGAGCCAAAACTCGCTAGGGTCTTGTTTTTCTACGGCGTTCTCCCGCGCGTTGGTATCAAACACGGAAAGGTACGTTCCCAAAAACACGGAAAGCGATTGTGTAGTCTTTTTATTTACCTGTAACACCCGCTGACAATAGGTGTCGGAAACGGCGATAATTTCGTCCGCTGATTTATAAATATAGTTAGCTTTGCGCTTGAACGGCGCAAACAAAAGCGTACTTAAAATGGGCACGCGGAACACCATTTGAAAGGCTTCGGGCCACAAATCCTGCACGTCGATTACGTAAGGAATATCATGCTTTTGGGCGTATTTCGCCGCATAATAACAGCATTCCAAGGAGGGAACGGCACAATAAATGAGGTCGGGCGGTTGTATTAAAGCAAGGTATTTCTTTACATTTTTGCCAAATTTTGCATGACTTATAAACCGCTTTAAGGAAATATTTTTCTTATACCCCGATTCGTGTATAAAGGTCAGCTTATACCCCGTAACGTCGGGCTTGTCCTTTTTTCCCTTTTTCATGTGCGCAAAATCGGACGTGATAAGCTCTACTTCGTGCCTTTGCGCAAGCATTTTCGCTAAATCCGTAAACCGACTCGTATCGAAATTATCCACGAAATTTGCGATAATGAGTATCCGCATATTTTTGCCTTTCTCCTTTTTTGCGTATTTTTCTATCCTTTTTATCCTTTTTATCCGTTACAACTCCGTTAAAGGTGGCGAGCTACCCGTTCGCTTTCCTTTGGCGGCGTCATGTAATCCCCGTAAATGGTGGTTAAATACGTATCGTATTTTTCGGGAATATAAAACTGCGTATCCTCAAACGGGCAAAGCACAAGCGACTGTAACAGGTCCTTTTCATACCGCAGCGAGATATATTTGAACAAATCGTTAAAGCACGCCGTATATTTGGTGTCTTTCTTGTTGGCTTTGCGCGAAATTTTTTCGTACCGCTTGAATTTATAATTATACGTGAACAGCTTGCCAAGCAAATGCGTACAGAACAAGCAAGCCTTATACGCAAACGAAAACTTTTGATAATCGACGTCCTTTTTCATCATGCCTTGCAGCATTTTCAAGCGAAGTAGCTGCCACTTGCGCGCCCACTTCCCGTCGGGAGCGTTATCCAACACGAAAATATCGACGGTGGGCAAATACCGTTCTCCCTCTTTTTTCTCTCTGCCCTTTTTCTGAATGCGGTATATCCAAAGGTCGCGGCGCAACACGTATCCGTCGCATTCGCCAAAGACCTCTAAAATGCGGTGATAGTTTTCCCTATCCACCAAGATATCCATATCGTCGTCCCAAGGGATAAAACCGTTATGGCGTACCGCACCCAGCGCGCTGCCGCTGCAAAGTGCGTACCGTATGCCCTTTGCCTCGAAAAAGGCGTGAATATCCTTCATCATCGCAAGTAATTCGTTTTGAACGGCACGCGTGCCGTATTTATCTTCCGTGGCAGCGGAAGATACTACCATTTCTTTCTCTATTTCCTTATTTTCCGAAGCTTCGGACATGGTTTTTTGCTCCTTTTCGCCTCTTTGCGTAGATTGCGTATTTTGCGTATATAACCCGTCGGGGTTGGCAAACAAACACGTTTTCATACCCAAACGGTTTGGCGCGATAAAATCCTTTTTCTCGTTGTCGCCAACGTATATCATGCTTTCAAACGGAACGCCAAGCTTTTTTTGCATAAGCTCAAAAGCCAAAGGGTTGGGTTTGCGGAACTCTACGCCGCCAAGCTCGTCCGTAACGATAATCTCGTCCACGTAAGCTTCCAAGCCCAGCGCGGCAATCTTCGCCCGCTGACCCTCCGACCTGCCGTCCGTGATAATGCCTATCTTCAATCCCGCCTTGCGCAAGCGCGTCAGCAACGCCTCTACGCCCGTATATAAATGAATATCGGGAGTTTGGAAACGGTAAAGGCGCAGACATTCCGCCTTATTTTCTTCCGTCAGCGCACCCTCTAAGGAGAGCACCTCGTCAATGGCTTTTCCACCGCGTAAAAAGCTCTGCCAAAGCTTGTTTTGCATATCCTCTATCTGCGGAAATGCCGCCGCAATACACGCATACCCGCTTTTGACGTATTCCTTTTCCGAATACAGAGTATCGTCCAAATCGAACACCGCCGCCTGTATGCCGCCCAGCCTCGTTTCTATCTCCGCAATGCTTGTAATTACCGTTTGCGCTTTCACGTTATTTTACCCGAACGCTTTGGTCAAACCGACTGAACGTCGCTCCGTCCTCCGCCGCCTTATGGCAATACGTAAGGCGTTCGCCTTGCAACGTTTTCAAAAGCGCTTCCGCTGCATTTGCGCCCGCTTTCATCGACAAAGGCGCGCCGCCGCCGAAACGGGGGTTTATCTCGATATACCAATTCTTGCCCGTGTTTTCGTCGCGGATAAGCTGCACGGTGATACCGCCGCTCGGTTTGAAATCGCCTACAAGCGTTTTCATTTCCTCGATAATGCTTTCGTTTTGCCGAATTTCCGTTTTCAAAACCTCGCCCGCGCGCACCGCCAAACGGATTCTTGGTGTTATGTATATAGGCTCGCCTGACGTATCGCAGAATATATCCACCGTATATTCCACGCCTGAAACAAAGGGCTGTACCACGTAATCGTCTATCTTCTCTGCATACGCTTTCAGCTCTGATTCGTCGTTCACTTTATAGGCATTGATACTGGAACTGCCGTCCTTGGGCTTGATAAAGGCAGGGAAGCCCAAATTGTACGCCGCAACGTCGTCAAACGCCTTGGGCGCGCAAAGCCCCAAACTTTCAAAATAATCGGAGGTTAACCGCTTATCCCTGCAAAGCAACACCTTATCGGGATTTGCCACAAACACCGTCGTACCTACCTCCGCAAACGCCGACTTGTTTTTCGCTAAAATCAAAAGGTCGGTATCAATGGTGGGGATAAGACCGTCTATACCCTCTTCTTTGCACACGCGCAACAAAAAGGGAATATACTCTTTGCTTCTTATGGGCGGAGCGATAAACGCTTTATCGCAAAAGCAAACGGCAGGAGCGGTGTCCGTCATATCCGTTGCCATAATCTCCAAAGGAATTTGTAAGTTTTGCGCCGCTTCACGGAATTGCTGTACAAGTTCTACCCGTCTGCCCACGCACGTAAATAACAGCTTCATTTCTCTTCCGCCTCCGTCGCACTCGATTGCTTATTGTTGTCTGCTTCCGTTTTCACTTCTGCCGTTTCTTCCGTTTCTTCCGTTTTCGTACCCGTAAAAAATTCCATGGTAGCGGAGGTTTCAGAGCTGATTCCCTCCCGTTTGAATACGGCAAGCACCGTCTGCAACAAAATTTTAATATCCCCTAACAGAGATACGTTTTGCACGTAATGCACGTCCAGCTTAAACCGAGCTTCCCAAGAAATGGCGTTTCTACCGTTCACCTGCGCATAGCCCGTCAAACCGGGGCGCACGTTGTGCCGTTTGTGCTGTTCCTCGTTATACAGAGGGAGATACTGCACCAACAACGGGCGCGGACCTACGATAGACATGTGCCCCACGAAAATATTGATAAGCTCGGGCAGCTCGTCTAAGGAAGTGCTTCTCAGCAATTTTCCATAGCGGGTGAGTCGCTTTTCATCGGGGAGCAGATTGCCCTTTTCGTCCTTTTCGCAGGTCATCGTTCTAAACTTGATAAGCTTGAACACCTTTTCCTTTTTTCCCGGTCGAAGCTGCGTAAAGAAAGGATTGCCTTTCATTTTGATTGCGCCGAGTACCGTCAAAATAATCAGTACGGGCGAAAGCAAAATCAAAGCCAATCCGCTTAATAACATATCGTAAAAACGCTTAAAAAAGGGTCGGTACAAAAGCGCGGATAACAACACCCACACCGCCACCGAAAGCACAACAAGCAATGCAATTCCCCAGCCCGTTGTGGTAAGATTTTCAAAAAACTCTTTCATACTTTCTCCAAACCGCCTAACTTTGCGACGTTTTCCCTTTCTTTCCGTTTCTTTATAAAGCTACGCCGACTTTCTTAAAAGCAACGCTTTATCTGCTCGATAACGAAGTCTTGCTCCTCTTCCGTCATCTTGATATCGGAGGGCAGACACAAGCCGCGCGCAAACACGTCCTCGCCTACCGAACTCTTTTCTACGCACACGCAATCATGCCCCTTAAATACGGGCTGCATGTGCATAGGTTTCCAAATGGGGCGCGTTTCGATATTCGCCTCGTTCAGCTTTTCCATTACCGTCATGGGGGATACTTTGCAATCCTTATTTATCAGCATGCAGGAAAGCCAAAAGTTGGGTTTCATATAGGGCAGGTACGGATTCATCGTTACGGGCAAGCCCTTTAAGCCCTCCTCGTATCTTCTGTAAATACGTTCTTTCGCGTCGCGGTGCTCGTCCAAATGCAACAACTGACCGCGGCCTATGCCCGCCACCACGTTGGACATACGGTAGTTATACCCAATCTCCTCGTGCTGATACCAAGGTGCTTTCTCGCGCGCCTGCGTCGCCCAGAAAAACGCTTTCTCTTTCGCTTGCTTTTCCGCCGTAATCAGCATTCCGCCGCCCGACGTCGTGATAATTTTATTGCCGTTAAAGCTGATGATATTATACTTCCCGAACGTACCCATTTGACGACCTTTATACTGCGCCGAAAGAGCCTCCGCCGCGTCCTCCACAAGCACTGCGCCGTGGCGGTTGCACACGTCCAAAATTTCGTCCATTTTTGCAGGAGTTCCGTACAAATGCGCCAACGCCACCACATTTGCCTGCGGATATTTCTTAAAGGCAAGCTCCAAAGCCTCGGGGTCCATGTTCCACGTCTCTCTTTCAGAATCGATAAA
This sequence comes from Candidatus Scatosoma sp., assembly GCA_045655725.1. Classification (GTDB taxonomy): domain Bacteria; phylum Bacillota; class Clostridia; order Christensenellales; family Borkfalkiaceae; genus Scatosoma. The sequence goes on from JAZOPT010000061.1 coordinate 37,032, forward strand.
CACCTGCACGCCGCCCTCGTACGACACGGGATTTACCGTAGCGGCAAAGGTCATATCCGAACAAAGCACGATATCCCCGCGTTTTACGCCCGCCAATTTATAGGCGAGGTGCAACGCCGCCGAGCCTGCGCAAAGGGAGAGCGTATGATAGGTAGTATCCAAGCCCGTGCTTAAATACGCCGTCATTTCTTCCTCGAATTTATCACAATTAAACCCAAGCGGAGCTATCCAATTTTTATCAAACGCTTCCTGCACAAATCCCATTTCTTCGCTGTGCATGGTGGGCGTCGCCAACATGATACGCTTTCTTTCCATTTCCGTCTTTCTTCTTTTCGTTTATTCTTTTTATCCGTTTTTTATTGCGCTTTCTTTATGCGCTTGGTTTTGGTTTTACTCTCTTTGCTATCCTTACTCTCCGTCAAGCAAAGTGCTTCCGCAATACTGTCCCGCTTATCGATGGTGTAGGTGGGAACAAGCTCTTTGACAAGCTTCTTCATTTCCTCCGACTCCCCGTACGCTTCCGTGTACAGCTTATCCAACGTCTTCCACAGGTTCTTTTCGTCCAGCTTAATGGGTTTGGCGATATTGATGAGTCCGTTTGCCGTCTGTTGCAAACCCTCCTCTTCCATTAACCGCTCTTCATACAGCTTTTCGCCCGGTCGTAAGCCCGTGCATACGATATCGATATCTACGTTCGGCTCGTAACCAGACAAGCGGATAAGGTTGTACGCCAAATCGTATATCCTGACAGGCTCGCCCATGTCCAAAACGAATATCTGACCGCCCTTTGCGTACGCGCCCGCCTGCAAGACAAGCGACACCGCCTCGGGAATGGTCATGAAATACCGAATGATATCCTGATGCGTAACGGTAACCGGTCCGCCCTCTGCGATTTGCTTTCTGAAAAGAGGGATTACCGACCCGTTAGAACCAAGCACGTTGCCAAACCGAACGGCGACAAATTTCGTCTTTTTGCTATGCTTGCCTATCGTTTGGATAATCATCTCGCAAATACGCTTGGTTGCGCCCATGATGTTGGTGGGGTTTACCGCTTTGTCCGTGGAAATTTGCACAAACGTTTCCACCTCGAACTCGTCTGCGCATTGCGCCACGTTCAGCGTTCCGAACACGTTGTTTTTCACCGCTTCATTCGGGCTTGTCTCCATCAACGGCACGTGCTTGTGCGCCGCTGCGTGGAATACGATTTGCGGACGGTATTTGGAAAATACGTCCCGCATTTTGTCCTTTTCACGAATGTTTGCAATCAGCGTCAGTAAATGCAATTCGGGGTGTCTGCGCTTTAATTCTTGTTCTATTTCGTACGCGTTATTTTCATAAACGTCCAAAATAATCAGCGTTTCGGGATTGTGCGTGGCGATTTGCCGACAAAGCTCGCTGCCGATAGAACCGCCGCCGCCTGTAACCAGCACCACTTTCCTTTCGATATAACCCAAAATTTCGTCCAAGTTGACGTTTACCTGTTCTCTGCCCAAAAGGTCTTGCACTTCAACAGGACGGAGCGTCGCCACCGTTACCTGACCCGTAGCCAACTGATACATACCGGGCAAAATTTTGACGGGGCAATTACATTCTTGACAGCGTTTTACCACTTCGCTGAGGTGCTTTTTGTCCACGGACGGCATAGTGATAAAAATTTCCTGTACTCTGTATTCTTCGGCAAGCCGTTTCACGTCGTACGTCGTACCCGCTATTTTTACGTCGCTGATATGCTTTCTCTGCATTTCGGGATTATCGTCCGCGATACAAACGGGTTTATAGAAAATTTTATCGGACGTCTGCATTTCTTTGATAAGCGAGCTTCCCGCACTGCCGCCGCCTACAATCATGACGCGCACCTTCTCCACGGGACTTTCCGCAAAATAGTACTTCACTACCAAGGCAAAACGGTGGAAATAACGGATAAACGCCGTCATTACCGCAAGCGCCATGGTGAATACCAAGGTTGTACCCCAACCCACATAATTATGACGAACTCCGGGCAAAAACGCAAAAATGGTGTTGGCAATCGCAATTACGACGGAGGAGGCGAAAATCTTGAAAATTTCCATTGCCCCTACCGACTTCAATACCACCGAATACAAGCCGAACACGCCGAACACTGCCAACGCGCAAACAATATTGCCTACGCCCCACATCACGGCGGTAAGCGAAAGCTGTCTATCGCTCTGCGTCGTCAGATACGCAAACACAAGCGCCGCAAGAATCGCGACAACGTCGCTTATCACAAGCAACCCTCTGTTCCACTTGATATTTTTTAATTGGAATTTTTTGATGTTCTTTCCCATATCGTCCTTCGTAAATGCCTTACACTCGTCTGCTTCCGTTTCTTTTTATCGTTGCTTTTTCCGCTACGTTCACACGCGCGCGTAGGCGTATATCCGTGCGCACGTTCGCGCGCATGACAATAAAGCGGTATCTCCGCTAAAAGCATTATACCACGATAGTGTGTATTTGTCAAGGATTTATACACAGAAAAAACAGCGATAAGGCACTATAAGGTGCTTCTCCTACCGCTGTTTTTGTAGTTTTTTACGTCTTATACGTCCCTTTTATAAAGCCAAATCGGTTAAAAGCTGCGTAATTTCCGCTTGTCTTTCTTCGGTCATGTTGGCGTTTACGTTTAATTCTCTCACCGAATGCTTGGCTCTGCCGCAAAAGATAAGCCTGCACCAACGCCGAACCTCGCAGACGGGCGTTAGCCATTTTTTGCTTTCCAAAACGGGGTATTGCAATTTGAGTTGGTCGTACGGCAAAAAGATCCTCGACGTAGCATAACGGAATTTTCCGCCCTTTTTCACCTGCTGCATTGCCACGCGGTTTTCCAAATTTCCATACACGCCGCCCGTGCATACGTACGGCTGAATACGGAGGGTGAGCTCGTCATGCTCTTCGCCCGAAAGCCAGACGCGGGAAAGCTTTCGCATAGCCTCGGCAAACGGCAGCAAACCGCCCTCTTTTAGCAACGCGCTCCGCTTTTCCTCCTCGTGGGCTACGCGATTATCCAGCAGCCATAAATCGATAAACGGACGAACGCCGCAGCCGCCGCCCGAAAAATGCTTCGCCATGTGCGCAATATGATAAAAATAGAACATTTCGTCCTGCATTTGCTTTCCGTACGTTTTGCCCTCCATAGGATAAGTATAATCCCACACGTTCGCAAGCACCTTCTGCGCCTCGCCCGCCTCTTCTATCAAAACGTGATGCAGCTCTACGTGAACGCCGCCCACCGAATACAACGAAACGTCATGCGCCGTTTTCCCCGATTGCTTATAGCCAGATTTCGTTTCCAAAACAGCAATCGCCGTTTGAATATCTTCGGGCTTTACCAAAATATCGATGTCGCAGCTCGTACGCATCCAAGGTTGGGGATAGTACGCCCGCGTAATCGCGCCTTTGAGGGGCAAATACGGGATTTTCGCTTCCTCCAACACCTCTAATAGCTTCTTGTATTCGTAGTCGATTTGCTCAAAACGGCATACGGCAAGCTGACGCTCGTAATAAAATTTTTCCGCATACGGCGTATTTTCAGGCAAAAGTCCGTTCGAGTCCAACACCTCGCACGCCAAATGCGCCAAATCGTGCGCTTTGGATTCTTGATATATCCTTGCAATCACTTTGGGGGTTATTTGGTCTTTATCCGTTTGAGAAAGCGTTTCCCCGCAGATACCGCTACGGAACAGCGCAAACAATATCTCTTCGCCTGTCATAAATCTTTCTTGCTCCTTTTCCACACTTTCTACCATTATAACCCTAAATCGGAAAGCAACTTCGCTGTTTCTTGCTGAACGTGCTTGGATTTTGTATATTTCAATTCCTTTTTCATTCTTGCGGACGGACCTCTAAACAGCAGCTTTACACACCGCGCAATCATACAAAAAGGGTACATCCATTTGTGCTTTTCAAGTACTTTATACGTTACTTTCAAATGGTCGTACGAAATGAAAATTTGCGACATAAAATACCGAAATCTGCTACCCTTTCTTTTCATGCGTATTGCCGCCCAATTATCCGTTTGACCGTACACGCCGCCACGTAAAATATACGTCTGTAAACGCAACGTCAATTCGTCGTGCTCTTGGCCAGAAAGCCAAACTTCGCTTAGCCGTTTTGCCGCTCTTTCAAACGCTGCCAAACCGCCCTTTGCCAATAACTCGTCTTTTTTTCCTTCGTCCAGCTCCGCTTGACGGATTAAAAACCACAAGTCTATAAACGGACGAATGCCGCAGCCGCCGTGTTCAAAATGCTTCGCCATATGCGCAATATGATAAAAATAGAACATTTCAGGCTGCGCTTTGCGCTTGTATCCACCCTCTATTTCCGATTCCGAGGTATTCCAATACGCCGACAAAACCGCTCCGCTGATGGGCTGGATATAATCCTCTATCAAATCGTAATGCAGCTCTAAATGTACGCCGTTTTCCGCATACAACGAAACGTCGTGCGAATGCTTTCCTTCCATTTCGTAATGCAGCTTCGTCTTTAACGCCTCTATCGCTTTGCCGAGATTTTCAGAGGAAACCAAAATATCGATATCGCAGCTCGTGCGCATCCAAGGCTGGGGATATAAGTCTTTTAACACCGCGCCCTTTAACGGCACGTACGGGATACACGCTTCCTCCAATACGTTGCAAATTTGCCCAAATTCGTAAATTTTTTGCTCGTAACGGTACACGGCAAGCTGTTGCTGCCGTCTAAACATTCCATATACTTCCGTTTTTACAAGCTCTGCGCCCCGTTCCGTTTGCCCTATCCTCTGCGCCGCCGACTGCAACCCGTCAAACGCAAGATGCGCCAAGTCGTGCATCTTCAAAAGCTGATACACGCCTTTAAGCCGCTCTTCCGTTAAAGCGTCGCATACTTTGTCGGGAATTTCCGTTCCGCAAAGCGCATAGCGCAACAGCGCAAACGTAATATTGTGAATTTCCTGCATGATATTTCCCCTTATCTTTTCTTTGTCATGCTTTTTCCGTAGTGCTCTTACCGTATTACCGCGCGACTGTCCTCAAAATTTTCTCCAAACCATTTTATCCACAACGCCCGTGTAAGATTGAATAATCTTCACCACTTTCGTCGAAACGTTCTCTTCCACGTAATCGGGAACGGGAATGCCGTGCGCGCCGTCCTCGCAAAGCGCCACCGCCGTTTCCACCGCCTGCGTCAACGATTTTCCGTCTATCCCCGCCAACACGAAGCACGCCTTATCCAACGCCTCGGGGCGTTCGGTGCTAGTACGGATACATACCGCAGGGAAAGGCTTGCCAATGCTGGTAAAGAAGCTGCTCTCCTCCGGCAACGTACCGCTGTCGGACACCACCGCAAATGCATTCATCTGCAAATGATTATAGTCGTGGAAGCCCAAAGGCTCGAGCCGAATTACTCGCTTGTCCAAGACAAACCCGCTCTTTTCCAAACGGTTGCGGCTTCTGGGATGACAGGAATACAAAATAGGCATATCGTACTTTTCCGCAATGCGGTTGATTGCCGTGAACAACGAAAGGAAATTCTTTTCCGTATCGATATTTTCCTCTCTGTGCGCCGAAAGCAAAATGTACTTTTTCGCCGTCAAGCCCAAGCGCGACAAAATATCGCTCTTTTCGATATCCGCAAGGTTATTGTGCAATACCTCTGCCATAGGCGAGCCCGTAACGTACGTTCTTTCCTTGGGCAGACCGCAATCAGCAAGATACCGCCGAGCGTGCTCCGAATACGCCAAATTGACGTCGGAAATAATATCGACGATACGGCGGTTCGTTTCCTCGGGCAGACATTCGTCCTTGCACCTGTTGCCCGCTTCCATATGGAAAATAGGAATATGCAACCGCTTCGCCGCGATTGCCGAAAGACAGCTGTTGGTATCCCCCAAAATGAGCAACGCGTCGGGCTTGCAAGCCGTCATCAGCTTGTACGAGCAGTTGATAATATTCCCCACCGTCGCGCCCAAATCGTCGCCTACCGCGTCCATATACACCTCGGGCGCGTCCAGCTTCAAATCGTGGAAAAATACGCCGTTTAAGTTGTAATCGTAGTTCTGACCCGTATGTGCTAAAATGCAATCGAAATACGTTCTGCACTTGTCAATCACCGCCGCAAGACGGATAATTTCGGGGCGCGTACCTACGATAATGAGCAGTTTCAGCTTGCCGTTGTCCTTAAATTTTACGTCTGAATAATCCAATTTAATATCCATTATACCACCTCAAAAAACGTGTCCGGTTTGGCAGGGTCGAACTGTTCGTTCGCCCACATTACCGTTACCAAATCCTCTGTGTCCGACAAATTGATAATGTTGTGCGTATAGCCGGGCAACATGTGCACCGCCTCTATTTTTTCGCCGCTTACGTCAAAGGTAAGCACCTCGTCCGTACCGATTTTTCGCTGTTCAATGCGACCATGCCCCGCTACAACGATGAAAAATTCCCATTTCGTGTTGTGCCAATGCTGACCTTTCGTTATCCCGGGTTTGGATATGTTTATCGACACCTGACCGCACTTTTCCGTTTTCAAAAGCTCGGTAAAGCTCCCGCGCGCATCTACGTTCATCTTCAAAGGGAACGCCGCTTTTTCCTTAGGCAGATAGGAAAGATAGGTAGAATACAGCTTCTTTGCAAAACTCCCCCTGGGAATTTCGGGAACGGTAAGCGTTTGCGGCTGTAAACGGAAGGATTCCAACAGCGTTACAATCTCCCCAAGCGTTACTTTGTGCGAAACGGGAACAAAACAGTATTTTCCGTCCGCTTGCGCTACTGCCGTAACACCGTCGTATTCGCAACGGTGCGCTTTGCCCTCGGCAAGGTCTAACATTTCCTGCACCAAATCGTCTATATATACCAATTCCAGCTCTACTTTCGGGTCGTTTACCGTAATCGGCAAATCGTTTGCGATATTGTTGCAAAAGGTTGCCACCGCACTGTTGTAGTTGGGTCTGCACCACTTTCCAAACAGGTTAGGGAATCGGTAAACGCATACCTGCCCGCCTGTTTTTGCCGCATAGTCAAAAAATAACTGCTCGCCCGCAAGCTTGCTTTTGCCATATTCGCTTCCCGCGTACCGACCTTGCAAGGTGGCTTGTACGGAAGAGGAAAGCATGACGGGGCAACGGTTGTTGTGCTTTTGCAATGCGTCCAAAAGCTTGCTCGCAAAGCCGAAATTGCCTTGCATAAATTCCTCTTGATTTTGCGGGCGGTTTACCCCCGCCAAATTATATACGAGATCGGCGTCTTGACAGAAGCTATCCAACTCCGCTTCCGTATTTTCAAGGTCGTATTCGTAAATTTCCTCTATTTGCAGAGCGGGACGGGTCTTGTCTTTGCCGTCCTTGATATTATAAAGAGCCGCCACCAAATTTTTACCGACAAACCCTTTTGCGCCCGTAACAAGTATCTTCATATGCTTCCTCTTTTCCGTTACAGCTTCGCCAATTCTTCCTGAATGTATTGCAGCGAAGCGATTTTTTCTTTCGTTTCTTCCACCGTAAGCAGTTGCGTGTTGTTGGAATTAAACTCTGTAAGCGGATTTCTATCTACGTCGCCGTGCTTGAAATATTTATCGTAGTTCAAGCCGCGCTTGTCGCAAGGAACGCGATAGAAGTTACCCATATCGATTGCATTGGCGCATTCCTCGTTGGTAAGCAGCGTTTCATACATCTTTTCGCCGTGGCGGATACCGATTACCTTAATGTTGTTCTTGTCGCCGCCGAACAGCTCGCATACCGCCTCCGCTTGCGTCTGAATGGTGCACGCGGGCGCTTTCTGAACCAGAATATCTCCGCTTGTGCCGTGCTCGAAAGCAAACAGAACAAGATCCACCGCTTCGTCTAACGACATGATGAAACGGGTCATGCTGGGGTCGGTTATCGTGATAGGCTGACCTTTTTTAATTTGTTCTATCCAAAGCGGGATAACGCTGCCGCGGCTGCACATTACGTTGCCGTAACGGGTGCAGCAGATTTTCGTCTTTTCGGGGCTGACCGTACGCGCTTTCGCCACGATTACCTTTTCCATCATCGCCTTGCTTGTCCCCATTGCATTTACGGGATACGCCGCCTTGTCCGTGGAAAGACAGATGACGTTTTTCACTCCTGCTTCTATTGCCGCCGTCAGAACGTTTTCCGTGCCCAAGACGTTGGTTTTTACCGCTTCAATGGGGAAGAATTCACAGGAGGGAACTTGCTTTAATGCCGCGGCGTGGAAGATAAAATCTACGCCGTGCATAGCGTTTTTCACGCTCGCCAAATCGCGCACGTCGCCGATATAGAATTTAATTTTTTCCGCCACTTCGGGCATTTTTGCCTGAAAATCGTGGCGCATATCGTCTTGTTTTTTCTCGTCGCGGGAAAATACGCGTATCTCCCCGATGTCCGTCTTTAAGAAACGGTTTAATACGGCGTTGCCGAAGCTCCCCGTTCCGCCTGTAATGAGTAACGTTTTATCTTTGAAAAGTGACATGGTTATTTGTTCTCCTTGTTAAGGTCTTTTTTGATTTGCGTGGTGGATACCTCGGGGGTTCGCTCTAAATAAACCACTTCCACGCCCTCCTCTTTGAGGAAGTCGAATTTCCCCTTCCAATCGTCGCCCATGACAAAGGTGTCGATGTGGTATTCGTGCACATCCGTGCGTTTTTGATCCCAATTTTCTTCGGGAATAACCAAATCGACGTAGCGAATCGCTTCCAACAGCTGTTTGCGCTTTTCGTAAGGGAAATAACACTTTTTCTGTTTTTGATTCCAATTAAATTCGTCGGTGGACAGAACGACGACCAAATAATCGCCCAACGCCTTTGCGCGACGGAGCAAATTGATATGCCCGTAGTGCAACAAATCGAATGTTCCGTACGTGATTACTCTTTTCATTTTTTATCTCCTTTCCGCTTTATGTAATGTAAATAAGACCTCTCCAAATCTATCACTTCCGTATAGTGATGTCCCACTCTTTTTTCTTCGGGTGGCAACTGCATATAATCTCCATATACTTGGGTCAACCATTTATCATACTGTGCAGGCGCATTTACTTTTAAACCCTCAAATTCAAGCTGAATCGTTTCGTGGAACCATTCTACTGGTACAATATCCCTTTCACCATAGCATCCAGAATAGTTAGCAAACATTTTACTCTGCTTTACCGACCTGTACAAATTCTCTCTTTGTTTTACAGCTTTTTTATATGGATAAAAACAAAAAACCACTTTGTAAAAAAGCTCTTTTAATTTAGTTGCCACACTGCAATTAAACCATTTATACTTTTTTCTCGCGATTTTTCTTAATATTCGGTGCTTTCGATTGAGGGCACAGCGTTCTTTTTCATCATCTGGATAATAATCCAAAGGAAAAATATCAATCTTTACCCCATGATTGATATTCATCCCTTTGCAACTTTTTTCAATAAACGTTGTATCATTATCATGAATTTTACAAAAATTAAATGGTACATTATCGTTGCTATATAAAGTTGAGATAAAATATTTTTCGGGTAACAAGTTCTGCCCTTCCCGAATAAACACCTCATAATCATCTCTTTTCATCACAATATCAATATCATCATCCCAAGGAATAAAACCTTTATGACGAACAGCACCTAACAATGTACCGTCTGAAATATAATATTGTAAATTTAATCGATTGCAAACATCAATAAATGCTTTTAACAACTCTACTTCTATTTGATGTATTTTTTTTAATTGTTCATCCGTAAGTATCATAAATTCCCTCCCCCCTTAATATTTTTTTGATAATCTACATAAGACTTTTCCAAATCGAGTACTTCCGTATAATGGTGTCCCACCCTTTTTTCTTCGGGTGGCAACTGCATATAATCCCCATATACTTGCGTCAGCCATTTATCGTACTGCGCGGGCGCAGTTACTTTTATCCCCTCAAATTCAAGCTGCACCCCTTCTCCATACCACTCCGTGGGAACAATTTCTTTTTCTCCCCAAGCGCCACAGTAATTGGCAAGCTTGTCCGTTTCGGTATAAGATTTATACAATTTCTCACGTTTTGCCACCGCTTTTTTTACAGGCATAAAAAACGTAAGAATTTTTAATCCTAAACGCAACACACGTTTTATAAAAGAATCGTCTTTGCAAGTAAATATTTTATTGATACATATTTTGTAAAACAATTGTTTACGTTTGAATTTTTTTTGCTCTTTTTTATCGTTAGGATACCCATCTAAGGGGAACACGTCTATGTACACCCCGTGATTTATGTTCAATTTTTTTATACTTGATTCAATAAACGTGGTGTTGCTGTTACGTATTTTGCAAAAATTATAAGGAACTTCCGACTCACTATATAAATTTTGTACAAAATAATGCGCAGGCAATAATTCTTGCGCTTTTTGAATGAAAATCTCATAATCCTTACGTGGCATACCCACGTCAATATCGTCATCCCAAGGGATAAACCCTTTATGGCGTACTGCACCCAAAAGCGTACCGCCAAGCAAATAATATTTTAACTGCAATTTTTCACAAACTTCTATAAACGCCTTGAATAAATCCAATTCGATTTTTTGCATTTTTTGCAGTTGTTCTTGTGAATATACCGCCATTATAACTCCTTATTTCCCTTAAATAATATTAACCGAATATTTTTCTCTTAATTTTTCCTAAGCCTTTTACAAAACTTGATCCGCTTAATTATCTATAACATGAATAAGATTTTTCTAAATCGATTACTTCCGTATAATGATGTGATACCCTTTTTTCTTCGGGTGGCAACTGCATATAATCTCCATATACTTGGGTCAACCACTTATCATATTGCGCAGGCGCATTTACTTTTAAGCCCTCAAATTCAAGCTGAACGCCTTCTCCATACCAATCCTTAGGAACAATTTCTTTTTCTCCCCATGCGCCGCAATAATTAGCTATCATGTCTGAGCTTGAAACTTCTTTGAACAACTTGTCGAGCTTTTTTGCTGCCTTGTTGGGAGCAATAGGAAAGGTTAATAATCTCAACAGCATGTTTTTTATTTTTGCCTTTATCGTATATTTCCAAGTAAATTTCTTTCGAATAATTCTATCCCACCATAATTTTTTCTTATAAAATTGTTTCTTCTTTTTTCTGTCTTGAGGATAATAATCCAAGGGAAAAATATCTATGAAAATTCCATGGTTTATTTTAAAGTCTTTTACACTTGTTTCAATAAAAGTAGTATTACTATTTCTAATTTTACAAAATGCCATCGAGAATTTGCCTTCTGTGTAACAATTTTGTACAAAATAATGCTCGGGCAATAAACCTTGCGCTTTTTGAATGAAAATTTCATAATCTTTACGAGGCATTCCTACGTCAATGTCATCATCCCAAGGAATGAAGCCTTTGTGGCGTACCGCCCCCAAAAGCGTACCGCCAAGCAAATAATATTTTAACTGCAATTTTTCACAAACTTCTATAACCGCCTTAAATAAATCCAACCCAAGTTTTTGTAAATCCTTTATCTTCTCAATATCCAATTTCATATTTTCATCCTTTCGAGGTAAAGAGTCCTTGCAAACAAATTGCCTGTAACATCATTTTTCCATTAGGGCGGAGAGCCTTAATTAGAAAAGGTAAAAAAATCGTAGTTAATATTTGCGTAATTAAGGAGGCCAAGGCTGCACCTGCCCCCCCCCACAAAGGGATAAAAAACGCATTCAACACAACATTTCCTACTGCCGCTATTGCATATAAATATTTAAGATATTTTTGTTTGTTTTCACATACAATCCATGTATCGCGCGCGACCCCTAAATAGGAAAAGGCAGTATACCAAGTAACTATTCTTAATGGTTTGACTGCTGGCAAAAAATCTTTACCATATAGCATTCCTATAATAAATTCTGCGCATATAGAAAAAAACAAAGAAACGATAAAAGAAATATAAAAAATAATTGCGTATAATTGCTTATTTCTCTTATTATATAATGCCTCATCTTCTCCATGAGCTTTCATTATCGAAGGCACTACCGATTGAATAATAGCAGAAAGAATAAAACACCACATATTACAAACAGAAACAGCGGTAGAATAATATCCTACATGAGCTTCATCTAAAATTTGCTTTAACATTAATTTATCGGTAGCCCCATAAACCGATATCATTAACCCTGATAAAATAAAGTGATAGCTTCTTCCCAACAACTGTTTCGCTTTTTTTAAGGAAAATGATAATTTAGGCCCATTATTCTTATTATATATTATCCATAAAAATATAGCTATAATTATGTAATCAATTGAAGAGGCTATCGCGAACCAAAGAACGCTTTTTTGATATATTAAGAGAAATATTTTATATAAGGATACAATAATATAACCAACTAATGATGCAATAGAAGAATATTTTGATTGTAAGTTTTTTTGGAACCAATAATTAAAAGTGTCAAATACGGAAAATATCATTCCTAAACTGCATAATAACACAACCAATATCGTAGTTTTTTCGCCTCTATCCAAAATCGATACGACCACTCCTATAACGAAAAAACATATAATACTTGATAATAGCCTTAAAACAAGAGTCGTTCCTATTGTGCATCCCTCTTCCTCTGGATTGTCCACAAAATCTTTAACAATTATAGAATTGATACCTAACGTGCACAAAGAACATGCAAATACCGTAAATGCCCCCGCGTAACTAATTAACCCTTGATTGGAAGGTCCTAAATAACGAGCCGTTAAAATTCCTATTAAAAATGAAAAAACAATATGTGCAAGCTTCCCCCCTATTATCCACCCTGCGTTCCGCATTGTTTTATTCTTAAAAACAGAAATTATATTCATATATCCATTTGCCTTTTAACTCTTATTTTTGATGATACCAATTATCTTTTAGCTTTTTCGCCTTACTACAAGGTCCATCCTCATAGAGAAATTGTGCTTTTTTATTATCCAAAATAGCAGTAGAAAGTTTTAATATCCTCTCTGCAGCAATCTCAGCATTCCATTGATTAGCGATTGTTTCATACGCCTTTTGTCCGATTTCTTGACGCCTCGTTTTATTTTCCAACAAAAATTTGGTTTTAAGATATAAATCTTCTACGTTTTGATCTTCAAATATCATGCCGTTTTCTTCATGTTTTACAAGAAATGGAACAGAGCCGATAATATGGCTAGCCACTACTGCACAACCGCTATTCATACTTTCATTTAAGACTGCTCCCCACCCCTCATTTCTATCCGAAGTAAACAAAAAGATCTCCGATTCTTCCATATATTTACGCACTTCTTGTGGCGACATGACCCCTAGCATATGAACATATTCTTCCAATCCAAACTCTTGGATTTTTTCTTTCATCCATTCTTTCCCTGGTCCATCACCAATCACGTTAATAGTGAATGCACAATTTTCCGATTTCAATTTTTTTGCTAAAAATAATACATATTCTGGATGTTTCAAGCGAATTAATCGTCCGACCCATAATATTGAAGAAGCTTTTTTTTCTTTAATAAGACCGCTGATATCTTCATACCGTTTTATGGGTGGAAAATATCCCCATTTATATGCTTTATTCAAAAATGTTCCTGATTTCGCAAAATCAGCCGCCGTATATGCACTAGCACATAATAAGTAAAACTGCTTATGCCTCTTATAGCGAAAAAAAAATTTTATTCTCCGTACAGGGAATTTATACCATTTACTTTTTTGTTTTTCCAATCGCTCCCTATAAAAAAATGTTAATTTGTTTTCTTTCAGTCTTTGTTCTATAAACTCTCTACCCGCCCCAAAAATCACCACGTCTGCTTCATTGATTATTCTTTTCGCTTTTAATTCTTCCGCAGTAGACTTATAAGTTTTAATGATCCAAGGATATTTTTCATTTATATCCTCATACCCTAATCTCAATCTTGCCTTACTAATGGGCTCCACTGCAATGAAATAATATTGTTCTTTGGTTAATTCACGCATGGCTAGAGAAAACTCCTCTTGATGATGGTTAAAGTAATTAGATATAAATACCACTTTCATTTTTTACTTTTCCTCGTATAACGCTACGTATTCATTAAATTTATCGCTTTTGTTAAAACAGTGTGCCCGCTTGATGCAAGCTTCTTGCGCAAAAGGCTTTTCAATGCAAATATATTCTATATTTTTTTGCATTTCGTCAACGTCGTCTTTCTCAACCACGATACCGCAAGTATCGTCTATTGCTTCGGGGCTTCCGCCTGTTTTGAACGTTATCACGGGCGTTCCGCAAGCCAAAGCCTCCATGTTTACCGTAGGAAAATTATCCTCTCTCGTAGGATTTGCAACCACGTCCGCCGCCGTATAAATTTCTGCAAGCTCCGCTTGGTTTTGCGTTTGGCGTATGCAAATGACGTTTGAGGAGAACTGCTCTTCCACCGCCTCGCTCGCCCCCACCAATACAATTTGAAATCTTTCGTCTAAACGCTTGGCGAGTTCGATAAATACGTCCAAGCCTTTGCGCTTTCCCCATCCAAACGCCACTCCAAGCACGATAAATTTCCCCCCGCAATGGTATTTCTCCCGGAAATTGCTTTCCGTGGGCTTGAAAACGGATAAATCGATTCCGTTGCAAATTACTTTCACAGGATATTCGCGCAAAAACGATTGTGAAGCCAAATCGGCAAGCCATTTTGAGGGAGTAACAAGCGTCATATCCTGTACGCCCGTCAGCCACTTCTTCTTGCGTGCGTACATTTTTTTTGACCCGTCGCGCCAAGTTTTGAGATAATCGGTATTATATTGCGGGCAATTATAACAACCCGTTTTCCATTTATCGCAACCTATCATATCAAAATGAGGACAATGCCCTGTAAATGTCCAACAATCGTGTAAAGTCCAAATAGTGCGGATATTATTTTTCTTAATATGCCGAAATAATACAGGCAAACTTAAACAAAACGCATGCACGTTATGTAAATGAATAACGTCGGGCTTTAACTTTTTTAATTGCCAAATCAAACGGCGGGTTGCAAATTTTGAATGTGTTCCGTTTGTACCAAAGCAATGCGCTAATAAGCTATGGATAAAGTTTTCAAAATAGCTGCCGTAATAGCGATGTCCTTTTGGCGCAGGCGGTAATTTTGCATATTTGGTAGAATACACGTGTGTAGAATACGTTTGCACCTTATGACCTTGTTCTCTTGCACGGTCGGCTATTTGGAACATAATTTTTCCCGTGCTCCCCACGGAAACCATATTGATTTCAACGATTTGCATTGACATATATTCCTTTTTGTTTCGCCGTTCCAAAATCTTTTATATAAGAATCTAGCATTCCATCAATAAAACAAAATAAGCCAAACAACCATCTCATACCTATTAAAATAGGCTCTATACAAAATTCCATATACAAAACCACATATATACATAATATCATTAAACGAAATTGTAAGTTGAGTTGCCTATTTAAGATACATTTAATCATTCGCCTAACAGACAATGCCACATAAAGTGTAAGGGATATAAATGCAATTATTCCTGCATAATCATAAGTATCTAAAAATAAATCGTGAGCATAACCAAATTTTGCATGAGAATGTGAACCACCCCAAAAATTACCCCACATGTTTCGCAAATGCTCCAATTTCATTTCTATTCGGCTATCTTCATCAAAATCTATGGCCCATTCCCCAAAAAATCTCTCATAAAAATTCGATTTTTCAAACAAAATCTTGATCCCGAAAATATTGTACTGATATAGTACTCCTAATAAACATAAAGCAAAAAGAATAAACAATACCGCCTTTATCGCTTGTTTTTTTCCTACTCCAAACTTTAATATGAACAAGAGTGCAATAAGTGTTGCAAATAAAATCATAGCAAGAGCTGTCCGTCCTGCTAATATTAAATTATAATAAAGAATCAGTAATAAAATCCCGACTGCTAATAACTTCTTATTCCATTTTACGTCTCCACAAAACCAAGCACAAGCAATCCCGATTGGCAAACAGAATAATGCTGTTTGTCCCGTAGCGCTTATAACACCTTGCGCCCAAAAATCAATAGTGTTACGATTCTCACTTCCTATTCCCAAAGAAAGATTTAATAGAATATGAATGATTGTTCCCACAACGAAAATATATATTATTTTCGTAAATTGACTTTCATTTTTATCGACTGAAAAAACATCCTTCTCCTTATTTATTATACCTTTACCCATAAGATAACACACTGGAAAAACAAATGGTTTAATCAGTCCTGTAATTTTACTAAAATCTTCCTTGCCAAAAAATAAAAAAGAAAAACCTAATACCATTAACAACATCAAAGATGTATCTATTCTTATCTTTTTGAACACGCAACAAAAAAGAATAAATGCAATAAACACCCAATAAAAGTATCTATTAATAAAATTCATCGATGCCAAAAACATAAACAACAAAATAAACATCTGACTTAGACTAAATTTATCATTCAGTTTACTGCGTTCATATCTCATAATATATCCCATAACACTTTATTGAAAACTTTTAACGAATACAATAATAATTTAATATATTCTAATTATTTTTGTCCCTCAAAACTTTTTGTTAAAAAACGAATAATTTTTTCCGCTTGTATAATATTATTTTTATTTTTAACTACAAACTCTCGTGCTGCTAAACCTTTTGCTTCTAATTCCTCTTTAGGTAGGGTAAACAATTCTTGCAATTTTTTTGCCACATAGCCGCTTGTTTCCTCTTCAATTGTATATACGTAATCGTAATACTCTGACGGAATCCCAGGCAATCTCGTCATCAATACAGGCGTCCCACTTGCCATATACTCAAACGTTTTAGACGGAAACGAATATTTACAAAATTCTTGATTGGACGGACGGGGATTTATCAGTAAAGTCGCCTCCGTTTGCCTTTTTACCATTTCCTCGTTTGTAATACAACCCTTATATTGAATTTGCGGATATTGCTGTTCTATACACTTTAAGACTTCAACAAAAGCTCCCGTCCCGTAAAAATGCAATTCAGTATTAGGCAAATTGGCTTTTATAAAACCCTCCGTAAAATATTCCAACCCAGCGTCATTTGCCCAAAGCGATCCACTATAAACAATAATTCTTTTTTCTTGTTTCTTCCTTATTTCAGGTAAATCGCCACATGCTCCTTCCATTACTACGTAAGGTTTATTCATAGGGTTGACTATCCCATTCATTGCCTCTGTAAGCAAAACGTAGGCATCATATTTTTTCATAATTTTTGCATTAAGCTTACCCCAAAAAGACAATTTACCGCTATGCATGGTTTCAGGAATATCTGTTATAATGCCAATAACAGGAATATGATATTTTTTCCCTAATTTCAATGCCGCAAAGGCGGGAGCCAACGCAATCGCATCGCAAATAATGTACTGTATGTTATATTTCTTTATCAGCTTCTTTCCTTGTCTAATTAACTCGACAATGTTATTAAACTTATGAAGCTTTCCTTTTTTATTTTTCACGCAATAATAAGAAACTTTCTCCGCGCTTTCTTCTATTGCAGAACACGAAATTTCCCCATAAGGTAAAGAGGCCAATGAAATTAGTTCACAATATTTTGCCAACCCAGTTATAATATTATAATTAAATTTTTGCGCTTGATATCCTCCGACCAAAACACCTTTTGTAAACAAACGATTATAAATTTTATAAGAAGTTGCTCTACTAATATACAAAATCATTTTGTTTTTAACCTAAAATCTCCAAATGTCTTTTTGCCATGTTTTCAATAGTGTAATTACTGATTATCTCCAAGCTCTTTTCGCCTATTAACTCTACGTTTTCTTGGTTTTCTAAAACTTTTTCTATCGCCTGTCGCAACGCGTTGACGTCGTCCGTCGGCACAAGATAACCGTTTTCGTCGTCTTTTACAAGCTCTAAACCCGCTACACATTTATCCGTAGTAATAACAGGCAATCCGTTTGCCATGGCTTCGTTTACAACAAGCCCCCAAATATCCTCACGGGTAGGCAATACAAACACGTCTGCTGCTCGGTAATACTCTTTCAACGTTTGTCTATCCTTAAATCCCACAAAATGTACGTTAGACAAGCCGTTTTCTTCCCGCAAATCTAAGTACTCTTTTGTTGGCGTACCGCCTACGAAATAAAATCCTACGTTTTTAGGTAATTCGATTGCCGCTTTAAGCAACACGTCAAATCCTTTTCGATGAATAAATTGCCCAACCGCCAACACCACCTTTTCTTCGGGGATTTGCAACTGCTCACAAAGTGCAAGCTTTTCTTCTGCGGAACTAACGCTTTTTTCTACATAACTTTCATGTATTGACGTAAACGGATAGCGGTGAATGCGTTCTTTCTCCGCTCCGTATGTCAAATAATATTCGTCGTGCGCCTTGCCCGTGCTGAGATATCCCTCAGCGCCTTTGATGAAATATTTCTTTACCCTTTCCTTAAAGCCCTTACTGTTTTTAGCAAACCCACCGTCGCTTTCCAACCAATATTTTATTTTCTTCTTGCGCATATAGCGAATGGCAATCATTCCTGTCGGCGAAGTAAAATTGCCGCAAATTATTTTATCGAAATTGCCGTTTTTGATTATTTTTTTTATTTCAAAACAAAAACGTTCCCCACTAAATGTTTTCCCTTTCAAAAACATACCTTTGAAATGATTAAAAGAAAAAGATTGCCAAGACGTATCTCTATGCGAAGCACTTGTACTTGTAAACGCCACCGTCAAATCGCAATATTTCCCCAGTTCGTTGAAAAAATCAACGCGATACGGGGACGGGATATTTGTCATAAACAAAACCTTCATCGTTTCCCTCCCTCAAAGTCTTTGATACAAATTGCAATATTCCGCAACGCCGTTAAATCTGGTAGCCTCTACGTTTATCAAAAGCTCGTTTGCTTGTATTTTCTTCCATACTTCGTTCAAATCGCCTTTGTCAACCACGTTTTCGCCAGGTACGCTTTCTACGCTTCCGCCTGTTTTATAGGTGATAACGGGTGTTCCGCAAGCCTGTGCCTCTAAATTAACGGTAGGATAATTATCCTCGTACGTCAAGTTCAAAAATACGTCTGCCGCCGAATAGATTTCCGCCAATTCCGTAACGCTGTTCGTCCGCTCTATTCCAACGATATTCGACGGCAACGCTTGCATTTGCGCTACGCTTAACCCCACCAACACAATACGGTACGGCTCTTCTATCATATCCGCAAGCTTCAAAAAGTCCGCAAAGCCCTTGCGTTCGTCCCAAACGCTTGCCACGCCAAGCAAGATTTTTTTATCCTCTAACCCGTAGTGAGCCTTAAAATCGCTTTCCGTCCGCTTAAAAACGTTCAAATCAATGCCGTTGGGAATCACTTCAACGGGATATTCCGCTAAAAACGAACTCTTTACCTGTTCTGCAAGCCAACGCGACGGTGTAATAATCGTCATATTTTCGATGCCTGTAAACCAGCTTTTTTTGCACTGATAATTTCGCTTAGATTTATCCAAAAGCAAGCTTGCGGGATAGCGTTTCTTTTGAGAGCATTTATAACAGCCCTTTTTCCATTTTTCACACCCGACATAATCATAATGGGAACAATGACCCGTAAACGACCAACAATCGTGTAAAGTCCAAATCACTTTCTTCCCGCACGTTTTCAAATAGCGAAATAAAATGCCGATATGCAAATAATATCCATGAATATTATGCAAATGAATAACGTCGGGGTCGTACTCTTTTATCCACTTAATCAAATCTTTCGTCGCGCGTTTGGAATGCAACCCTGCGCTGTCAAACAGCCGCGCCAAGCCCGCATGAAGCTTCACACCGATATCCGTACCGATTCGCACGGCATACTTTTGATATTTCTCAGGTACACTCTCCCGACCGTACGCAATTTTACACGTATGACCCTCTTTTTCAAAAGCTTCGGCAATATCCGTGCATATGCGCCCCGTACTTCTGATTCCGCATACCGAATTGATCATCAAAATTTTCATTCTTTCAACGCCCTTTGGAGTTTTTCAAAAAACGCGCCTTTCGTAAAGTTCTCTTTATAATACGCTAATGCGTTTATGCCCAGCAAATCCGCTTCTCCGCTTTTTACCGCCGTGTAAAACGCTCGAACGCTTTCTTCCAAGCCCGCCGCGTCCTCCGCGCCGCTTACGTATCCGCATTCCGCCGCCGCAATCGCTTCCGCTGCCGCACCGTTCACACCGCCCAAAATAGGCTTCCCCGCTGCCATGTACGTCTGCACCTTCCCCGGCAACGTCATCGACAGCGTTTCGTCTTTTACAAGCGTTACCAGCATTCCGTCCGCTTTGCGGTAAAACGCGGGCATCTCTTCCAACGCTCTTCTGCCGTAAAATTCCACGTTTGCCAAACCGTGCTCTGCGCAAAACGACTTACAGCGTTCCAGCTCTATCCCGTCGCCTACGATATGCCAACGCAAATCGGCGATATCCCTCGTCCGAGCCGCCGTTTCCATTACCGTCATCAAGCTCTGCGCCGTGCCAATATTGCCTGCAAACAGCAAATCGACAGAATCTTGCGCCGTGCGCTCTTTTTTACATTCGATAGCGGAAAATAAATCCTCCGCATACTGCGGCAAATAGCCAAGCTTTTCCTCCGCTATCCCAAACTGCGTAGAAAGATATTCGGTAAACATCTTCGACGAAACAAGCACTGTATCCGACGCGCAATACAGCTTTTTGGATACCTTATGATAATGCTTATACAAAACCGAGCCGCGCTTCACGCCCCCAACAATCAAGCTTTCGGGCCATAAATCCAAAACGTACGTTACCAGCTTCACGCCGTGTTTTTTCTTATACGCAACCGCGCCGTTCATCATCATGACGGGCGAAAGCTGATTGGCAAACACCACGTCGAACTTCTCTTTCATTTTCTTGATATACCGCTTGGACGAAATGGCAAAGCTGTAATAATTGAGAAAACGGAACAGAACTCCCGTGCGCCTACCTATCTCAAAACAGCGGTGTATCTTCACTCCGTTGCGCACCTCGTCCCGCTTTTGCTTGCCCTTATAGCCCTCATATATCTTCCCCATGGGATAGTTGGGCGTACCCGTAACCACCGTTACGTCATGCCCCCGACTTACAAGCTCTTCGCAAATATCCGTAAGCCGAAAGGGTTCGGGGTAATAATGTTGGCATACTACTAAAATCTTCATGCCTCAACCGCCGTTTCGTCTGTTTCAGTCTGCGCTTCGTCCGTCTTGGTTTCGCCCGTCTTGGTTTCTTCCGTAACCGCCGCCTCTGCCATTACGGGCGTTTCTTCCGCATGACCCTCTTCAATGCCGTCCTCACGAAGTACCACCAAAATGGTTTTGAGGAAAATTTTCAAATCCCCCCAAAAGGTGATTTTTTGGGCGTACTGCCCGTCCACGTCCGCTTTTATATCCATATCGGTAAGCTTATCGCGCGCCCGAATCTGCGCCAAGCCCGTCAAGCCGGGTCGAATAGCAAGCGCGCCCGTTGCGCGGCGTTTTTCGGTAAGCTCCGTCTCGCTGCAAACTACGGGTCGAGGTCCAATCAGCGACATATCCCCTTTGAGAATACAAAAAAGCTGAGGCAGCTCGTCAAGGCTTGTCCTACGTAAAAAATGCCCCACCTTGGTTATGTACGCGTCGCCGTTGATTTCCCTCGTAGCGACGTCGTGCGGGGCATCTACCGTCATACTTCTAAACTTATAAAACTTGAACGTCTTTCCGTTTTTACCCACCCGTTCCTGTACAAAGATAGCCGGACCTTTGCTGGTACACCAAACGACTACCGCAATGATAAACATGGGTAGCGCCAGAATGATAATCGCCACAAGGCTGAAAAGGATATCAAAAAGTCTTTTTAAAAAATGTCTGTACATAAAAACCGCTTTTTGGGGTGGATTTTTAGAGCCGAAAGGGCGCACTACACCCTTTACTAACTTTTATATTATAACATAAGCGGTATATTTTGTCAATATATTTAAGAAAAATGTTGTTAATTCTTCTTACAAACTTCCGTTATTTTGAAAAACCATCCAGATAAATGTCAAAAAAAGTCGGTAAAAAAGTAAAAAAAGCTGTCATAGACCTCTTGACAAGCGCAAATTTTATGGTATAATAGCTCGGCGACGGACGAAACGCAACTTCCCGCGTGCAACGCTTACGGCATACCCGATAAAAGGAGAATATGAATATGAAAGCGATGTTTATCAAGTTGTTGCGTGCACTTCAAATCGATACCCTCCTTTTGGGGCTTATCGAAAAGCTTGCGCTTGGTTTGATCAAGAAGCTGAGCGCGTTGGCAAATGCCGCGCGCGGCTACCTCAACCGTATTCAGCAGGAACACTCCCCCTGTTCTTGCGAGTAATGCAAGCAAAAAAATAGTCGGAAAAGACCAAGGCGCACCACTCCACCCAAAAGCGCAAACGGTTTTTTTCCACGGAAAAACGCCTACCGTAAGATAGGCGTTTTTCTTCATTTTTCGCGATAATTTGCGATAAATTAGTTTTCTTTGATCGCGCCAACGGGGCATCCGTCTTCGCACGCGCCGCAATCAACGCATTCGTCCGTAACAACGTAGATTCCCTTGTCGCCAAGTACGATTGCGCCTACGGGACAGGTATCCGCGCACGCGCCGCAAGCTACGCATTCATCCGTAATCAAGTGTGCCATTTTACATTTACCTCCGAGTTTTTGTTCGTGTATCTATTATAGCATATTTTTTTGCATTAGTAAACAATTCAAAGGGGGATTTTTTCTTTTTCTTGAAATTTTCAGTCCCCGCTCCGCTTTGTGTTAGCTCCGCAGTTTGGTTACAAGCTCCGCTACATGCCTTGCACCCGCCACAATTTGCGCTTCCGTGTTGTTTTTTCCAAAGCTAAACCGAACGCTTTCCTTTGCCTCTCGCTCCGTCAATCCCATTGCCGTCAGCACGTGGCTGGGCTTTACCGACGCGCTTGCGCACGCGCTCCCCGCCGCCACCGCGATACCGCACAGGTCTAAATTATACAAAAGCGCGGTGTTGCTTACCCCCTCAAACCGCAAATTGAGCACGGAAGGCAACGCTTCCAAATCGCCGTTGCGCACCACGCCCGCCAAGCCGTCCAGCTCTCGTAAAAACCGACGGGAAAACACGGCGAGCCTTTCATTATCCTTTTGCATACTTTCCCTTGCCAAAGCGTACGCCGCCGCCATGCCTACGACGGACGGAACGTTTACCGTTCCACCGCGCAAGCCGCGCTCCTGTTCGCCGCCGCCGACAAGCTTTTCCACCTTCACGCCGCTGCGGATATACAACGCGCCCACCCCTTTCGGTCCGTAAAATTTATGCGCGGAAAGAGAGAGCATGTCCACCCCCCATTCCTTTACGTCGATAGGCATATAGGGAGCGGCTTGCACCGCGTCCGTGAAAAACAGAGCGCCCTTTTCCTTGGCAATTTTCGCCGCCTCTTGCACGGGCTGCAATACGCCCGTTTCATTGTTCGCCGCCATTAAAGCCACGATTGCCGTATCCTCCGTAATCGCACTTTGCAGAGCGTTCATCTCAACCCTGCCCCCCTTGTTTACGGGAAGATAGACAATTTCAAACCCCTCTTTTTGCAACCGTTCCGCTGCGGAAAGCAGCGCATGATGTTCGATAGCGGAAAGCACCACCCGCGTTTTGCCCTGCTTGCGGTTTGCCCGCGCCCCGCCAATGAGAGCCCAATTATCGCTCTCCGTTCCGCCCGAAGTGAAATACACCTCGTTTTTCTTTGCGTTCAAAAGTTCTGAAAGACTATCGCGTGCGGAATCCACCGCCGCCATCGCCTTGCGACCAAACGAATGCGGAGAATCTGCATTACCGAAGCTGTCCGTGAAATACGGAAGCATCTTTTCCAATACCTGTTTGTCCAGCGGCGTGGTAGCCGCGTGGTCGAAATAAATGCGTTCGTCCATAATTTTTAGCCCTCAACGGCTATTATACTACCTTTTTTACCTTTTGTCAATTTTTTTGACAGTACTCTTCAAACAGCTCGTTGGGAGTGCATTCTAAAATGTCGCAAATCGCGCTTAAATTTTCAAATTTAATAGATGAGGTTTGATTGTTTACCAATCGGTTGAAATTTTGATAGCTTAGCCCAAGCTGTATGTATAGCCAATATTTGGATTTTCCCTTTTCCTTTAATATATCCAACACACGCAATCTTAGCATTATATAACCTCTACATTCGATAATATCTACATCATATACTTTCAAAATGCTTGACAAATAGGCTTGCAAATTATATAATGTAAACATTAGGTATATAATGTAAACATTAGATATTTATGTAAAATTTGGACGGTCAAGGAGGAAACACAAATGAAAAAACGTATACTTGCTTTGTTGGCGACGGCGGTTTTAGGCGCAAGTGCGCTTTGCGGCTGCGGTGGCGGCGTTACCGTTAACACCAACGGCGGTACACTTCCCCCGACAAACGGCGAAGAGGTGGAAATTTCGGAAATCGTGAAAACAAAACCCGAAAAAGCAGGCTATATCTTCGGCGGTTGGTATTCGGATAAAGAAATGACGCAGTTGATTACGGAATCCACCGACCTTTCGGAAGTAGATGAGATTTACGCAAAATGGATAACGGCAGAAAAGAAAACGTATAACGTACGCTCGGACGAGGTAACCATTACCGATTCGGGTAGAAAACGTCAGCAAATGGACGCTGTCAATCTGCCTTACGATTACGATTATCAAGGCTTGCTGTACGCTGGCTATACCACGCTTGAAATTTCGCTTACCTTGGAAGCGCGCGAACAGGACGACGGCTATCAGTACGTTTTCCTTTACAGAGGTCAGGATTGCGTCGATACGGGTAGCGTTGTCAATATCATTTCGGGCGCGTTATTCGGCAAGGACGACAGCGACCCCTCGCTTCTGTGCGGTTTCCGATTTGAACACGGCGGCGAAGGCGAAAACAAAAATTGGAGCTCGCACACTTTCTCCGCTTCTATCAGCTTAAAAGACTTGTCCGAACAGCTGTATATCCGCTACGGCGCATCGGGAAATTGGGGCGATACCTGGAACAACCGCAACGTAGTGCTCACCGTAGAGCCTAAATAATATTCGATAATATACGGTTATCTACCGCAAGCACGGACGCTTTTTTCAAGGCGTTCGTGCTTTTTTTACCCTTAGCCAATCCAACACAATCCAAAGCCGCCGGTTGGGCAAAGTTTTTATGCCACAGACGCAAAATCTGCCTCGAAAAAGCAGATTCTGCCATATCGTTTTGCCGTCAAAAAAGAAAAATCGGTAAAATTTTACATTTTTTGTGAAAAATTTTCGTTAAAGTACTTGAAATATGAACGAAAGTATTGTATAATAAGAAAAATCGTTTCTCGCGTTTTATATTAAGATTTCAGAAAAGGCGCGGGGAATGAAGAAATTTCAGGGGGTACTTCTTATGAACGTACAAGGAGAAAACATTAGAAACATTGCCATTGTCGGACACAGCGGCGAGGGCAAAACCACGCTTTGCGAAGCTATGCTTTTCAATGGCGGAGCAATCGACAGACAGGGCAAAGTTGTTGACGGCACAACCGTTTCCGACTTTGACGATTTGGAAAAAGCTAAAAAAATGTCCATTTACACGTCCTGTTCGCATTTAACCTGGAAAGGCGTAAAGGTAAACCTTTTAGACCTGCCCGGCTATTACGATTTTGAGGGCGAACGCAGTGCAGGCTTACGTGCCGCGGGCGGCGCGTGCCTCGTTATCGGTGCGAACGGCGTATTGCCTATCGGCGCGCAGAGCGTTGTGGATTATTGCTTAAAATTGGGCAAGCCCCTCATCATCTTTATCAACGGTATGGACAAGGAAAACGCCGACTATTTGGGTACGGTGGCGGCTTTGAAAGCGAAATATTCGGGTAAGCTTGCGCCTATCCAGATTCCCATTATGGAAAACGGAAAGATGCAAGGCTGTATCAACGCTCTGCAAGAACGCGCTTACCTTTTTAAGGAGGGTGGGCCGCAGGAAATTCCTATTCCCGAGGACATGAAAGGCGCGGTAGAAGAAATGAAAGCGCAGCTGATGGAAACGGCGGCGGAAAACGACGAAATTTTGCTGGATAAATACTTTGAAACGGGCGATTTGACGAGAGAAGAAACTATTCGGGGTATCCGTCTTGGTATCGCTTCCGTAAATACCATTCCCGTTATGGCAGGCTCGGCACTGCAAAACCGCGGCGTTATCAACCTCCTCAACGAAATCGTTACCTATATGCCGCAGGCAAGCGAACGATTGAACACCCTTGCCGACGATTTGGACAACGACCGCGTGATCAACGTTCCCACCGTGGACGACGCTCCGTTTGCCGCACAGGTATTTAAGACGGTTATCGACCCCTATTCGGGCAAGCTTTCCTATTTGAAGAGCTTCCGCGGCGTATTAAAGAGCGGCTCTACCGTCTGGAACGCCAACAACGAATGCGAAGAACGTATCGGTCAGGTATATCTTTTGAAAGGTAAGAAAATGGAGGCTGTGGACGAACTTGCGGCAGGCGACATCGGCGCGGTAAATAAGTTGAGCAACACCAACACGGGCGACACGCTTTGCGACGCAAGCGCGAAAGTGCGTTTCACCCCTATTCACTTCCCCAAACCCACTCTGTTTATGGCGGTTTCGTCGGAGAAAAAGGGCGAGGAGGACAAAGTGTTTGGCGGTCTTGCCAAGCTGCGTGAAGAGGACTACACCTTCTCCGTGGACAAAAATGCGGACACGGGCGAGCTGCTTTTAGGCGGTCAAGGGGATATTCAGCTGGAAACGCTGGTAAAGAAGGTAAAAGCGCGTTACGGCGTGGACGTGAAGCTGTCCGAACCGAAGGTAGCCTATCGCGAAACGATACGCGGCAACGCGGAAGCGGAGGGCAAGCACAAGAAGCAGTCGGGCGGACACGGTCAGTACGGGCACGTAAAAATTAAATTCTCCCCTTGCGACGAGGATTTCCTCTTTGACGAAGAGGTTGTGGGCGGCGCAGTACCCAAAAACTACTTCCCCGCCGTGGAAAAGGGCTTGCGCGAATGCATGGATCACGGACCTTTGGCTGGCTATCCCGTTGTGGGCGTGAAAGCGGTACTCTACGACGGAAGCTATCATGACGTGGACTCTAACGAGCTTTCCTTTAAGATGGCGGCGTCTATTGCCTACAAAGAGGGCTTGAAGAACGCGAAACCCGTTCTGTTAGAGCCTATCCACCGCTTAAAAATCGTTGTTCCCGGGGATTATTTGGGCGACGTTATGGGCGACATCAACAAGCGGCGCGGGCGCATTATGGGTACGGACGCCGACGGCGAAAATTCGGTAATCACCGCCGAAGTGCCCCTTGCGGAGATTAAGGAATACACCATGGAATTGCGTTCGTTAACGCGCGGCAGCGGCAAATTCGTTTCCGAATTCTTGGCGTATGAAGAAGTACCTTTTGCTTTGGTAGATAAAATTATTGCACAGTCGGCAAAGAACGATTGACGTTCTTTGGTAATTGTAAAAGAAAACCCCTTGGACACCCCCTCCGAGGGGTTTTCCCATAGCCAATCCAATATAGAAAGAATAAAAACGCTTGCACAGAACACCGTTTTGTGCTATACTTTTACTATGCGTTACTCTTACACGACAATTTACGAAAAGCAAGCGGCGTTTTTTCGCGCTCGACCTACGCTGATTGGCGTATTGCTTTGGGTAAGCCGTATTTTGACGGCGGTTTTTGCTTTGGCGTATTTTGGCTTGACCGCATGGCTTTTCTGCCAAGAAAAGTACACTTCCGTCATCTGCGTTCTTTCGGCGTTTGCTTTATGCCTGTTGACGGTATGGGTGCTGCGCCTTGCCGTGGACAGAAAACGACCCTTTGAAGCGGACGGAGCGAATATCTCCCCCCTTATCCCCAAGACAAAAACGGGGCGGTCGTTCCCCAGCCGACACGCAGCTTGCGCCTTTACCGTGGCTACGCTCTTTCTCCCCTTTTCGTGGGCGTTGGGGGCTGTGCTGTACGGCTTGGGCGTTGCCGTTGCCTATTCCCGTTTTGCTTTGGGCTGGCATTACCCCTCCGATTTGTGCGGCGGCGCGGGGCTTGGCGTTGTATGCGGACTGCTTATTCTTTTGGTGTAAAAAGTTATTGAATATTGTGTATGAAAATACCCCCGCTTTGGAGCTGATATGCATTCCAAAGCGGGGGCTTTTTGTCGTTTATCAATCTTTATAATAACAGTTGTTGAGATGATGCGTTACCTGCTTATCCTTGGGCGGCGGCGTCATGTAGTCTCCGTAATAGTTGGTAAGTACTTCGTGATATTCTTTGGGAGCTTTGAATTGCTTGCCCTCAAATTCCACCATTACGTAATCCTCATAGCAAGCTTTGCGGTTGCGCGTGCCTAAATGCTCGAAGGTGCATTCCAAACCGCCTATATATTCGCATTGGTCGTAAGGATACAAAGCGTGCAGCTTGGCGGCTTTTTTCAAAAGTCTTGTGCGTGAGGGGTGCAGCATTCTGCCGATGATGACCTTTGCATTCGCGTACGGCTTGCCCTTCATCGTGCCGCGCGAAGCGTAGATAAGCGCCCTATAAACTTTCATCAGTTTGTTAAACCATTTTTTATACTCTGCGTCGTCGGCGGGCATTCCGTCCAACGGGAATACGTCGATATCTATGCCCATCAGAGTTCCCTTGCGTTGGAAAAACTCCTTTTTTTCCGTCCGAGTGTCGATAATTTTCGCGTGCGGCTGCTGCGCAAGCTTGGTTTCGGGTCTCACCAAAAAATACGGCGAGTCTTGATTGTCCTCGTTAAAGGAAGCCATGAGCTTGTTATAGTCCTCCCGAGGCATATGCACGTCCGTATCGTCGTCCCAAGGAATAAACCCCTTATGACGTATCGCTCCAAGCAAAGTGCCGTACGCAAGGTAATAGCGAAGTCCTTTCTTATCGCAATATTCGGCAAACGCCGAAAGCATATCTAGCTGTATTTTTTTGGATTCCTCCAAGGATATTTCTCGCATAAATCATTCCTCCTGTTGTTCGTCTTGGGCTTGGGGCAAGGGCTTTTCTTTTTTGAACATATCCAAAACGTATTTGGGATTAAACGCCTTGCCGATAAGCAGGTTAGACCGCCTAAGCGGCTTAATAAAGAAGTTGATGCCGATGTTGGCAATCATTTGCGTAATCAAAGAGGCAAGTGCCGCGCCGACAATGCCCATGGGCGGTATTAAAACCAAGTTGAGCGCAACGTTGGACAGCGCGCCGACAAGGTTGGATACCACCAAGTACTTTTGTTTGCCCTCGGCAAGAATCCAAATATTCCGCGCCGACCCTAAATAGGAAAAGGTGGTGTACCAAACCACTACGCGCAAGGCGTTTACAGACGGCGCATACGCTGCTCCGTACAAGATACGGATAATGAGCGGGGAAAACAGCGTTATCCCCAAGCTCACGAACAGCGAAGCGTACAGCACGATAGAAAGCAGGCGTATCTCGTTTTTCTCAAACGTCTCTTCGTCCTGCTTTTTCGCCGCCAACACAACGGGACGGAAGGATTCGATAATCGCGGCAAAGACAAAGCCGACAAGCCCTGCACTGCTGACCGCCGCCGAATAGTACCCCGTCGCCGCGTCGTCTATCATTAGCTTTAACATAATTCTGTCCGTCTGCGCGAAAATGACAATCATCAGTTCGGATAAAATATAGTATTTACTCCGTGCAAACATTCTTTTTAGCGCAGACCAAGAAAAGCGTAAGCGTTCCGCACCTACTTTTTTATAGATAATCAGCAGGGAAGCGGAGATAATCAGCACGTCCAGCGCGTGGGATACCGCAAACCAATACAGGTTCATGCCGCGCACCAACAGCACGATTTTATAAACGGACGTAACGATATACGCAATAAGCCCCACAAGCGAGGTGTATTTGGATTTCAATTTGGCTTGAAACCAATATTGAATAAGCTCTAACGCCTGAAAAATAAGCAAAATGCTATACAGAGCACAAACAATCAGCGTGGTTTTTTCGCCCGCATTGGCTATCGAAACAAAGGCAAGAACCCCCGTAATACACAAAAAACTGCAAGCGAAGCTGGTCAAAATTGCCGTGCCCAGCGTTTCCCCCTCCTTTTCGGGTTGTGTAACGATTTCTTGCACCAACACGCAGTTAAAGCCCAAATTCATAATGGGTGCGACAAACGCCACCACCGACGCAGCGTAATTGATGAGCCCGTACCCCGACGGACCTAAATAGCGCGCAGACAGCATGGTAACGATTAAATTGAGAATAGATTGTACAATCTTCCCCGCAATAATCCACGACGCGTTTTTGAAAATTTTGTTATTAAAAATTCCCATTGCCTATGCTCTTTACCTGTTATCTGCTTTCGTACAAACGAACGTACTGTTCAAACTTATCTTCTTTATCAAACGCCTTTGCGCGCGCAATACACGCTTCTTGCGTAAACGGAGCTTTTTCACATATCTCCCGTACGGCTTTTTCCATGCCGTCCACGTCGCCCTTGCCTACCACTACGCCGCACGTTTCGTCCAACGCCTCGGGGCTTCCGCCCGTTTGAAAGGTGATGACAGGCGTTCCGCACGCCAACGATTCCATATTCACCGTAGGGAAGTTGTCCTCCCGCGTGGGGTTGACGTACACGTCCGCCGCCGTGTAAATTTCCGCAAGCTCCGCTTGGTTTTGCGTTTTACGGATACAAACGACGTTTTCGGGCATTTGCGCTTCCACCCTTTCGTTTGTACCTACCAGCACCAAACGGTAGTTATCCCCCAAACGCTTGGAAAGCTCGATAAGAACGTCCATGCCCTTGCGCTTGCTCCACACAAACGCCACGCAAAGCAGGATATATTTGCCCTCGCAGTTGTATTTTTTTCTAAAATCGCTCGGCGTGGGCTTGAATACGGATAAATCGATTCCGTTATGAATCACCTCTACGGGGTATTCCCCTAAAAAAGACTGCTTTGTCAAATCGGCAAGCCATTTGGACGGCGTTACCACCGTCATATCCTTTACGCCCGTAAACCATTTTTGCTTACGGCGATACCCCGCTTTGGCGTTGTCGAAAACGCTCTCGGGGTACGTTTTATACTGTGAACAGTTATGACAGCCCTTGCGCCATTTTTCGCATTCTGCCATATCAAAATACGGACAGTGTCCCGTAAACGCCCAACAATCGTGCAACGTCCACACTACCCGTACGTTATATTTCTTGATATAGTTAAAAAGCGTGGGCAAATGCAAATAAAATCCGTGCAGATTATGCAAATGCAACACGTCCGGCTGAAACTTTTTTAACGCTTTCACAAGCGATTTCGTACCAAAAAAGGAATAGCATTCGCTTTTACCCGTTATTTTTGCCACGGCATGGTGCAAGCCGTGCTCGAAATGCGAGCCGAAAAAGGTATGCTCTTCGTTTGGCAGCGTTTGCCCCTTCCATTGACGGGAAAACGTTTTTGCCTCGTGCCCGTGCTTTCTCGCGCACTCGGCTATCTGCAACATAATTTTGCCCGTACTGCCGTAATGACAGGTGTTGATTTCCGCAATTTTCACGCCTTTTTCCCTCCTTTATACCTTCCAGAAGAATTTATAAGGATACGCCATGGAGATAAATGAGGTCATGAGGTTGATAAGTCCGAACACCATAAAGCACCCGACGATAAACAGCAATAAAATATCCCGCAAGTCCTCTTGGAACACGCTTACCGTACGCTTTACCAATCTGTTTTTCAAAACATATTTCAACGGAGCACGGTGCGGCAACGAGCACAAAAACCGTTTCAAGCTGCCAAGCACGCGCGTATTATACAAGTCCGCTACGGGCGTCGCCGTAAGATAATCGGGCGTAGGAAGCGCATGCGGCTTTTTGATATTGATAGAATACGCAAACGACCCGCCCGCATTTTTCAAAGGCATGTGCGTGATGACAGAGGGCAACAAGAACAGCAAAGCCGCGCTGTAATAGAAGCCCATTCGGGAAGCCAAGCTATACCCCGCGCTCATTGCCTGACAGGCGCAAGCTATCCAGAACATATTGAGATACCCTTGTTGCCTACCGCTCTCTTCGTCCTTGGCGAGCAGCATATTTTGGTATCCCTTTTTGCGCACGCCGCCGTCCTTTTGGAAAAAGATACAAAAGGCGTAGATGAGCGTATATACCGTAAACAGCTCTATCGCGTCGGTGGGGTCTAACGTAACGCCCAGCGAGAACAGCGTGTTTAACAATCCGAATATTTCTTCTGCGTTAATATACAAAAGCGGTAACGCTATCGCGCTCGCCCAACGCCAACCGCTACTGAATTTGATATGATAAGCGGGATATACCACGAAAAAGAGTATCGCCGAGGAATGGAAGGTATAGGCAAGCGCCGTCCAAAAGAGGAAGGGTATCAGCTTTTTCTCTTCCACAAACGAGAACGCCAAGAAGCACAAGCCAATGGCGATCGATTGACGAAGTCCCGAAAATATCAGCAGGAAAAAGGGGAGCGACATATACAAAATAAAGGAAAACGCGGGGCTTTCACTCTTTTTGTAAATAGTATATACCATGGGAGCAATCGAGCAAAACGCGCAAGCGATAAGCAAAATTTGATAATCGCTGCCGAAAAAGGTGGATACCAGCTTATTGAAAATCACGTACCCTTTTTCGTAATTGAGATAGGATTCCAGGGTAAGTACTTCTTCCCATGACATTTCCGCAAGCTTTTTATAGGAAGCTAAATATCCCGAACTTGACCCGTAATGTAAATCGATACCCATGGAGGGGTGGCGAAGCGCAAACGTCAAAAACAACAAAAGACCCATCACGCCGCAAACTACTGCGCGTTTGGTCCATTTGCGAATCGTTTCGCTTTCTTCAAACGAAATGAATATGTTTGCCATTACAAACAATACTACGTAAATTGCCATCGATATGCCCCTTCGGTTTCTCTTTTGCTTATTTTGAATTGTTTTTTAATCTTTTCCCTTTTATTAAGGTGTCGTATTCGCCGTCTTTTTATGTTTATGCGCTTATAACGGTATTATAGCACGTTTTGCTGCTTTTGTCAAGACGGATATTGCATTGGCTTACAACGTAATTGCGCCTGCGTCCGTCAATACGTCGGAAAGCTTGGCAAGCCGCGCGGGCGAAAGCGTTTCTCCCCGCGCTTTCTCGTCTATTTCCGCTTGGGAAAGCACCGCTTTTGCCTGTTCTCGCGTCAGTTTGAAGAAGTTGACAAGATTGTTCTCCAAGGTTTTACGCCTGTTCAAAAACGCACACTTTACCGTTTGCCGATACGCCTTTTCGCTTTTTACCGCTATTCTGCCACGCTGAAAATGGATACGCACCACCGCTGAATCTACGTTCGGGCGGGGCATGAACATCGTACGGGAAACACGCTTGACTATCTTCGCTTCCCCTTTGAGCGCAATCGCCGCCGTGATAGAACCGTATTGAGGCGTGTCCTCTTTGGCGCAAAACCGTTCGGCAACCTCTTCCTGTACCATAATGGAAAGACCTTGCACCTTTTCGCTCTCTTCTAAAAAGCGGGTAACAAGCGGAGTGGTGATATAATAAGGCAGATTTGCCACGACGATATATTCGCCGATTTCCGCTTCAAAAGCGGGCAAATCTATTTTGTTGAAGTCGCGGAAGATGACCTCCACGTTTTCCAAGCCCGCCAACGTTTCCGCCAGCACGGGTTGCAGCGTTTTATCGATATCGAAAGCATATACTTTTTTTGCGCGCTGTGCAAGCGCACGGGTAAGCGTGCCTGCTCCGCAACCGATTTCCACCACCGTTTTGGTTTCATCTACCCCTGCCGCCTCTACAATAGAGGAAAGCAGATTGGTGTCCGAAAGAAAGTTTTGCCCGAACTGCTTCTTGAAAGAAAATCCGTGCTTTTGTAAGATGTCTTTGAGTTCGCTCATATTTACTCGCCGCTGTCCGTGATATAGCTTCTTATATACAAGGGGATACGTACGCTCTCCGCAAGCCGCTTGCAAGCCTCTACTTCCTCTTCCCCGATACAATCGACAATGGAGAAGCGGCAATTCACGCCGTTGCGCTTGCAAAGCTTGGCAAATTCTATCAACGCTTCAAACCCGCTCTCGCCAAATTGCGAACGGCAAATGGGTTGGTATTTCTCCACGCACGAAGCGTTTAACGATACGTTGACAAGGTCGATTTTTCCCTTTAAGTCGGGAACGATATCCCGCTTGTTAATCAAATTCCCCTGACCGTTGGTATTCAAACGAGTGGAAAGTCCCTTGCTATGGAAATAATCGCAAAGCGCCACCATTTCCGCTACGCGGTAGGTAGGCTCGCCGAAACCGCAGAAAACAGCTTCCTTAAAACGAGTGATATCCCCCAAGCCGTTCACTTGCGCAATCACCTTTTCGGGCGTGGGCTCGCCGTGGCGAAGCCATAAATAGTTGCCGTAATAGCTCACCCGCTCGTTCCGAACGCAAAAATCACAGCCGTTAGAGCATTTGTTGGTAAGATTGATATACAAATTGCCGTCCAAAACGTATGCGTACGTGTCCTTGCGGTTTTCGTCCGCTTGCTTGCTTTGGTTGCCTTGATTGTTTTGCTTATTTTGACCCTTATTTTGGTTTTGCTTGTTCTGCTTGTTCTGGTTTTTGCCCTGCTTATTGTTCCCGTTCTGCTTTTGAGCATTTTGGTTGTTTTGGGCGTTCTGACCGTTTTGCGGCGCAGACTGCTGCTTTTGCGCATTTTGCACCGCCTGCGTATTTTGCGCGTTTTGCTGCTGTGCGTTATTTCCGTTACCGCCGTTCCCCTTTTTCTTCTTACGGCGACGGCGTCTGCCACCGTTGCCACCGTTATTTCCGTTATTTCCGTTACCGCCGCCAAGGTTATTTGCGTTATTTGCGTTATTGCCCACGCCCTGCGGATTGAAATTTTGCGTTACGTTTTTGTTTTCTTCCATTGCTATATACCTTGCTTTCTATGTTTTTAGCTCTGCTTTATTGAAGCTTGAAAAACAGCCGTTTGGCGTTTTCGTATATCTGTTTTTGCATTTCTGCTTCGTCCATTCCCTTTAACTGCGCAAGCCGCGCCGTGATATGCGGAATGTGTCTCGGCTCGTTGGGAAATTGCCCGCGATGCGGCTCGGGAGTAAGAAACGGACAGTCCGTTTCCGATAAAATACGGGTAGCAGGTATGCGTTGAACGCTCTCCAACACCTTTCTCGCGTTTTTGAAGGTGGACGGACCGCCAAAGGAAAAATACATGCCCATTGCGCCAAACCGCTCCGCCATTTCGGGCGAATACGAATAGCAATGCAATAAAGCTCCGTATTTCAAAAGCGTTTGGTGTTGCTGTAAAAGCTCTAACGTTTCCCCTGCCGCGTCTCTACTGTGTATGACAACGGGCAAGCCGTTGCGATATGCCATTTCCAGCTGCTTGATAAACAATTCGCGTTGCACTTCCTTGGGCGGGTTGTCCTCATAGTGATAATCCAACCCGATTTCTCCCACGGCAACGCATTTGGGGTCGGAACAAAGACTTTCCAGCCTGTCCAAATCACCCTCTTTATATTTTTTTAATTCAGCGGGATGAAATCCCGTGCAAAAATACACGTTTTCGTATTGCCTTGCGATTGCCGCTCCCTCAAAAGAACAGTCTAAATCGCAGCCCGAACAAATCATACGTTCCACGCCCGCCTGCTTAGCGCGCTCTACCACCGCCGCTACGCCGCCGACGGACTCGTAATCGCCGCCCGTTAAATGACAATGTACGTCGATATACATGGTTGCTCCTTTTGCTTCCTTTGTCCTCTTTGCCGCGGTTTAGCCCAAGCTTGCGCCGCTTTGGATATCCTTATCGGGGCAGACCAAAGACAGCGTTCCGTTTTCGTCCTCCGCTGCCAAAATCATACCCTCGGATACAATGCCGCACACCTTTCTGGGCGCCAGATTGGTAACGAACACTACCTTTTTGCCCACCATTTCTTCGGGCTTGTAGTGCTTGGCGATTCCCGAAACAATTGTCCGGGTTTCACTGCCGAAGCGTACCGTCTCTTTCAGCAGCTTATTCGACTTAGGCACTGCCTCGCACGCAATAATTTCGCCTACGCGAAGCTCTATTTTTTCAAAGTCCTCAAAGGTTATCTCCGCTTTTTTATTCTCGTCCACAGCGGGAGCAGAACTATCGGCAGATACGTTGGCGTTTGCTGCGTTAGCGGCGTTGGCTTCCGCGATCTGTGCCGCGCGGATTTCTTCAATTTCAGGCTCTAACGCCTTAAAATCGATACGGGCGAACAGAGGAGCGGTTTTTTGCACCGTTACGCTGTCGCAAAGCCCAAACGTTTCGCATTCTTCCAACGTTCTTGCCTTTCCACCCATTGCCGCGAGCATTTTCGCCGCCGTGTCGGGCATAAAGCTGTCCAAAAGGGAAGCGCAGATTTGTATCGTTTCCGCAAGGTTGTACAACACGTCGTTCAAACGGAGCTTTTGCGCCTCGTCTTTGGCAAGCGCCCAAGGCATCGTTTCGTCGATATATTTATTCGCGCGGCGAAGCAGCGTGAAAATTTCCGAAATGGCGTCTGCGATACGAAGCTCGTCCGCTTTGGCTATCACCTTTTTCACCGTCGCCGTCGCTTGCGACTTAAATTCTGCGTCGGGGTCTTGTTCGTTGGCGGGCAAAGATTTCACAACGCTGCCGCCGAAATATTTTTCTATCATCGCCACCGTACGGCTGACGAGGTTGCCAAGCACGTTGGCAAGGTCGGTATTGAAGCGTTCTGCCACCAGCTCCCACGTGATTTGACCGTCGTTATCAAAGGGCATTTCATGCAACACGAAATAGCGCACCGCGTCGACGCCGAACAGCCGAGCCAAATCGTCCGCGTAAATTACGTTGCCCTTGGATTTACTCATCTTCCCGTCGCCCATCAACAGCCAAGGATGACCGAATACCTGCTTGGGCAAAGGCTCGCCAAGAGCCATGAGGAAAATGGGCCAATAAATGGTATGGAAGCGCAAAATATCCTTACCTATCAAGTGCAAATCGGCGGGCCAATATTTTTTGTAGCTTTCGCTGTGATTGCCGTCTGCGTCGTAGCCGATACCCGTGATATAGTTGGTTAAAGCGTCCAGCCATACGTACACCACGTGCTTTTCGTCAAATTCTACGGGCACGCCCCACGTAAAGGTAACGCGGGAAACGCACAAATCCTGCAAGCCCTTCAAAAGGAAGTTATTCATCATTTCGTTTTTACGCGAAACGGGTTGAATAAACTCGGGATGAGAATTGATATGCTCTATCAGTCTGTCCGCATATTTGCCCATTTTGAAGAAGTACGCTTCTTCCTTGGCGGGCTTTACTTCTCTGCCGCAATCGGGGCACTTCCCGTCGACAAGCTGACTCTCCGTCCAAAACGATTCGCAAGGAGTGCAATACATTCCCTCGTAATAGCCCTTGTAAATATCCCCTTGATCGTAGAATTTTTTGAAAATTTTGGACACCTGTTTTACGTGGTTGCTATCCGTTGTGCGCATAAATTTATCGTACGACGTGCCTACCAAATCCCAAATGTCTTTGATTTCTTTGGCTACGCCGTCCACAAACGCCTGCGGGGATACGCCCGCCGCCTGCGCCTTTTCCTGAATTTTTTGACCGTGTTCGTCCGTTCCCGTTTGGAAGAACACGTCATAGCCCTGTTTGCGCTTAAAGCGCGCAATGGCGTCCGCAAGCACCGCTTCGTACGTATTGCCGATGTGCGGCTTGCCCGACGTATAGGCGATTGCCGTCGTAATGTAGTAAGGTTTTTTTGCCATGACCCTGCTCCTTTTTTCTCTCTATCTCTCCCATTATATACTTTTTCTAAGAAAAAGTAAAATGTTTTTGCCGTGTTTGACAATATTTCGCCCGCATTTCCCCCTATCCACCGCCGCAAAACGCCTATTTTTACCTTTTGCGGAACTATTTCGCATACTCAAAGGCAAAGCGGGCATATAGTAAGCTATGAACGTTATTTTCGCCACGGTGTTTATCCTCGCCAACCTTTTATTGCTGCTTTTTAACCCCGAAGCCTTTCTTTCCACTCTGTTGGAGGGCACAAGCAAAAGTGCAAGCCTGTGCCTGTCGCTCGTTTCCACGTACGCCGTGTGGCTGGGGCTTATGGAGGTATGGAAGCAAAGCGGAATTTCCCGTTCCGTGTCCAAGCTGTTATACCCCGCCGCCTCACGGGTATTCAAAACGGACGATAAGGAAACGCTGGACGCCGTGTGTATGAATTTATCCGTCAACCTGTTGGGCATTTCAGGAGCAGCCACCCCCTACGGAATGCGAGCGGCGCAGCTTTTGGACAAATCGGAAAAT
Source organism: Candidatus Scatosoma sp. (assembly GCA_045655725.1). Classification (GTDB taxonomy): domain Bacteria; phylum Bacillota; class Clostridia; order Christensenellales; family Borkfalkiaceae; genus Scatosoma. Next base: position 75,267 of record JAZOPT010000061.1, read on the forward strand.
GCGGAGTACTCCTCTGCCATGCTATTCGTCATCAACGCAACGTCCATTCAGCTTATCCCCACTTCTATCGTGGGCGTGCGCGTTGCGCTTGGGAGCGTTTCCCCTACGGACATTATTTTCCCCACGCTTCTTACCACCGTGTTTTCCACCGCACTTGCCATGGTTCTTACCCGTTTGCTTATCCCGCCTAAAAAGCAGACAGCCCCAAAAGGGCTGCCAAGAGGTAAAAAACGAGTGTTTTTTCGAGCAAAAAACGTAAAAACAGGGGAGCAGGTATAAGATGAAATACTTTTTTGCTCTGTTGATACCCGTTATCTTTTTACTGTCGTTTGCGTATGCTCTGTTTAAGAAAGTGAAGCTGTTCGATTGTTTTGCGGAGGGGGTAAAGGGAGCGATACCTTTGGTGGTTTCCGTCTTTCCGTATATCGCCACGGTAACGGTGCTTTCCAAGCTGTTTGAGGTAAGCGGATTAGAGGGAAAGCTTGCCCAGCTTCTTTCCCCGCTATTTTCATTTACGGGGATTCCCAACGAAATTGCACCGTTGCTTATCGTCAAACCGTTATCGGGCGGGGGCGCGCTTGCCGTTTTATCGGAGATCCTTACCAAATACGGCGTGGACAGCTATGCGGCGAGGTGTGCGTGCGTGGCGTACGGAAGCTCGGAGACCATTTTTTATATCGGAGCGGTATATTTTGCGGGCTTGAAGCGAAAAAAGCTACCACTTGCGCTTGTGATTGCCGTGGCTTCCTATCTTGCCTCCGTCGTGTTATGCTGCGCATTATGCAGAATTATGTGAAATTGTGTAAAAATGTGAAAAAGTAACATTTTTTGCAACATTATATTGCTTTTTAGAATTTTGAAAAATTTTTATTTATTTTCTTTACATTTTGGGAAAGTCATGATAAAATATACTTGTAAATCGGTTGAGGAAACCGAAACGTAAAAATTCGCTCATCATTTTCCCCCTTATCATATAGGTAACCGCCTTGGAAGCGCAAGTTTCCAAGGCGGTTATCGTTTTTATTCTACCGTATGTCCGCTTGCTTGCAAGGCTTTTACCACGCTATCTACACATTCGGCGCATACGCTTTGTTCCTCCGCTTCCGCCATGACGCGGATAACAGGCTCTGTTCCCGATTCGCGAACCAAAATTCTGCCCGTGCCCTGCAAGCGCTGCTCCGCTTTCCGCACCGCCGCCTGTACTCCCTCGTCCGCACGAGCCGCCGCTTTGTCCTTGACCCGCACGTTTTTGAGTACCTGCGGATATACCTTCATTTGCCCCGCCAATTTGGACAGGGGCATTTTTTTGTCTATCATCGCTTGCATTACCTTCAAACTCGTCAAAATACCGTCGCCCGTCGTGGCGTACTTGGAAAAAATAATATGCCCCGACTGCTCGCCGCCCAATATATACCCCTTTTCCGCCATACGTTCGTACACGTATTTATCCCCTACCGCCGTCTTTTCATAGGCAATACCCAGTTCGTCCAAAGCCTTATACAAGCCGTAGTTGGACATAATCGTCGTAACCACCGTATTGCCCACAAGCTTGCCTCGCTCTTTCATATACCGAGCATATAAATAAATGATTTGGTCGCCATCGACAAGCGCGCCGTTTTCGTCCACGCAAAGACATCTGTCCGCATCGCCGTCGTACGCAAAACCCACGTCCAAGCCCTTTTCCTTGACAAACGCCTGCAACGCCTCGATATGCGTAGAGCCAACCCCTTTGTTTACGTTGACGCCGTCGGGGTCTGCGCCCATGAGATAGGTGGTTGCTCCCAGAGCGTCGAATACGCTTTTGGCGATATTCCACGCACTGCCGTTCGCCGCGTCCAAGCCCACCTTGATTCCCTTAAAGCTATACAAGCCAAGGGAAATGAGATACCCAACGTAACGATTTCTGCCCGCAACGAAATCTACCGTTCTGCCGATGTCCGCTTGGGTGGCGTACGGAAGCTCGGCTGTGGGGTCGTCTAAATACGCCTCTATCTTCTCTATCGTTTCTTCGTCCATTTTCTCCCCCGCGCTATTGAACAGCTTAATGCCGTTATCGTAAAAGGGGTTATGGCTTGCCGATATCATAATACCGCAATCAAACCCGTCCAAGCGCACAACGTACGCCACCGACGGAGTGGTGGTTACGTGCAACAGATACGCGTCTGCGCCCGAAGATACGATTCCGCCCGCTAACGCGTATCCAAACATATACCCCGAACGCCTTGTGTCCTTGCCAATGACAATTTTCGCACGCTCGCCCCGCTCGCGTTTGGTTTTTTCGTTGAGATACCAGCCCAAAAACCGACCTATCTTAAACGCGTGTTCTGCCGTTACCGCTACGTTGGCTTCGCCGCGGAATCCGTCCGTTCCAAAATATTTACCCATATACTTTTATACCGTTCCTTATATTTTCTGTTTTTCCACAACCGTTTGCGCGTTTTTATAAATACTGTTTTCCCGCACCGTACCACGTACGCAAGAGAGCGGATACACGTTGCTATTCCTGCCGATGACCGTTCCAGGGTTAAGCACGCTATTACAGCCCACTTCCACACAGTCGCCTACCATTGCGCCCATTTTTTTCAAGCCTGTCGGAATTTGTTCTTCGCCGTTCTTTACCGTTACCGGCGTTTTATCCGACTTCACGTTAGAGGTAACCGCTCCTGCGCCCAAGTGCGATTTATATCCCAAAATGCTATCCCCTACGTAATTATAGTGAGGCGTTTGCACGTTATCAAACAGAATAACGTTTTTCAGCTCGGCAGAGTTCCCCACCACGCAGCCCTCGCCCACCAGCGCGCTGCCGCGGACAAAGGCACAATGGCGCACCTCTGTTTGCGCGCCGATAATGCACGGCGCGCCAAGGCTCGCTGTCGGAGCAATTTTCGCCGTTTTATGCACCCATACCTTGGGTGAAACCTCGTTATACTCTTCCTTATCCAAGCCTTCGCCCGTTTTTTCGATAAAGGCTTTGAGTCCGCTCAACGCCTCCCACGGATACACGAACTGTTGCAGGTATTCGCCCGCCAGCGTGTGTGTTAAATCAAATAAATCGGTTGTTTTGTACATACGTTCTCCTTGTTTTTGTTGCTATCTTTTTCCATTATACGCATCTAAGGCGAAAAACGCAACGGTTTGCTTCTTACTTTTTATTTTTGTTTGTTTTTGTGAGTTTCTTTCGATTTTTTGTTGTATTCTTTCAGTTTTTCACTATTTAACCTCTATCAGTATATTACATTTTTCAAAAATTAGCGAATTTTTGCATGAAAAAAATCCCGCAGCTGACCGCTACGGGATTTTTGGTTTTACGTTGGATTATTCAGCGCAGTTCTTTTTCAAGATTTCAAGGTTAGCCATGATTTCTTTGGGCATCTTGTCGCCGAAGTTTTCTGCATAGTACGTCGTGATTTCTTCTGCTTCCGCAGCCCAACGTGCTTTGTCAACTACAAGCAACTTTTCAAGCGTTGCCGCGTCGATGTCGCAGTTTTCGATGTTGATGTCTTTCGCATAAGGCAGGTAGCCGATTGCCGTTTCTTGCGCTTCCACTTTGCCTTCGCAACGGTCCAAAATCCAGTCGAGTACGCGCATGTTGTCGCCGAAACCGGGCCACATGAAGTTGCCGTTTTCGTCCTGACGGAACCAGTTTACGTTGAAGATCTTGGGTTGCTTGCTTTCTTCTACCTTCGCACCCATGTCAATCCAGTGCTGGAAGTATTTATCTACCGAATAGCCCATGAAAGGCTTCATTGCCATCGGGTCGTGACGGAGTACGCCAACTGCGCCCGTAGCAGCAGCCGTCGTTTCGGACGACATGATCGTACCAACGAACGTACCGTGGTTCCAATCTCTCGATTGATATACAAGCGGAGTGGTGGTTGCTCTTCTGCCGCCGAAGATGATTGCGGAAAGAGGCACACCTTCTTTCGAATTGAATGCAGGCGAAATGCAAGGGCAGTTTTCTGCGGGTGCAGTGAAACGGGAGTTGGGGTGCGCCGCGTTACGTCCGCAATCGGGCGTCCAAGGCTTACCCGTCCAGTCGATAAGTTCTGCGGGAGCTTGCTTCGTCAATTTTTCCCACCAAACGGTGTTGTCTTTGGGATTGAGCGCAACGTTGGTGAAAATCGTGCCCTTACGCGTAGATGCAAGCGCGTTGGGGTTGGATTTTTCGTTGGTACCGGGCGCAACGCCGAAGAAACCGTTTTCGGGGTTACAAGCCCAAAGTCTGCCGTCTTCGCCTACGCGAATCCATGCGATATCGTCGCCTACGCACTGTACTTCGTAGCCAGCGTCAAGATACTGCTTGGGAGGAATCAACATTGCGAGGTTGGTTTTACCGCAAGCGGAAGGGAACGCAGCCGCAACGTATTTCATTTCCTTATCCTGAGGACGCTTTACGCCGAGGATAAGCATGTGTTCTGCCATCCAGCCCTCTTTCTTACCAAGGTTGGTAGCGATACGAAGTGCGAAGCACTTTTTACCCAAAAGAACGTTGCCGCCGTATGCGGAGTTCACCGAAATAATGGTGTTGTCTTCGGGGAAGTGCATGATATATCTCTTTTCGGGATTTACGTCGCATTTTGCGTGGAAGCCCTTAACGAAATCGCCGTCAACGCCAAGCTGATCCAAGCACATTTTGCCTACTCTCGTCATGATCATCATGTTGAGAACAACGTAAATAGAGCCGGTAACTTCGATACCGATTTTGGAGAAAGGCGAGCCTACAACGCCCATCGAATAGGGAATAACGTACATCGTTCTGCCCTTGTATGCGCCCTTTGCAATCTCGTTTACCATTGCATACGCTTCTTTGGGTGCTTTCCATTTAACGATGGAATGAGGAAGCGCGTCCTCTTCGTTTTCACAGCAAATAAACGTTCTGTCTTCTACACGTGCAACGTCGTTTTCAGCCGTTCTGTGATAGTAGCAATCGGGAAGCAATTCCTGATTAAGCTTGATAATTTCGCCCGTTGCGCAAGCCTCTTCTCTCAAAGCGTCTCTCTGCGCGTCGCTACCGTCAATCCAAACCACTTTGTCGGGCTGAGCAAATGCCTGACAGTCTGCTACGAATTGAAGCACTTTCTTGTTGTTAGTCATAGTGTATCTCCTTAAAAGTTTTATTTTTTCTTTTTTTTGTTTTGTGCGGTTTGAGGGATTTTATTCCTTGTTTAGAAAAGTTTCCCTTTCTCCACCGCTTACCATTATATCATAAAAAAAATCGATTGTAAACAGTTTTTCAAGAAATTTTTTGAATAATACCAAAAAAAAGTGGCAGAAGTCTCTTGCATTTTTTCAAAAGCGTGTTATAATGCTTGCGCTTTTCAAAAAACAAAGCAAAAAACAATGGTATTTTTTTACAAATATTTACCATGCTGTTATGGGAGGGAGCTATGAAAAACAAATACAACGACAACCGCTTGGCAGAAGAATTCGACTTGATTATTCTAACAACGGACGCGCACGCGCGCGAGGGCTTGCCCAAGGGCTCTTTGGGAACGCTTATCTGTTCTTATACGGGCTTACAAAACCCTATGTACGGCGAATTTGAACGCCTAAACGGCGTTAAGCAGGAAATCGCCCTTGCCTTTCGCGATTTTCGCGTGCTCAACGAGCGGAACGATGACGACCTATCTTTGATTTTACGGCATTTAATCGCCCGCCAGCCCGCGCGTTCCGTGGCTCGGGTGTAATCGGCAGCGGACGAAACGCTTAAATTCCTATCAATTACTATCTAATTTCCGTCTAATTCCGTCTAATTTCCGTCTAATTTCCGTTGCGCGTAGGGTGCGTGCGCTTGACAAAGGTGAAAAAATGGATTATACTATATTTAATAGCCAATCCAATGTAATTCGCCACGCAAAATCGTGTTGGAGTTATATTGCATTAGCCAATCAGGAAAAGGAATAGAGATACCGATGAGAGTGGTAATAAAGGTAGGCACGTCCACGTTGGCGCACGCAACGGGCAGATTGAATATCCGTTTGACGGGCGAGCTGTGCCGTGTCATCAGCGATTTGAAGAATGCGGGAAACGAAGTCATTTTGGTTTCGTCGGGGGCTATCGGCATGGGCGTTGGGAAGCTGGCGTTAAAGGAGAAGCCGACGGATATCCCTACCAAGCAAGCCGCGGCGGCGGTGGGTCAGTGCGAGCTGATGTACACCTACGACAGACTGTTTACCGAATACAACCACACGGTGGCGCAAATTTTATTGACCGGTTCGGACTTTTCTGCGGACGACCGCCACGAAAATTTCAATAACACGCTCAACCGTTTATTACAACTTGGCGCGCTACCCGTTATCAACGAAAACGATACCATTGCCACCGAGGAAATCAAGGTGGGCGACAACGACACTCTGTCGGCGTTGGTTGCCGCGTCGGTGAAAGCGGATTTACTGGTCATCTTATCGGACGTGGACGGTTTGTATTCCGCCGACCCGCACAAGGACGCGAACGCAACGCTTATCAAAGAGGTTGCCTCTATCACGGAAGAAACTTTGGCGTTGGCGGGCGGAGCAGGGTCTGCGCTTGGCACGGGCGGTATGAAAACCAAATTGAAAGCCGCCTGCATTTGTGCAGAGTCGGGCTGCGAAACGGTGATCGCCAACGGCGAAAACCCCGAAATTTTATACGATATCGTGGCGGGAAAGCAGGGCAATTATACTCGGTTTTTAGCGAAATAACCCCTTTGCCCCGCTGATATACCGCTATTATATACTACCAAAAGAGGTGCGTTTATGAGAAGTATGCAGGAGATACTCAAAGCCGCGAAATCAGCGGCGCGGGAAGCGGCAAGCTTGACGACGGACGTGAAAAACGCCGCGCTTTTGTGCATGGCGGACGCTCTGGAAGAGCACGCGGCGGAAATTCTTGCGGCAAACGAAACGGACGTGAAAAACGCAACGGGCGTTCTGCCCGACGTGATGCTGGACAGACTGCGTTTAAGCGAAAAGCGTATTGCGGATATGGCGAAAGGCATACGCGAGGTAGCGGCTCTGCCCGACCCTGTGGGCGTTTCGCTTGAAAAGAATATACTTCCCAACGGCTTGTCCGTGGAGAAGGTGCGCGTGCCCTTGGGGGTTATCGGCATCATTTACGAAAGCCGACCCAACGTTACCTCGGACGCGGCGGCTCTGTGCTTCAAGAGCGGAAACGTATGTATTTTACGAGGCGGCAAGGACGCGTATCATTCGTCTGCGGCGATTGTCGGCGTGCTTCGCAGCGTGTTGGAGGATATCGGTATCAACCCCGATTTTATCAATCTGCCCGACGACACCTCTCGCCAAAGTGCCACCGATTTGATGACGGCGGTTGGGTACGTGGACGCTTTGATCCCCCGCGGGGGTGCAGGACTTATCCGTTCTTGTGTGGAGAACGCGAAAGTGCCGTGCATTGAAACGGGAACGGGAATCTGCCACGTGTACGTGGATAAGGACGCCGATTTTTCCAAGGCGTTAGACATCATCGAAAACGCGAAAACCTCCCGTCCGTCCGTATGCAATGCCGAAGAGGTGTGCTTGGTTCATGCGGAGATTGCGGAGAAATTTTTGCCTTTACTTAAAACGCGGCTGGTGGACAGCCGTATTGCGGCGGGCGTTACGCCTGTGGAGCTTCGTGTCGATGAGGCGGCAGGCAAATGGATAGACGGCGTTCCCGCAAGCGAACAGGATTTCGACACGGAATTTTTGAATTATATTCTCGCTGTAAAGGTGGTGGTAAGTGCAGACGAGGCAATCGCGCACGTATCCGCACATTCGACGGGGCACAGCGACTGTATCGTTTCCCGCAACGCGGAAACGGCGGAGAAATTTGCGTTGTACGTAGATAGCGCGGCGGTGTATATCAACGCTTCCACGCGCTTTACGGACGGCGGCGAGTTTGGCAAGGGCTGTGAGATAGGCATTTCCACGCAAAAACTGCACGCACGCGGGCCTATGGGTTTGGAGGAGCTTACTTCCTATAAATATATCGTGCGCGGGAACGGTCATATCCGCCACTCAAAATCGGGTTAGGATTATATTGTGTTGGCTAAATAAGGAGAAAAAAATTATGCAATACGTACTTGGATTTATCGGTTGCGGAAACATGGGCGGCGCGTTGGCGCGCGCGGCGGCGAAATCGGTTGACGGAGCGCAGATTGCGGCAAACGACTACTGCGTAGAAAAGGCGCAAGCGTTTGCCAACGAATGCGGGGCAAGCGTTTTATCGGCAAAGGACATTGCAAAGCAATGCAAGTTTGTCGTTTTGGGCGTAAAGCCGCAGGTAATGCAGCAAACGGTAGCTCAATTTGCAGAAGAACTGAAAGCACGCGACGACGTGGTAGTAATCACGATGGCGGCGGGGTTATCCATTGCGGCAATCCGTTCGTTTATCGGCGCGAACTTACCCGTTATTCGTATCATGCCCAACACCCCTGCGCTCGTAGGCGAGGGAATGCTGTTATACGATACGTTGGGCGTTTCGGCTACGGACGAAGAATTGTTTAGAAACAGCTTTGCCAAAGCGGGTGTTTTGGACAAGCTGCCCGAAGACAAAATAGACGCGGCGAGCGCGTTATCGGGATGCGGACCTGCGTTTGTGTATGCGTTTGCGGAAGCGTTGGCAGACGGAGCGGTAGAGTGTGGCGTTCCCCGCGACAAAGCGGCGATATATGCCGCGCAAACCATTTTGGGTGCGGGAAAAATGTTATTAGAATACGGTCATCCCGCCGACTTAAAGGACGCGGTATGCTCCCCCGGCGGCACGACGATTGCGGGCGTTCATGCTTTGGAAAAGGCGGGCTTGCGTTCGGCGGCAATGGACGCGGTAGCGGCGGCGTACAAGCGCACTTTGGAACTGAAAAAATAAGAGTTTTATATCAAAATAGGCAAGCAGGTATGCGTTGAACAACGCATACCTGCTTTTTTTGTTGGTTTTTTGAAAGCTCCCCTTCGCCCCCTACGCGGGTCAAGGGACGTTGTCCCTTGCGCCATGCAAGGCGCGCAGCCTTGCGACCCTCTGTCAAGAGCCGCCGTTAGGCGGTAACGGACACA
>JAZOPT010000062.1:0-6463 GCA_045655725.1 Candidatus Scatosoma sp.
AGCATATAAAAATCCGATTTATGATTTCCACGGCGATAGCAACTTGACCGTAGTTGATTATTTCAACGGATTGCATAAGTGGAAAGAAGATTCGTGGGCAAATTATAGTTTATAATAGCAAAAGGAAGGCAAACGGAAATTAAATTTCCGTTTGCCGAAATAAGGAATTCGAAATGAAAAAGAGAAAGGTAGAAAAAGAAGTGAATCTCAACAGTTTCACGCGCAAAATACAAGATAAATTGTATAGCGCGAGCGTTGCCATTCACAATAAATTCCCGAAAAAGCAAAACAGCAGTACAAAAAGCGGAAGCAAGCGTGAGTTTTGGTTTTTCCATTTGTTATGGGCTGTGCCAATGATACAGTTTGCGATTATTTACGTGTTCGTAAATTTTCAATCTATTTTATTGGCGTTCCAAACCTACGATAAAATGACGGGTGAATTCGTCTTCGGCGGTGGGGCAGCAAATTTCAAACGCGTATTTGCCGAGATTACTTCGCCCACAGCGCCGCTTGGGTACGCGCTGAAAAACTCTTTGACGGTATATTTGGTGAGTTTGCTTATCACTACGCCTTTTGCGTTGTTTTTCTCGTTCTATATGTTCAAGAAACTGCGCTTTACGGAATTTTTCCGAACGGTTTTATTTTTGCCGTCTATTTTATCTCCCGTTATTTTGACTTCTATATTTTATATTTTAATGAATACAGGTATGGCGACGCTTATGGAAAGCATTACAGGTGTTGCCGACGAGAAATATTATCTTATGGCCTACACCAACGACGCCACGAGATTTCCGCTTGTCGTTGCGTTTGGCGTCATCATGGGCTTTGGTACGAACGTGCTTATGTATACGAATGCGATGAGTCAAATCGACGAATCGGTTATCGAAGCTGCCGAGCTTGACGGAGCGTCTTTCTTGCGGGAATTTTCGGCGATTTGTTTACCGCTCATTTATCCCACGATTACGACGTTCTTGACGGTAGGTATCGTTGGATTTTTCACCAACCAAGCGAATTTGTATTCCTTCTTTAAGGCAGACGCGGAATTGGAAGATTATACGATTGGGTATTATCTTTTCAAAATTGCAGCAAGTAAGGAATCTATGATTGAAGAATTTCCCTTTGCGGCGGCGATGGGTGTAGTATTCTCCGCAGTGGCGATTCCCATTACGTTGTTTATGCGTTGGGCGCTTGAAAAATTCGGTCCGCAAACAGAGCTTTGAGGTGGTGCTATGAGACAGAAAAAAAGAACTATTGATTTAGTATACATAATCGTTACGGGCATCGTGCTTGCCCTGTTTGCGTTGTCGATATTATTCCTTTTATTTTGGGGTATGCTCAACTCTTTTAAGACGCAAAGCGATTTCTATTATAATAAATTCGGCTTACCAACCAAGTTTACGTTTGACTCCTATCTTAAAGCTTGGGAAAACATGACGCTTCAACGCACTATGGCAAACGGCGACATGGTAGAATTTAATATTATCGGTTTTTTCCAAAACTCGCTTATATACGCCGTTGGTTGTACGGTAATCAAGGTGTATACAACTTCGCTTATGGCGTATCTTTGTGCAAGATATAAAAAATATAAAACGGCAAAATTTACCGTGCAGCTTGTTATCGTATGTATGATCGTACCGTTCGTCGGCACGACACCGTCCCTTATTATGGTACTTGAAAAAATGGGTTTATTCGGGACGATTTGGGGCGTGTATTTTACCCAGTTGAGTTTCCAGGGCATGCACTTCTTAATTCTCTATGGTATTTATTCTTCGATACCTATGGGATATAGTGAAGCGGCTTATATCGACGGGGCATCGCATTGGTACGTAATGACGCGCGTAATTATGCCGCTTGCCCGCACGACGACCAGCGTGCTTCTCGTGCTCAATTTCGTAACCTATTGGAACGATTATCAAACACCGCTTATTTTCTGGGCGAACAGTCCTACAATTTCCGTTGGATTACTTGCCTACGTTACGAACGCATTGAACGCGTCTTTCCCCGCGCAAATGGCGGCGGACACGCTCACCGCGCTCCCTTTGTTCGTGCTCTTTATCGCGTTCAAAAAGAAGATGCTCGGTAGCTTAACGGTTGGAGGCTTGAAAGGTTAATTATGAGAAAAAGCAATAAAAAGAAAATGATATTTATGGCTTCGTTTGTCGCCGCTTGTATGATTGGCGGGGGATTCGTGGCAACAAACACCGTTTGGGGCATGGTGGCGGGAAAAAACGTTTTAACCAGTCATTTTAGCGGTGAAAAGTATCATTTGACGGAAAATTATCAGCACGCAAACGGCGTGGGTACGTTATTTTTGCCCCACGGAGTAGGTTCAAACTTGCAAACCAAACAAGCACACGTGGGCAGGTTTGCAGGCGAGTTTACGTTCTTGGACGGCGAAGATAAAGATTGTCTTTGGCAATATACCCTTACGTTTACCGATACGCAAAGTGAAGAAAGCTTTGCGGTTGTTTTTGACGGCCGTGGAGAGAAAGGAAACGTTTACGTAAAATACGGCGAAGAAAAATGCGGTATTTATTATGAAAACGGCGCGATGGTGAACAAAACTTCCACCAAAAACAAAGCAGGCGTATATAGCGCCGTCGATCTCACGCAAAGCGTGCGCGTGGATTTTAATCCCAACACCAAGCAAGTAAAAATCAACGGCAGAACACTTTGGGATTTTTCCAAAGCGGAAAACGACGGTCGTGGTGTGGATTTCTATTTGCAAGGATTTGCTAAATACGACGTTCGCCTGGAACTAACGAAAAACACGCAAGGTACGGGCAGGGTGCTTGTGCATTCCATGCTCGGTTGTGATCTTTCTACCCTTGAAAATAAGGATACCGTTGCACCGACGTTATTTGCCGACGTAAAATATCACGCGGTGGTGGACGAAGATTGGACAATTCCTACGCCCGTTGCCGTAGACTTGACGGACGGAGAAATTGCCGCGGAAAAGGTGCAAGTGTCCGTGATTTCGTCTACGGGTACGGTAGTGCTCGATCAAGCGTATACAAGCGGTTTGGAATTTACTCCGCAAAGCGTAGGCGCGTATTATTTATTCTATAAAGTGACCGACCAGCAGGGCAATCAAGCGACGGAAGCGTTTGATTTGCAAGCGTTCGATACGCCCACCATTTCGTATAACGTAGAATGCGCTATGGAAAGTACGGTCTACGGAACGAACACGGAAACGTATTTGCCTGTTTGTCGCGCAGACGATGAACTTTTCCGTAGCGACGTGTTGCGCTACGTGCAAGGGAAATTGTTATTAGGAACACAAACGGTTGCGGATTTTACCGCAAACGAAAATTATCAATACCGCTTTGAAAAAGCAGGTACGTACACACTTACGTACTACGTGGAAAATACGGACGTAACCGCATCGTATACCTTTGAAGTGCGTGACGACGTGCCCGCGCTTTCGTTGGTGTGGTATGACAATGAATATGAAACGGGTACGGCGTTGACCTTGCAACCCGCAACGATTTCGCTTGGACAGGAAAGCAAGCAAGCGGAATGTACGGTGATTTCTCCAAACGGAAAAACGACAGGTGGGAACGCAATCGTTTTGTCTGAATTCGGAAAATATACGATTCGCTATGAAACAATGATAAACAATAAGCCCGTTGTTTTTGAAAAATACATAAACGCGGGTGTTTCGGTGGAGGACGTACTTAACGATCAGGCGGGCGTTAGCGTGCAAATGAGCTCACACGACCTTGACGGCACGCTTAAAGGCTTGAAGATTACTTCCTATCCCAGAACGAACGTCACGTTTTCTTCGGCAATTGATTTTTCGGCACAAGAAGAAGGTGAGAATTTTATCGAGCTCGTTGCTATTCCAAGAATTCAAGGTACAATGGAGTACAACCATTTTATCATTACGCTAACGGATACAGAAGACGTAAATAATAAACTTATCATTAATTGTTATTCGCACGATAACGCAAGAAAAACGTTCGTTTCCGTGGCAACGGCGGAAAATGCACCTAGTCTGTTCAAGGAAAAGGATACAATCAAAGAAGCATATTTACCGCTCCCGGGTAGGTTTGAGTTTATGACGCATGAAAATTTAGGCGTTACCACTTGGCATACCTTTACGGGCAATCCTGAAAATATTTTGGGCGGGGTAGAAAATGCAGTATTAAAACTTCGCTTAGATTATCAAAACAGAAAATTGTACGCGTATGCAGGCGATGATGCACCTGTGGAAGTTGCGGGCTTCAATGACGAAAGCTTTATTCAAATGTGGGGCAAGGCGTTTACGGGCTTTACCGATGGGAAAGCGTACTGTTCCGTACAATACGACCATAGAAAGAGAATGACACTTTCTTGGGAAGATTCAAACCCTCCCCAGCTTTGCGGCAGCTATCTCGTTACCAAATTCGGCGGTTACGATTACACGAGCGGAAAAATTGAAGATTTACAAGCCCCGATAATAAAAGTAAACGCGTCTGAAACGGTGTCAAAAGCTGTGGTAAATAAGGCGTATAAAGTGTTTGATGCAGTAGCAACGGATAACACTTGCGGTTTTGTAGACGTGCGTACAGCGGTTGTATTCAACTACGGTCAACCCGTGCAAACGTCGGTGAAAATAGAAAACGGCGCGTTTATACCCAAGGTTGCGGGTACGTATACCATCGTGTATTTGGCACAGGACGCATTTGGCAATCGAACGGAATGTCTGAAAACAATAGAGGCTGTTTTGGATACTTCGTTAGACCCCGTAGAACTTTGTTTACAGGAAAAGCAAACGGAAAAATTGACGGGTAATAAAGTGTATATTCGTGATTATAGCGCGGTTGGCGGCGTGGGCAATTACGCGGTCAAAATTAACGCGAAAAACGAAGATGTTACGGCGAAATTATACCGCGACGAAACGGGAACGTATTTCATTCCTGAAAAGAGCGGGGATTACGAGATTTCTTATACGGCAACCGATTACGTGGGGAACGTTGGCTCGATAAAATATACGCAAGAAGTTGTAGCTTACAAAAAGCCTATTTTCTCGGTTGATCCGATTATGCCGCTTATTTTGACGGCAGGTGTAGAAAATGCGTTGCCGAGTGTGGAAGCAACCGATTATTACGCATATCCTGCGCAAAAAATTGCGGTAAAAGTGTACGTGAAATATCCTGGTGAAAGTACTTATGAAGAAGTGCAAAATATAAAAGCGTTTCTTCCCGATCCCGCGCGTTTGCAGACGGGTGATGTGTTGAGCGTAAAATACGAAGCCATCGGAAGTGCAAGCACGGATAACGTGGCAACGATTGAAAAACAAGTGGCGGTGGCAAACTTTAATTCTACCAAAGGCAACGTGGATTATGCGGAATATTTCGTAACGCATAATGCAACTATTCAATCGCCCACGGAAGAAACGAAAACGGAAAAGAAAACGGAAGTGCACGCCGTTTGTGGGGTTGGCGACAGCACACTTATTTTTGGTAAGAAAGTGCTTGCCAACGGGTTTACTTTCAAAATTACAGTGAAAGATAAAACGAAAATTTTAGATGAACTTGAATTTTTCCTTGTGGATTCCGAAAATGGAAATCAAACGCTTCGTATTTGTTTATACGGCGGACTTGTGAAAGAAGAGATTAAATATACATACAGCGTAAACGGTGGTGCAGAACGGTATAATGCGGAATATACAAACGGTGATATTTTGTTCCGTTATATCCCGAAAACAAAAAAAGTAAACCTTACTAGTACGAGTACCGCAGGCACGTATGTATTCCAAACGGAAAGCGGAGAAGAATTTAACGGCTTTACGAGCGGTTACGTCTTTGTTCGTATGCGCGTGAAAACGCAAGAAGAATTGAAGATACATTTGCGTACCATTGGCAACCAAACGGTGGCTAATACGAAAAACGATTCGGGTTCGCCTGTTATTGTAACCGAAAAAGGTTACGGGGGAACGGCGTACGTGGGGCAAGAATATGAAATACCCAAAGCGTTTGCAGGCGACGTGTTGGCATTCGTTGGCAAAGTAACTGTCAGCGTTCGCGATGAAAAAGGAAACTACTTAACCGCGATGGATAATACGCTCCTTAAAGATGCGGACGCAAGTAAGGCGTATATAATCATTCCTCAAAATGACGGTAAATATACTATCAATTATAGTTGTAAAGATTCCAACGACGTGAAATCGGCGGAAAACAACGTGAATTTGTACGTGGTCAAGCCGATACAACAAGCGGAAGTGGATTTGTCGATAGATAGCGCAATGATTACTTCGGCAAGCGTCGGCGATGCATTTACGTTGCCTACGGCAACGCCGAGTGCAGGTGCAAACGTATTTTGCGTTGTGTTTGGACCAAACCATGAATGGATCACGGTGCAAGATAACGTAGTTGTCTTTGAAAAGCAAGGCACGTATACCGTTTCCTATACCGTTTTGGACGATATCGGTAACGCGAAAACGTATAACTACTACGTTGCAGTTAAGTGAGGTAAGGAG
>JAZOPT010000063.1:0-2899 GCA_045655725.1 Candidatus Scatosoma sp.
TGGTTACGTTATGAATTTGATGGTTGATGAAGAGTTAACGCAAACCTTCCTTCCTTCGGGTGAATATACGACGACGGCAACTGGATGTGCTTTTATTGCACTTTGGGGCGAGTTTACGACGATTGACGGCGCATCTATCCGCATTTCCAGCGCAGAAACGAGTGGTATTCGTTGGACGACGAATATTGACAGCGAAGGCTTCAACAATATTGCATATTGGGCAAAGAATAGCTTCACTTTCGGTACGGAGCTTTCCGCTGATGGATTTGCGGAAAACTTTGACATCGTTGCAAAGACGTGGAAAGTAGAAAACAGTCAATATACGGGCGTTTTGACGGATATTAACTCGGATTATTACACGCAAGAATTTTCCGCACGCGGCTATGTAGATATTACTTATCACAACGGCGTAACCAAGAGAATTTATGCGATTGCAAACGACACGACGAGATCGATTAAAGAAGTAGCGGAAAAGGCGATTGCTTCGGGGGACTATTCGGGTACGCAGCTTTCTATTCTTCAACAAATCGCAGGTGTATAATTACGAGGTGTAAAATGAAAGAAAAAAGACCTTATGAAACGCTTGTCGTTAGAGTGGTGGAGTTTCATCGTGCAGACGACGTTATAACATCTTCTATCATAGATAACGACGGCGATTTTAGAGATTGGGAAAGCGACGGAGATACGTGGTAAGGAGGCGCAACATGAAAAAGAAAGTATTAAATAAGATGCTTGTTATCGCGTTTGCTGCGGTTTTCGTTGCGCCTGGCGTAACGTCTATTGGCACTCAAACTGCAAATGCGGCAAGCAAGAATTACGTAATTAGAGATTATTCTCAATATGCAGAGACTGCGAATTTAATGGTGGGCGGTTACTATGCCCCCGATTTGACGAATGCCGCGGAAGTGGAAACGCTTATCAATTCTGGGCTTGATTTTATTTGTTTGAACGGCAATAATACTGCCACAAACTGGGCGGGGCTTGGAGACATCTTTAATAATTTCGACCAAAATGGAATGAAAATATTGCTTGATGCGAATAAGTGTTCAAATCCCGACGCAATGGGGTATTGGTCGGACGCGCTCGGTATGTATGTAAGCGGTTGGAATCGTGATTGCGTTATCGGCACGGATTTTTGGGAT
Organism: Candidatus Scatosoma sp.; assembly: GCA_045655725.1. Classification (GTDB taxonomy): domain Bacteria; phylum Bacillota; class Clostridia; order Christensenellales; family Borkfalkiaceae; genus Scatosoma. The sequence continues at coordinate 1,143 of JAZOPT010000063.1, forward strand.
GAACCCACACAAACGAGTGATATTGACACAATCGCATCGTATATCGAAGCATTTGAAGGTGCATTTGCCGGAAAACAGTTTTTTGTAAATCTTATGCCTTCGTATTATGATGGCTTTGCAACGTATCAAGAGTTTATCAATCTCGTTGAATATTACGCGGCTACGGTTTTGGATAATCTTTCGGGACAAAAGGTTTTAGGGATAGATAGCTATCCTTTGTGCCATAGCGGAAGTACGAACTATATTCGTCAAAGCTATTTAGCGGACTTGGCAACCATTGCAGTAAAAGCAAAAAGCCGTGGCGCGGACGTAAGCTATTACGTGCAAACGATGGATGCGGAAACGTCGGGAGATACTTACCGCAATTTGGCAGGTCAAGCAGACGCGGATATGCAATACAGCATTTCAATGGCGTTTGGCGCAAAACAACTTATCAACTTCTGCTATGAAACGCCTAACGGCGGATTTATGTCTGAAGCAATGGTAAAGCAAGACGGTACGCCTACGGCAAATTATACCTACGTACAAAATGCAATCAAGAACGTTGACGCAATGGACGAAGCGTATATGCAATTCGATTGGAACGGCGTTATCATTTCCAAAGGCACGACGTACGATAGATTGGCTACGGGGAACAATAAAAATATTGACGGGTATTCGTATTTGTCTAACAGCTTGTTCGCCAACGAAATTGCTTATGCAAACAGCTATTCGGCTACGCAAAAGGCATATTTAACAAAGGACAATTTGCAGTCTGTAACGTCTACCGAAACGACGCTTGTCGGTTGTTTTGAAGATGATATGGGTTACAACGGATATTTTCTTGCAAATGCAAACGATACGTCGAGAAACAACGCTTCTACGGTTACGATGACGTTTGATTTGGGTACGGATAAGGTACGTGTTTACCGCGGTACGGGTTATACCGATCAAACATTAAGCGGAAATACGTTGAGCTTGAATATGTCGTCGGGCGAAGGTGTGTTTGTAGTTCCTTTCAAAACGGAAAGCGGTTATGCTGTAAACTTGAACGTAAACGGCGAAACGGAAACTACGTTTGTAGCGGAAAACGGTAGTTTTGTGCTTCCCGAAAGAACGGTTGACGGCGAAATTTTCGTTGGTTGGGAATATAACGGCAAGGCTTATCCCGCAGGATATAGCATTGATAATGTTACTTCGGATATTACGTTGACGGCAATTACGTTGGATATGGATATGCGCGTTGGCGCTTCCGTGCGTATTGCAAGCGATTATGAAAATTCTATCCGTTGGATAGCGGACGTTGACAAAACTTCGTTAACGGCATTGGAAAGCGCAGTAGGCGCAAGCAACGTAAGCTATGGGATTACGGTAAAATCGACGGCAATAACGGGTTCGTTGACAATCAATATTCCGAAAGAAAACTTCGGTAACGGCGGCAATACTTGGACGCTTGCAGGGGTTATGACGAAAGTACCCGACGAGCAGTTGAATACAAAATTTGAGGGCAGGGCTTTTGTAAAGGTTACCTTTGCAGACGGCACGCAAAAGAAAATTTTTGCAAGCGGGAACGACAATGAGCGTTCGATTGCGCAAGTAGCGTATATGGCTTACAACGATAAGGATTACGGCTATACCGAAGCACAATTGGAAAGATTGCTTGTTTTATCTTTGCCTTATACGGAATCGAGCGATAATAACGGTTCGTTGAACGATTGGATTGCGGGTATGGATAAAGATAATCTTGGTTCGCTTGAAGATTGGCTTTTGAATGCTGG
>JAZOPT010000064.1:0-7666 GCA_045655725.1 Candidatus Scatosoma sp.
GTTGTCTTCAATTTGTGGACAACTGAAAACAGCAACAAAAAAATCAGTTGTTTACAAATTGTAATCAACTGAAATTAAATACTCTTTTACTAACCCTAAAAGAATAAACTCGTACATGGGTACGTCGTTTTGAAAAAAATAAAGGTGTGGTCTTCGCAAAATACTGCGTTTGACCACACCTTTGACCATCTACGGAGTTGGATTATATGGAAACAGTGTTATCCTTAATTATGTAATCTTAGCCAAAATCTTTTACATTATCGTAGACACTTTTTGTTTCTTGATATTTTGACTTATGCGCCAACAACCACTCCCAAACCTCTTTATTTTCAAACGTCTTCGTCCATGCGTCGTGCGAAGTCTTTTCATAAATTGTCAATTTTGCGTTACCGCCGTTTGCATTGATCACATCCACCATCTTTTTGCTTTCTTGGGGGAAAACGGTTATATCTTCTTCACCGTGAAATGCCCACACGCCCATATGAATTAAACGCCCTGCATTCCAATACATACCGCCGCCACAAATAGGAATAATCGCCGCAAATAATTCAGGCCTAGACATCGCCAACTGCCACGTAGCATACCCGCCCATACTCGCACCAACTACATATACCCTTGATTTATCCACGCAGTCCCAAGCAATAACGTCCTTAACAAAGGCTTGTAATTGCTCAAAAATACTAAACCACGAATCCTCATAACACTGCGGAGCAACGGATATTGCCCCCTTTAACCAAGTTTCTGTTTCACTAAAAAACGGATGGTTATAGATTATGTCCGTATCTCTTCCGCGCCCACCTGCGCCATGCAAATAAATCACCAAAGGATATTTCTCTTGGCTTGAAAACTCCTTAGGCATACGCAATATGTAATCCAATTCCTCAAAAACACGCTTTTCCATACTTGTCTTAAACCCCTTTACGAAATATTTTCAACCACTCTTCCGCTATCAATTTGCCGCCCGCAACATCGGGGTGTACGCCATCGTATAAATAATGCACCGCGCCGTATTTTGCCGCACCTTCGTCAAACTTTTCTTGCAAGGCAACGAAGGGAATACCATATTCTTCCGCAAGCTTCTTTACAACCGCCGCATATTTCTTTACTTCTAAGAATTCTTCAAACTTTTCTTCCGTCGCACTGCCTTTCAATACGAAGGGTTCGCAAAGAATGAATTTTACGTTAGGAAGGCGTTCTTTCGTATCCTCAATCAACATACGATACACTCTTTCAAAACGCTTTAAATCTACGCCGTTCTTATCAAATATTTCGTGCCATACGTCGTTAATGCCGATAAGAATACTAATTACGTCGGGGTTATGGTTCCATACGTCCGTTTTAATACGCACGGTGCAATCATACAATATATCACAGCCGACAAGGTTGTATCCCGCTTTTTTCAGCTCGTCTGCAACGCCTGCCTGATAATTTCCCCAAGCAAGATCTCGATATGCGTCCGTGTTTGTCAAATCGATTTCCGCACGCGCATCAATCGTCGTCGCCGTAATGCGCATAAGATTTGTACCGTTTTTTCTAACGGCAACACGGCATTTTAAGAAAGCGCAGCAGGTAATACCTGACCACCGCAGTAGTCGATATGCTCACCAATAAGGTTTACTCGTCCTGCAGCCGAAAAAATATACTCTGGTTTCGTATTAAATATTTCCTCAAACTTTTCTTCTAACATTTTTATTTACTCCGCTCACGCCTTAAAACGTCCAAAAACCTCATTTACTTGGGCAAAGCTTGCAAATGTTCCTTTATAACTATGAATGATCTTCATCATTTCACCAATCTGTTTCTTTCGAATAATACATACAACCATATGTTTTTCCGTATGTGAATACATACCTTGCACACGGATTTCTGTAACCCCATGTCCAAGCTTTTGCATTAATTCGGAGGCAAGTTCTTCTGGCTGTTCAGTTACAATTTCAAATTTATAGCCACGCTTTAAACCCGCCAAGAAGGAATCTACCACTACGTTTGCAATAAATAAGTTTATAAGCGTACAAATAACCGGAGTAACTTTCATCCCATATACAAAAAAAGCAATGGCTACAACACTAGAATCCAAAATAAAGGACACATAAGCAATATTTGTTTCAGGCTTCGCCCTTTTAATCAATGCAGAAATAGCATATGTACCGCCACTTGCGCCAAAACGACGCAGCATCAAGGAAAAGCCCATTCCTGAAATTACCCCCGTCGCAATACATGCAAAAACGATTTCAAAATCCTCCGCATTATATTCCAGAGAGTATGGTTTCCACTTTAAAATTTCGAACAGCTCAACGGAAAAGGATTGTACCGCCATATACAAAATCAAATACAATCCTAATTTTTTATTAACAAATATGCTTACCAAAATAAAAATAGGAACGTTAAAAGCAATCATCAAAATTGCCCAAGGAAACTCAATTCCGCAAATGCCGAGATAATGATAAGTTATCGTTGCTAAGCCGCCTACGCCACCTGGCGCAAAGCCGTTGCTGTTTTGGAAAAAATGATATGCAAACCCTACAATAAGCCCTGCAATAATTGCAGTCACAACATCCAATAAAACTTGTTTTACTTTTGTATCTTTCATCGTCTTCTCACTTATATAAGTTGAAACTCCTTATAATTCTCCGTTTCACTGTTTCCGCCAATAAAGACATAAAATTTACCGCTTTCCGCAACTCGCTCCATACTTGCCCCATAGAAAGCAAGCATATCCTCCGTAATAGTAAAAACAACCTGCTTGCTCTCACCTACATTTAATTCTATCTTTTCAAAGCCTTTTAACTCCTTTACAGGACGAACGCAAGAGCCTATCACATCGCGGATATACAGTTGTACTATCTCCTTCGCTTTATATTTTCCACTATTCGTAACAGTTACCCTCGCCTTGATTTTACCACCACGCGACATTTCATCAGTGCTTAATTCCACCTGCGAATAGGAAAACTGCGTATAACTTAAACCATACCCAAACGGATACAACGGCTCGTTCGGAGTATCTATATATCTCGTAGCGTGCGTAATATCAAATCTGCCATACGGACTCGGTCTGCCCGTAAGACAATGATTATAATAGATAGGACACTGCCCCGACGAATACGGGAAAGTCATTGTCAATTTTCCCGAAGGAACAACGTCGCCAAACAGCAATCTCGCTACTGCGTTGCCACATTCCGTACCAGGCCACCAAACATTAAGAATTGCAGGCGCCAATTTATGCAAACGAGTAATAGCAAGAGGTCTGCCCGTAAAGAGTAAAACAACCACGTTTTGATTTACGGACAGTACAGCTTCGAGCAATTTATATTGTACTTCGGGCAAATCCAAATTCGTTTTACTGTTTGATTCGCCGCTTTCTTCTTCCTTTTCGCCCAAGCAAAGCACCACCGCTTCGCTATCTTTTGCAAACTCTACCGCTTCGGCTATCCCGCTTTCGTCGGTTACATTCCAGCCTATCTCACAGCCTTTTGCATAGCGTACGTTCAAGCCCTTATCATAACTACGCAATCCATCACAAATGGTGGCTGTTTCTTCCGCTAAACCGCCGCAAAGCCACCAACCAAGCACGTGCCCTGTGTCGCCGTGCGGTCCGATTACCGCCACCGATTTCGTGGTTCTCGGCAAAGGTAACACGCCGTTGTTCTTGAGTAGTACCGGGCTTTCTTCCACCGCCTTTCTTGCAATATTGCGATGTTTATCGCACAAGATAATCTCTTTTGCTTTTTTTTCATCGGTCAATTGGTAAGGATTTTCGAATAATCCCATTTTCTCTTTTAAGTTCAATACGCGCAAAACGGCATTATCAATTTGTTCTTCTGTAATTTCACCTTCTTGTAAAAGTTTTTCCAAATTTTGCGCGTACATCGTAGAGCACATTTCTACGTCTACGCCTGCCTGTAAAGCTTTATGCGCCGCATCCTTTTCATCTTTGGCATAGCCATGAATAATAAGTTCCCAAACCGCGCCGTAATCGCTTATAACGACGCCGTCAAAGCCCCATTCGCCACGCAAAACATCTTGTAAAAGCCATGTATTGCCCGTAGCAGGAATACCATTTAATACGTTAAACGACGGCATTACCATATCCACGCCAGCGTCAATCGCCGCTTTGTAAGCAGGTAAATAATACTCACGCAAGGTATGTTCGCTCATGTCTACTTCAGCGTAATCTTTACCCGCTAATGCGCCGCCGTATGCCGCAAAATGCTTCACGCAAGTGGCGATACCGCCCTTCTTAAAGCCTTCTACCGTCGATTTTGCGATTAGGCTATTCAAATAGGGATCTTCGCCTGATGTTTCCATAACTCTGCCCCAACGCGCATCGCGAGCCAAGTCTACCATAGGCGCAAACGTTACATTTACACCATCCAGAACGGCCTCCGTCGCCGCCATTTCAGCACAATCACAAATCAAATCCAAATCAAACGAACACGCCAGGCCGAGATTGATGGGATAAATCGTACGGTAACCGTGGATAACGTCGTGCATAAAGGCAAGCGGAATTTTTTTCTCGTTCTTTTCAAGAAATTCCGTTTGAATGTCTTTCATACGCTCTGCTCCCATAGAATTGAGAACAGTTCCCGTCAATTTCAAATCTTCTTCCGTCAATTTTAAATCCTTCATAGGTCCCGTCGCGTCCCAACCTTCAAGCTGTTTTAATAAAACGGAATTAAATTGCTCTAATTGAAAAATTTTCTCTTTCAAGGACATTGTAGATAAAAGCTGTTTTATGTTCATAAATCACTCTCTTTATAAGGGATAAAAGTCGCCCGTTCATTAGACGGCAAGTTGGGTTGATGTAAAGAAAAATATTTCTCCCCTTCAAACGTTTCAAATAGCATAGCGTGACCGCCGTCAAAATTAAATCTTGGCTTTCGATGCGACCATGCCCCCTTCAAATTATCCGCCTCAGCCTCTAAAACGGAGTATTTGCCACCCGAATGGCTTGACCAAATCATCTTCAATTTCCCGTTTTCTCGAAACAAAAACGGACCGTCTGTCACGCGACAATTTTGAAAGCCACCGCCCACAAATGTGGATACAAAAGGATTATCACTCGCCTTAAATAATACAAATGGTTCAGCCACAGCACACGTTAAATCCTTGGATAATTCCACTGCACACATTTCGCCGTCTTCGCATTGTAACCACTCGTGACAAAACACCATATATGGCGTACCATCTTCCACCCAAAGTGTTCCGTCTAAGCACTCCCATTTTTGAGGGGTTTGTGGCTGTTTGGAAATAGGATTGAAAGGACCGAGTGGACTCTCGCTTTCCAAAATTTGCGTTGCACGACATTTCCCATCCGCCTTAAAACTACCAAGCAAATAATACTTTCCGTTATATTGCCAAACTTCCGCCGCCCAATAATCATGGGTTGCCCAAAATCCTGTTTCTTTACCGTCAAATACAATGAAAGGACCTTCAAAGTTTTCAAGGTCCTTGGAAACGTACACGGAAAATTTGGGGTACGAAGCATAGCTGTCATACGCCAAATCTGTCGTGCCGTACATATAATACATTCTTGTCGTTTTATCTGCTAAAATAAAGGGATCGCGAATGCGAATTTCTTCTCTTTTCATAACAAGCCTTTTTCTTCCAACGCCGTTTTAATTGCCAAATAATCATTTGTCAAAACACAGTCCACACCCATTTCAAGGAATTTAGCTGCCTCTTCGGGATCATCCGACCAGAACACGTTACACTTAATACCATGTGCGTGTGCCTTATCTATCATCTCCTTGTTAAAATCGGGCTTAAAGAGCTGAACCTTTTCCGCACCGACTTCAATCGCTCTGTCCACGATTTTCCAATGATCAGGAGCTGCACTCATACAACATTTGAGGTGAGGTGCGTATTCTTTCATCGCCTTAATACCGTCCATTACACCCATAAAGTACACATACTTTTCGCAGTCGTACTGATGAACAAGGTCAACAATTTCCTTAATTTTCCAATCGAATTTCGGATTTTCCCAAAGTTTAACGTGAATATTCATAATCACACGCCCAGCGAATTTTTGCAATATATCCTCAAACTTGATAATTCGCAAACCTTTAAATTTTTCACCGAACTTCACGCCGAAATCGAATTTTTGCAATTCATCAAAGGTGTACCATTCGATATTCCCTTCGCCATCAGAAACTCTATCCAAAAGGTAGTCGTGAATTGATACAAGCACGCCGTCCTTCGTCGTGCGAAGATCAAATTCGATTTCCTGCGCGCCAAGCGCAACCGCTGCACCAAATGCAGGCATGCTGTTTTCGGGCGCAACCGTGTTAAACCCACGATGAGCACAAAGGCGAGGGTAAGGCATATCATTATCCGTACGAATAACGCTTGCACCACCGTTTCTGTAAAGCCATGGTCTTCTGCCATCGTCCACATATTCGTAATGTGGCTTTACGGCTGTTCCTCTATACCCCGCTTTCTTATAATACTTTTGAGTATGGTCAAACTCCACCGTTTCATAGCCTGCTTTACTCTTCATATCCACTAAAACGTCGCCATTGGGTGCGATTACACACGAGCAACCGCCGATAGGAGAATCTTCCCCTAAAGATACGGACGAACGTACCAAGTATGCGTTAACATGATAGGAAAGGAAGCGATTGATGATTTCAAGCGCTTGATGCGTGTCCGTTCTTTGATGAGAACAGCCAATAACAATATCCACTTTTTCACGAGCAAGCTGAGGAAATTCTTCATACATATAGAAGTCCATACAAGTCATAAAGCCAAAACGGATACCTTCTATTTCTAAAACGTATGGCTTGGCCCCAGGTGTTGAATAAGAACTATCCATCTCAATCCCACCAACTGCTTCCGCTTTATCTTCGCGAGGAGCAGGATGTGCTTTGTAATATCTACCGACAATATTGCCCTCCCTGTCAATGGCATGGGTGGTGTTGCGGAATTTACCAGGTTCAAATTCATACGCGCAGTTGATGAACACAATTGAATGGCAACGCTTCGCCATTTCAATCGCCTTTTGCATAACAGGCGCATTGTATTTAGCAATCGCTGCACGATACGCCGCCTTACCGCTCTGCGCAGCAGGAATATCGCAATATTCAGGCATTACGATTATATCCAAAGGCTCATTGCACGCTTCCATAAGCGCAACCATCCCCTCATAATTCTTTTGCAAATCATCAGGATTGAAGGTGTAGGCAGGTTGAATAACACGTACTTTCATAATAACCTCTTAACCAAAAATCGTCTTTACAATCGTTTGCGCATACAAACGCACAAGAAAATCGTTGGGGTGGTTGACGTTATTACCCGTCATATCGCGATAATTTTTCACCGTCAGATATTCTTTATGCAAAGTGGTAATATCCGCAAGCGCAACCCCTGCCTCTTCTTGTGCAAGCGTTTGCAACTTGAGCAAATACTTTTCTTGATTTCCTAAAATAGATTTTCCGCCTTCACTCCAACAAATATTTTCATTAGGGAGCATCGTACCGAGCACAACAAATTCACACGCAGGATTCACGGCGCGAATTTCCTCGATAATCTTCATCATATTGTTGTAGTACGCTTTTTCGCCCGTATACGCAGAACCGTCGTTCATACCAAAGCCCAAAATCACCAAATCAGGTTTAACCGCCGCAACGGCTTCCGTCTGCGTTACACCCCAATAAGTGTCTTTTCCGCC
>JAZOPT010000065.1:0-28878 GCA_045655725.1 Candidatus Scatosoma sp.
TGGTTGGCTATTTTTATCTTACCCCATTATTTCAAGAATGCACGGAAAGCGAGATATACCTCGTACACGTCCGCTTTGGAAACCACCTCGTAAGGGGAATGCATGGAGATTACGGGAACGCCGATATCAATGGTATCGATATTGGCTTTTGCGATATACTTCGCTACCGTACCGCCGCCGCCTTCGTCAACCTTGCCCATTTCGCCTGTCTGCCAGATAACGCCGTTATCGTCAAACAGTTTACGTAAAAAGCCGATATATTCCGCGTCGGCGTCGTTAGAACTCCCCTTACCTCTTGCGCCCGTAAACTTGGTAACGCCTGCACCGCAGGAAACGTACGCTGTATTGAGCGGCTCGCACACGCTGGCGAAGTTGGGATCGAAACCTGCGTTTACGTCCGCAGAAAGGCATTTCGAGTTTGCGCGGATCGCCGCCGAAGAAGTATTGAACGAACGCGCGATTTCGTCTATCAAGTCCAAGAACAGGGCGCACTGCATACCCGTCGTTCCCTCGCTGCCTATCTCTTCCTTATCCGCAAGGATAATCATAGACGTTTGTGTGGTGGACGGCTCGTCGAAAAGAGCGGTAAACGCAGGATAGGAGCATACTCTGTCGTCGTGTCCGTATGCACCGATAAGCGCGCGGTCGAACCCGATATCCTTTGCCTTGAAAGCGGGTACTACGCAAAGCTCTGCGCTTAAAAAGTCCTCTTCTGCCATACCGTATTTGTCGTGAAGAATTTTCAAGAGGTTTTCCTTTACCGTTTTATCCTTTTCGTCTTCCGCAGCCGTGTAAGGGATATTGCCAAGCCAAACGTTGAGGTCTTCCCCGCCGATTCCCTCGGCAAGCGATTTTGCGTTCTGCTTCGCCGCAAGGTGGGGTAATAAATCGCTGATATAGAACACGGGGTCGGATTCGTCTTCGCCCACTTTCACGTCGATTACTTTGCCGTTTTTCAACGCCACCGCACCGTGAAGCGCAAGGGGTACGGTTGCCCATTGGTATTTGCGGATTCCGCCGTAATAGTGCGTTTTCGCAAACGCGATACCCTTGCTTTCATAAAGCGGAACTTGCTTAAAATCGATACGCGGGCTGTCGATATGAGAAGCCAAAATGCGGATACCCTCTTTGGCTACGTCGGCTGTTCCTATCTTGATAAGGTAGAGATTTTTGCCGCGGTTGTCGTAATATACCTTATCCCCCGCCTGCAATTTTTGCCCGAACGCAAAGGGCTTGTAGCCGTTGGCAATAGCCATACGCTTTGCCACCGCGCAGGCTTCTCTTTCCGTCTTGCCCTCGTCGAGGTATTTTTTATACCCCTCGGCGTAGTGGAATATCTCTTTCATCAATTTTTCGTCCGCTTTTTCATAGACGTTTGTTCTTTTGTAAGCTAAATCACTCATAGTATTTTCTCCTATTGTTTCTATACGTGGTCGGTGGCAGGTTGCCACTGACAAGTCTTTTCTACCTTTTACCCGTAAACACCGTTACGCTCGCGTACACGCTCCTATCTTACTTCCCCCAAAAAGGATAGATAAGGTTGCGCTGCGGGCGCACCCGCCGTAGCATATTCTTCGTTTTTAGTTAGTGAAGGAAGCCTTTGATGATCTGCTCCTCCGCCTCCCTCTCCGTCAAACCGAGGGTCATCAGCTTGATCAGCTGTTCGCCTGCAATTTTCCCGATTGCCGCTTCATGGATAAGCTCGGCATCGACGTCGTTTGCCGAAAGACAGGGTGCGGCCGTAACGGACGCATTGTCCATGATAATCGCGTCGCATTCGGTATGACCGTGGCACGGCGCATTGCCGTTCATGGTAGAAACGAAATGTTGTACAGACTCCCCTGCCGCTACCGAACGGGAAACGATATCCGCCGTGCAATTTTCGCCGTTCATATCCACAATGAAATCGGTGTCGGCTACCTGCTTGCCGTGCGTGTATAACTTTTCTTTCACGATAAAGTTTGCGCCCGCTTTCATGTCCGCGCGGGTAATACGCTTGGTGGAATCGATACCCTTAATCTGCGTGGTTTCCATTTCCATATACGCACCCTCGTCCAAATGCACCACCGTTTCGGGATTCATAACGTTTTTGCCGTTCCCGTCCCCCTCGCCGTAATGCTTCTCTACGTATTTTACTTTGGAATTTTTGCCTACGTAAAAGGTGTGTACGCCGTCGTGGCGGGAGGTCATATCCACGCCGCCGCAGTTATGGATTCCGCACCCCGCAACAATCACTACGTCGCAGTTGTCGCCGATATGAAAATCGTTATACACCACTTCCTGCAAGCCCGCCTTGCTGATGATGACGGGAATATGCATACTCTCGTTTTTCGTTCCGTCTTTGATATAAATATCAATGCCCGACTTCCCGTCCGTTTTGGTAACGATATCGATATTCGCCGTGGTGTTGCGCGCGGAAAGCTCGCCGTTACCGCGGATATTATACGCTCCCTCGGGCACGCCGTGCAAATCGGCTATTTTTAACAATAAATCTTTCTCGATTGCGTCCATAACGTTCCCTCCTTACAGCTTTTCCGTCAGCACGCGGCAGGCGTCCGTACCGAGCAGCCTCGGCAGCACCTCTTCCTTTTTGCCCGTTTCCCGCACCGTTCCGTCTGCGATGACCACAATTCTATCCGCAATATTCAAAATGCGTTCTTGGTGGGAAATGATAAGGATATTCCCCTGCGTCTTTTCGTGCATTTTTTCAAATACTTTGATAAGATTGCCAAAGCTCCACAAATCGATACCTGCTTCCGGCTCGTCAAACACGGAAAGCTTGGTGCTACGCGCCAAAATGGTGGCGATTTCAATACGTTTCAGCTCGCCGCCCGAAAGGGAAGCGTTTACCTCTCTATCTACGTAATCGCGAGCGCACATTCCCACCTCGGACAGATACGCGCACACGTCCGCTACTTTCAACGTTTTGCCTGCGGCGATATTGATGAGGTCGCGAACGGTGATTCCCTTAAAGCGCACGGGTTGTTGGAATGCGTACGAAATGCCCAATTTTGCGCGTTCGGTTACGCTTTTTTCCGTAATGTTTTCCCCGTCCAGCCAGATTTCGCCCGACGTGGGCTTGATAATACCCGCTATCACTTTGGCAAGCGTGGATTTCCCCCCGCCGTTAGGGCCTGTGAACGCAACAAAGCGTTCGTCCAGCGTTAAATTGACGTCTTTGAGGATATGCTTTTCCCCCAGCTCGTCGTTTACTTTATAGTTTATGTTTTTCAGCTGTAACATGGTGTGTTTCCTTACCTGCTTGTCCTATATGTATAATATATACCGCAAAACGCGCGGTCTCTAAACGGGTTTCTTGCGTTTCTTTGCCCATTATCAAAAGATTTCCATGACGATTGCGTTTTGTTTGAGCCACGCACGGCGCGTTTTCCATTGCGGGCAATACTTCTCCACTTCCTGCCAAAAAAGCTTGGAATGGTTTTTATGCCGCGTATGCGCAAGCTCGTGGATAATCACGTATTCTATTACCTCTTTGGGGGCATATAAAAGTCGAAAGGAATAGTGCAAAGCGTTATTCCCCGAGCACGACCCCCAACGCGTTTTTGCGCTTGTTACCGATACGGAGCGGTATTCGCAGTCCATGAGCCTTGCTATCCGCTGTGTTTGCTGTGTAAAAATACGTTTTGCGTTGATTTTCAGCCACTGTACAAGCTTGGTTTGCGCGTTGGATTTCGGGAGATAGATAGTATCCGTTTGCTCGTCAAAACGAACGGTTTTTTCCTCGTCCAAGAAAATTTGGCGTTTCTTTCCCAAGAGCAAAAAGGTATAGCCTTGCAGGTTTTCCGTCGGTAATCTCGTACCTGCCCCCGCCGTTTTGGCTTTTTGGCGGAGAATCCACCCCTCTTTTTCCTGTAAAAAGGCAAAAATCCGTCCTGTATCGCAACGCTTTGGCGCACGTACCGTTATCTTACCCAAGGGGCTTATGCAAACGGATATCGTTTTGCGATTGGAACGGATTATTTCGTCTGGTTGTATCATACCGCCCTAACGTTTGGCTTGGCGATTACGCCTCGTAACCCATGGGGTTGCCGCTCTGCCATTTCCATTGCGATTCGCACATTTCTTCAATGCCGAACTTCGCTTCCCATTTCAAATCCTTTTTCGCCTTATCGGGGCAAGCGTAGCAAGCCGCGATGTCGCCGGGACGGCGGTCGCAAATTTTGTACGGCAATTTCTTACCGCACGCCTTTTCAAACGCGTGAATCATATCCAACACACTGTAACCGTGTCCCGTTCCCAAGTTGTAGATATGTACGCCCGAATTGTTGCATTCTTCAATCGCCGCAATATGCCCCAAAGCAAGATCTACGACGTGGATATAGTCGCGTACGCCCGTTCCGTCGGGAGTATCGTAATCGTTACCGAATACGTTAATGCACTGCAATTTTCCGCTGGCAACCTGCGCCACAAAGGGCATTAAGTTGTTGGGAATACCCTTCGGGTCTTCGCCGATCAAGCCGCTTTCGTGCGCGCCCACGGGGTTGAAATAACGCAGAAGAATGATATTCCATTCGTTATCCGCTTTATGTACGTCCTGCATGATATTTTCCATCATGAGCTTGGTGCTGCCGTAAGGGTTGGTGGTGGAAAGACGGCAATTTTCGTCCAAAGGCAATCTTTCGGGGTCGCCGTAAACGGTTGCGGAAGAAGAGAAAATAATTTTCTTCACGTTATGTCTTTCCATAATCTGCAACAGCGAAACGGTGCCGCTGATGTTGTTTTCGTAATATTTCAAGGGCAATTTACAGCTTTCGCCAACCGCCTTGAATGCCGCAAAGTGAATAACCGCGTCAAATTTATGCGCGTCGAAAATGCTCTCCATCTTCGCCGCGTCGCGGATATCCGCTTCGTAAAACGTTACCGTTTTTCCTGTGATTTTTTGCACTCTACGCAGACTTTCAAAGCTGGAATTGCTGAAATTATCCACTACCACTACGTCGTAGTTTTTGTTTAAAAGCTCTAATACGGTGTGCGAACCGATATATCCGCAACCGCCCGTAACCAAAATCGTTGCCATACGTTTACCTCTTTTTATTTTTATGCTTTTATTATAACGTAATTTTTCAAAAAAGCAATACCGATTATTTCGCGTTTTTGTGGTGTTCTTACGGCGTTTATTCTTCTTCCTCTTCCTCAATGTCCTCATTGAGCTTGGTACGCACCTTCAACACCTTTTGTTCGGTGGCTTTTACCACTTTCATTTCCAAACGCTTGATACGCATCGTTTCTCCGATGGGCGGAATCGCGCCGTAACATTCCGTTACCCAACCGCCGACCGTATTCGATTCGTATTCCTCCTCGCCGTCCATCTCGTACAGCTTGAAGAATTCGGGCAGCTCGCATTTGCCGTCCACCCAATATTCGCCGTCTGCGATTTTTCCGTACAACACTTCTTCCTCGTCGTGTTCGTCCCAAATTTCGCCGACAAGCTCTTCTAAAATGTCCTCCATGGTTACGATACCGACAAGACCGCCGTATTCGTCAGACACTGCCGCCATGTGAATTTTACGCTTTTGCAGCTGTTTGAGCAGTGTGGAAATACGCGTATATTCGGACGTAAACACAATGTCCTGCACGAGGTGCGAAATTTCCTTTTCGCCGTTGACGTAACCGATGAAAAAGTCGCGCTCGTGGATAAGCCCCACCACGTTATCAATCGTTTCACGATACACGGGCAAACGGGAATACCCCGTCTTTTGGAATACCTCACGCACTTCGTCCATAGTAAAGCTTTCCTCTACCGCATACACGTCCACGCGCGGAACCAAGATATCCTCCACCTTCATGTCGTCAAATTCTAATGCGGAACGCACCAGCTCCGATTCGTCCTCTTTAAGAGTACCGTCCTCTTCTGCTTCATCTACCAGCGACATAAGCTCTGCGTCCGTTACCGTTTCGTCCTTGTGTAATTTGAACACCTTTTTCATCAAAGCTTTGTAGCCGTCGAAAATTTTGCAAACGGGATAGAGTATCCACATGAACAGCTGCATTAAGGGATAGAAAAAGAAACAGAACTTTTCGGGATATACGCTTGCCAAATATTTAGGCGTAATCTCGCCGAACAAAAGCACTACAACGGTTAATACCGCCGTCGATACGGTTGCCGCTATGTTTGCGTCGGCGATAAGCCTACCAAACAAGATAGTGCCCAGAGCCGAAGCCGTTAAGTTGACGATGTTGTTGCCGACAAGAATTGCCGTTACCAGCTTGTCGTAGCCCTCGTCTGCAAGCTTACTTACCGCTTTTGCATTCTTTTTCCCGAGCGCCGCCATGCTTTTCAGCTTGATTTTGTTCGCGCAGGAAAATGCCGTTTCCGTTCCTGAAAAGAAAGCGGAAAGAATTACCAAAACTATAATTGCGATAGTTAGGGGTAGGTGATCCATGATGGTTGTTGAATATCCTCCGAAATATAAAAAAATTTTGTTGCAAAGTACCGCATTGCGCCACTTTACTCTTTTTATTATAATACATTCATTCGGGTTTTGTCAACACGAATGAAAAGCTATTTGCATTTTTTTACTTTTTTTCGGCAATTTTTCCCTATACTTCCCCGCTTTTCTCCCCGTCTCTTTTTATTTCTCTGCTTTGCGCAAACGCTTTTTTACGCTTTGCCGCCGTGGTTATCTCCGCAAAATGACAGCGTGCAAAATGCCCCTTTTCCACCTCGATTAGCGGCGGTGCGCAGCTTTTGCATATCTCCTGCGCCATAAAACACCGAGCATGAAATTTACAACCGCTCGGCGGCGATACGGGGCTTGGTGGATTCCCTTTCAGTAAAATTTTTTGATTCTTTGGCTTGGATTTTCTCGTTTTTGGTTCCGTATCCGTTGTTTCCGTACCCGTATCTACGGTGGGCACGGCGGCAATCAAGGCGATAGTGTAAGGGTGGCGGGGAGTTTGAAACACCTGCTCCGTTTCGCCGATTTCGACAATTTCGCCCAAATACATCACGGCGATTCTATCGGACACGTGGCGCACGACGGACAAATCGTGCGAAATAAACAGGTACGTGAGCTTTTCCTCTTCCTTTAATTTACTTAAAAGATTGAGTATCTGCGACTGTATGGAAGCGTCCAAAGCGGAAACGCATTCGTCGCAAACAATGAAGCGGGGCTTGACGGCAAGCGCGCGAGCAATACACACCCGTTGGCGTTGACCGCCCGAAAATTGGTGCGGGTAACGGTGGAGCATATACGCTTGCAACCCACACTTTTCCATAACGTCCAGCACGTATTTTTCCAAAGCCTTTTCGCCCTTTTTGAAAAATTTATGCGTGATAGCCCCCTCGGCAATAATCTGACCCACCGTCATACGCGGATTGAGCGATGAATACGGGTCTTGAAAAATAATTTGCAGGTCCTTCCGCAAACGGCGCATTTGCGCGTTGGTCAGCTTGGTCAAATCGACGGGGTTTGGATTTTCCTTCCCGTCGCCACCCTGCTCGTCCTTACCGTTCGTCGCATTACCGTAATACAGAGCCGTGCCGCCCGTCGGTTTTTGCAAGCGCAAAAGCGTTTTCCCAAACGTCGATTTTCCCGACCCGCTTTCCCCCACAAGCGCAAACGTTTCCCCCTCGTAGATATCCAAGGTAACGTTTTCGTTTGCCTTTACGTACTGCTTTTTACCAAACAGTCCGCCCGCTTTTTTGACAGGGAAATATTTCTTAAACTCGCTGACGGACAACAGTCGCTTTGTGTTTTTCACTGCTGCGCACCTCCTTTTCGGGATAAAAACAGCGTATTTTCTGACCGCTTGGAATATCGAACAGGTCGGGGTGTTTTTGGATACATTTCTCCGTGCAGTAAGGACAGCGCGGCGAAAATTTACACCCCTTAGGAAGCTTCGTTGGCGGCGGCACGTGCCCTGCTATCGTTTGCAGCTGCTTGCCGCGCGTTTTCTGCGAGGGCAACGAATGCAGCAATCCCTCCGTATAGGGGTGGGAATAGCCACTGTTTTCAAACACGTGCTCGCGTTTGGCGTATTCTACTATCTCACCGCAATACGCCACCGCAACGTCGTCCGCCATTTCGTTTACCACTCCCAAATCGTGCGTAATAAACAAAATTGCCGTGCCGTGCGTTTGTTGCAGATTTCTCATCAGCTGCAATATCTGTGCCTGTATGGTAACGTCCAAAGCCGTCGTCGGCTCGTCCGCGATAAGCAGCTTGGGCTGACAGGCAAGCGCCATGGCAATCATTACCCGTTGCCGCATTCCCCCCGAAAGCTGGTGCGCGTACCCTTTCATCACTCTTTCCGCATTGGGAAGCTGCACCTGCTTTAACATCTCCTCGCCCGCCGCATACGCCTGCTTTTTTGAGTATTTTTTATGCGTAATAAAGGGCTCGGCAAGCTGTTTTCCCACCGTCAGCACAGGATTGAGAGCCGTCATCGGTTCTTGAAAAATAACGGAGATTTGATTGCCGCGCACCCGCCGCATTTCTTCCTTGGAAAGGCTTAAAATATCCAGCGGCTTTTCGCCGCCGTCAAAGAGTATCTCCCCGCCCGCGATATTTCCGTTCTCCTCCAAAAGCCGTAAAATACTCATCGCCGCCACGCTCTTGCCCGACCCGCTTTCGCCCACCAAGCACAGCGTTTTGCCTTTCTCTATCGTCAGCGACATTCCGTTTACCGCACGTGCTATCCCGCCGTGCGTGGTAAATTCTACCTGCAAATTTTTTACTTCCAGCAAGGACATATTTTCACCGTTCCTTATGCGATTTGGGGTCGAGCGCGTCCCGCAACGCGTCCCCGACCACGTTGATACACACGGTGGCAAGCGATAAAAACAGAGCCGGGAACAGCCACTGCCACCAATAGTTTTGTATGACGATACTGCTGTTTGCGCCCGTGAGCATATTGCCCCACGTAGGTTGAGGCTGTTGCACTCCGAATCCCAAATAGGACAGAGCGGATTCCGTCAGCAAGCACCCCGCGAAATCAAGCGTCATACTGACGAGAATCACGGAAACGACGTTCGGCAAAACGTGCCGAAAGGCGATTTTGCTTTCTTTTACACCCAACGCCCGCGCGGCGGTTACAAATTCTTTTTCCCTTTCCGCCAACACCTGACCGCGTATCATTCGGGCAAGACCCGTCCACGACAGCGCGCCCAAAATGAGCATAATAATAAAAATGCGCATGGTTTCCGAAACGTTATAATTTTTGATAATTTGAGACAGAAGCATGGCAAACGGCAAAAAGGGTATGGAGGAGAAAATTTCCGTTATCCGCATCAAAAGCGTATCCACCGCTCCGCCGAAATATCCCGAAACGCAGCCGATAACGATAGCGATTACCGACGATACCAACACCGCCACCCCGCCGATTGTCATCGTCATTTTGCCGCCGTGAACGATACGGGCAAACACGTCTCTGCCCCGTCCGTCCGTTCCCATAAGATACCCCTTTAAGCCCGCTGCGCGGACAAGCGTTCCCTCTTCGTCTATTACGTAAGATTGCAACGCTCCCGCATACGCGCGGGCGGCGGGCTTGTCCGTAGTTTCTTCCTTTTTATTTTTTGGTCTTACGTTACACTGACCGTAAGCGTTATGACCCCATGCGTAGGCATTGCCGTAGTTGGTTACGCCTACGAAATGCCGCGTCCCGCCGTCCAAAGAAAGGAAATACTCCCCCTCTTGCAGAGCGGGCAAAGTATCCTCGCCGTTTTCAAACACGCCCGAAACAGCCAATTCGCCGCCCTCAAAAAGCACGGCAATACACTTGTTGGTTGCCGCTATCTCTACGGCGCGTTTGCCTTTGGCATAGTTTGTAAAATTTTCTACTCTGCCTGTGTTGGAACTGACAGCCGAAGTAAAACCGCCTGCACTCCCCGTAAAAACCTCGCCCGTTTTCGTGATAGCCACCGCCGCGGAATTGGTAAACGCCAGCTTCTCCACGTCCGTTTTTTCCGCAAAGTCGGACAGATTTTTCACGGCGTTTTCGTTTCCCCAAACGTACGCTATTCCGTCCGTCGTTATCAGTGCGGAGGTTTGATATCCGCACACAAGCTGCTTTACTTGGCTCGGCGGGATACCGTCTATCAGCTCTTGCGGAGTGGAAATGGCGTTCAGCACGCTCTCAAAGCCGTACTGACCGCAGCTATTATCTCCCCAACCGACAAGCTTGCCCGTTTGCGTCAGCGCAAGAACGTGGTCTTTTCCCGCCGCCACAAACGCCGCGCCCTCCTCCTGTACTTCTTTGGGTACGCGCTTGACGTCTGTTTTACTTAATTTGTCTTTACTATCTCCCCAAACGAACACCTCGCCTGCGGTAGAAAGACCCACCGTAAAACCCGAAAAGCCGTCTATCTCCGCGATATCCCCCTTTAAGCGACGGGGTACGCGGCGCAGATTGTATTGCGGTGCAACGTTTTGCTGTAAAGGGTCGGTGTAGTTGACGTCCATAGCCACAAACGCAGGCGCGATAAATACGAACAAAAAAAGCGCGACAAGCAAAACCAAAGCCACCACCGCCGTTTTGCGCCTAAAAAAAGCTTTGCGAAGCAGTGCGGACGGGCTTTCCATTTGCGTTTTTTCCTCCTGCTCGCCGCCGTGCATATCGGGCGGCTGTGCTTGGCGCAAGCTTTCGTCTTTCGGATATTCTGTCATTTCGGAAAAATTAGAAATTTCAGAAAATTTATTGCCTGTAAACGCGCGTTTTCCCCAGATAAACACCCGCTTGAACGCATACATGGTGGCTTGAAAGGACTTTTTTACCACGTTCATTACCCATTTCCCCCTTCCGATACCCGAATGCGCGGATCTACCAATCCGTACGCCACGTCCACAAGCAGATTGCCCACAAGCGCCAAGAAAATATAAAACATCTGCATGGCAAGCGCAATTTCGTTGTCGTTTGCCACCAGAGCGTCGAAATACACCTTGCCTATTCCGTTGATACCGAAAATATTTTCAATCATGATAGAACCCGAAAACACGCTTATCAACCACCCGATGACAAGCGACACAATAGGAATTAAAGCGTTGCGGAACGCGTGCGTGCGCACCACCGTGCTTTCCTTTAAGCCTTTGGCGCGCGCCGTGCGGATACAGTCTAAATGCAGAGCGTCCGTCATGGAGGCGCGGACGTATCTCGTCATACCGCCGAGCGAACAGAACGTCATAACGATAAGAGGCAAAGCAAAATGGTACAGCTTATCCAAAAACGCGCGAAAGCCCACGTATTCTTTGCCGACGGAGCTCATGCCCGACACAGGAAAAATATCCAACTGAATAGCAAACAGCCAAATAAACAAAATAGCGATGATAAACGCGGGCATACTGTACCCGATAATCGTACCGATTTGCACGGCTGTATCCCGCCTACTCCCCCTTTTTCGAGCGCAAAAAACGCCGAGGGGTATGGTAATGGCAAGTGCAAGCGCGGCGGCAAAGAGATTGAGTATCAACGTATTCAAAAGCGGTTGTTTTACCACCTCTAATACGGGTTTGCCGTGCATAATGGACGTTCCAAAATTGCCTTGAAGCAAGCCGTTATACCCGCCGTCGTAAAAGGGCGCAACGCCCACCCAACGGAGATAGCGCAAAAAAAGCCCGCCGTCCAAGCCGTAGCGGCGTTGCCAATACAGATACCGTTCTGCATAGTTGAGGTTTTTGTTGTTGGCGATTTCTTGCATTGCCATATCCGCTGCCTTATCGACAGGCAATAGGTTATAGACAAGGAATATCAAAAGTGAAAGCAACGCCAACACTGCCAACATATAGAAAATTCGTTTGATGATATATTTTGTCATAATCGTTATTTGTGTTTGTTTTTGGCGGTGAGTTACCGCTGACAAGCCTTCCGTACTTTGTTCTTGGGGATTGCCACGGCTACGCCTCACAATGACGAGAAAGAACGGGATAAGGGATAAGTTACTGTTCGCAACCGCGAAAGCGTGTTACCCCGCGTAAAAACGAAGCAAGACAAGGAGAATGCAGATTTCCGATTGGGCGCGTACTTTTGTACGTAATCAGAGGAAAACGCAAATTCGACGTAGTATTGCGTAGCATATTCTTCGTTTTTACTTTACAAGGAAGTCGGACTCGTCCATCAGATAATTACTACTGTAATTCGCATACATGGTAGGGTCAATCGTCCAAGAAAAGGATTGGTCGTACACCGCACTTGTAAAGCCCGTAGCAAAATTCACCGCTCCGTACCGAGCCTTGGTAAATCCGTAAGCGGGCATTTGATAGTACTCTCCATACAACGCCGACGTCATATCCCCCGAAGAATACGTGATATACGCGCCTATCCGCTCCCCTGCGTTGGGATTGTTTTGCCACGCCGTAATCAGTTGGTCGGTTACTGGATTGGGCTGCGTTCCCATCCAGTTAATGACAAGCGGCATATAATACTCTCCGTTTACCTGCACCGTTTTATATTTATTATCGATAGAGGCAAACGTCAAATTGTTATACGAAAGCTGATACCCGCTCAGCTTTTTATACCGAACGCCGCCTGCACTTTCATCGTACGCTTCCCCGTCCGCATTATACACCCAGCCGCCGCGGATAAGCTCCTCTTTCGCTTTATCGACACTGTATTCGTAGGCGTTTAATTTCAGCTTGTCTTTTACCGCCAAATACGCTTCCGACCCCACGTAATAGGGCGCGTGCACCACCGAACCATACCCGCCCGTAAATACTTGCGCAAATTCGTTGCGGTCTATCGTATAAGTTACGGCTCGGCGCACCTCAGCAAACTGCGTTGCCCCGAAATCGGAACGAAACGCCAGCTTTCCGTATCCTGCTCTGTCGTAGTGGTTTTCCTTGAACTTCACGTTATCCACCAAGGCAAGCGCCGCTTTCGTTTCCTCGCCGCCCGTTACCCCCGCAAGCACGTCCACTCTGCCCTTTTTTAATTGGTCGAGCTGTGTTTCCGCTACGATTTTCACGTAAGAAATACGGTCTATGGATGCTTTGCCGCGCACGTCCCCTTTATATAAAGGATTGCGTTTCAGAGTCGCCGTGCGCGCGCTTTTATCATAGCTTTCCACGTAGTACGGACCCGAATACGGAAAAGCGGCGGCGGAGGTTTCGTTCATATTGTTTTGTATGCGCTCCGCCGCGACGTATGCTGTAACGCCGTTCTTGTCCGTTTTTTCGTAAAATCCCTTTTCTATATACGCCCCCGCACCGTCGTCTTTGATAGCATATTCGCCGAGATACAAGGCGCAAGGCATAGGGGTAAACGCTCCGTAACGAATAGCGTAATAATAGTTGGCGTACTCCTCTTTTACCGTAACGGAAAAGGTGTTTTCGTCTAGCAACCGAACCCCCTCAAAGGGTATCGGCTCACCCGTGCCGTCATAATCGTGAAACGCCTCATACCCTTTCAACGTAAGCCCCGCCGCGTCGCTGCCGCCCGCCTCACGCATGACTTTACTACTCCCGACAAGCAAGCCTACCAGATAGTTTTCCGCACGGATAGGCGAGCCGTCCGAAAAGGCAAGGTCGTCTGCGATACGCACGGTGAACGTTTTCGTTCCGTCCTCGTTTAACGACTCTTCGTGCTTGGTTACGATATTTTCGCCCGCCCAAACAAACGCGCCCTTTTCGTTACTTACCACCGTAGAATACCCGCTTGTCAGCTCCTGCACGGCAAGGTCTGCCGCGCCCGGGGAGGACTTCCCAAACGCCGCGTCGCGGAAAGAGCCTGTCAGTTCGGTATTACTGCCAAGCACGACGGCGTTCTCGCCGCTAACCACCTTTGCGCCCACAATGGCGTCCGCTACGTTCCAGTAGGGATTGGTGGCAAGGGTGTCTATCTTCGCGTTATACACGTCGTAATACTGATTAGAATACAAAGGCACTTCGGGAACAAGCAAATTCCAGCGTTGCATAAACAGCCGCCACCATTCGTTATACGCGTCGGTGGGGGTGGCAAAATCGCCCGCGGGAGTTACGTTATACACCATTGCCATAGAAAGAAAATCCATGCCCAGCTCGTAGGTAACGCCGTCCACGGTAACGTAAGCTCTGCCCGTTTCGTCCTCCCAAACGTCGGCGATAGTTACCCCTTTCCCTATCGCTCCGTACACCGAACGGCTATCCTCGCGCGTTACGATATCGTCCAAAAAGCTCTGTTCCTCCTGCTTTTTACACGCCGTGGCAAGGGGTAAGCTTGCCGTGGTTATCGCTATCAAGGTAGGAAGAACCAGCAGTATAGCTCTTTTCACGGAGCTTGAAACGCCCCGCGATTGTCCGTTTGACTTGTAATTTTTATCCATACCCTTTATTTTGCTCTTTCCGACGCTTTTTATACGGCAAAATACTTGACGAAAAACGGCGTTTTGTGTTATACTTTCTTTGAAAAAAATATCGCCCGCAAACAGTGAGAACCGCTTACGGGGAGGAGGCTATTTATGGCAAGAATTGAAACCAAATGCGTACAGGGCGGCTATACGCCCGGCAACGGAGAACCCCGTCAAGTGCCTATCGTGCAGAGCACGACGTTTAAGTATGCCACCAGCGAGGATATGGGCAAGCTGTTCGATTTAGAGGCAAGCGGATATTTCTATTCGCGTTTGCAAAACCCTACCTGCGACACCGTGGCGGCAAAAATTTGCGAATTGGAGGGCGGCAGCGCGGCAATGCTGCTTTCGTCAGGACAAGCGGCGTCCTTTTTCTCCGTGTTTAATATCGCAGGTAATGGAGACCACGTGGTGTCCTCTGCCAGCATTTACGGCGGCACGTACAACCTGTTTGCCGTTACCATGAAGCGTATGGGTATCGAGTTTACTTTCGTTGACCCCGATTGCACGGAAGAAGAACTCAACGCTGCGTTCAAGCCCAACACCAAAGCGGTGTTTGGGGAAACGATTGCCAACCCCGCGCTTACCGTTTTGGATATCGAAAAGTTTGCCAAAGCGGCACACAGCCACGGCGTTCCTTTGATTATCGATAACACGTTTGCTACGCCTATCAACTGCCGACCCTTTGAGCACGGAGCGGATATCGTTACGCACTCCACTACCAAATACATGGACGGACACGGCGTTGCGGTGGGCGGCTGTATCGTGGATTCGGGCAAGTTCGATTGGATGGCGCACGCGGAGAAATTCCCCGGGCTTTGCACGCCTGACGACAGCTATCACGGCATCACCTACGCCACGAAATTTGGCAACGGCGGAGCGTATATTACCAAAGCAACGGCACAGCTCATGCGAGATTTCGGTTGCACGCAATCGCCGCAAAGCGCGTTTTATCTCAATTTAGGCTTGGAGAGCCTGCACGTGCGTATGCCTCGGCACTGCCTCAACGCGCAAAAGGTAGCGGAATTTTTGGAAAGCAACGACAAAATCGGTTGGGTGAATTACCCCGGCTTGACCTCTAACAAATACTACGCTTTGGCGCAAAAATATATGCCGAACGGCACGTGCGGCGTGGTCAGCTTCGGTGTGAAAGGCGGCAGAGCGGCGGCGGAAAAGTTTATGAAAGCCTTGAAAACGATTGCTATCGAAACGCACGTTGCGGACGCAAGAAGCTGCTGTCTTCACCCTGCAAGTGCAACGCACCGCCAAATGAACGAAGAAGAGCTTATCGCGGCGGGCGTTCCGTCCGATTTGGTTCGCCTTTCCTGCGGTTTGGAAAGCTATGAAGACTTGATAGAAGATATTGCGCAAGCACTTGCCTCCCTGTAAGAAAAAAACATAACGAAAAGGTGTAAACGTATATGCCCATTAAAATTCCCAACAATTTACCCGCTGTAAAAACCTTGGAAAGCGAGAATATATTCGTGATGACGGAAACGCGCGCGATGACGCAGGATATCCGTCCTTTACGCATTCTTATCTTAAATCTCATGCCCAAGAAAATCGAAACGGAAACGCAGTTTGCACGGCTTTTGGGGAACTCCCCTCTGCAAGTGGAAATGGAGCTTATCCATACCTCCTCGCACCAATCGAAAAACGTGGCTCAGGAGCATTTATTGGCGTTTTATAAAACGTTCGACCAAGTGAAAGACCAAAATTTCGACGGCATGATTATTACGGGCGCGCCCTTGGAATATTTTGCCTATGAAGAGGTGGAATATTGGCAGGAGCTTTGCGAGATTATGGAATGGAGCAAAACGCACGTACAAAGCACCATGTATATTTGCTGGGGCGCGTTTGCGGGCTTGTATTATCATTACGGTATCGATAAAGTCCCCACGCCCGAAAAGCTGTTCGGCGTGTTCCCGCACAAGGTGGAATACAAACCTTCTATTTTATTCCGTGGCTTTGACGACGTATTTTTCGTTCCGCAGAGTAGGCATATTACGCTTCCGCGCGAAGAGATTGAAAAGGTGGATAAGCTGAAAATTTTGGCGTCGTCGGAAAAGACGGGCGTGTATGCTATTTCCACGAAAAACGGCAGACAGATTTTCATTACGGGTCATTCGGAATACGACGCGGATACGCTGAAAAACGAATACCTGCGCGACCTTTCCCAAGGCAAGCCGATTTCTATTCCTGAAAATTATTTCCCCGACAATGACCCCACCAAAGACCCGTTGGTATCGTGGCGCGGTCATGCCAACCTTTTATTTTCCAACTGGCTGAACTATTTCGTATATCAAAGCACCCCTTACGATATTAAAAACGTAAAATAACAGGTAAAATAAAAACGCCCTTACGGCGTTAATATGCACCCACAATCGGGATTTGAAAATATATAACTTTACACACCGAGTATCGTGTACTAAACTTCAAATGTTTTATAACAGTTTTAACAGAGCCTCCCTTTTTTCAAGGGGAAGCTCTTTTAATTTACAAAGAATATGTTTATCTTCCTGATAGTTTTGTATATCGCTGTAAAAAAATTCCTCCTCGGTAATTCCACAAGCTTCTATAATCTTTAACAATACTTCCATGCTGGGTAAAAAATCCCTTTTACTTTCCAATCTATTGATATAACCTATATTCATATCTATATCAATAGAAAGTGCTTTTTGAGACAATTTTGCTTTTGTCCTAAAATAACCTATCCTTGAAATAATTTCCTGTCCGTCCACACCTAATACCCCCTTGTCATTATTATCTATTAAAATTGTAAATCATTATTCGGTAATATAGGTACACATTGTCCTTGGTAAAATCGCAATGCATATAGATTTATTATAAGCAAATATCAATATACAGCACGATTTTGCTTCACATTTGTCGATTTTTATGATACACTATTCACACTAAACACTATTTCTCGGAGGATAATCATGAAAAAAGTATGGAAAATTGTTTTTCATTTACTCATAACTTTGGGAGCGATATATTTTTCCTTTCAAATCGGAAAACAAGAGCAAGCGTTTGCTTCAAAAAAATCTGAACGATACTTTACGACAAAAACAGACCTGTTTGCATAGTTATGCAAACAGGTCTGTTGAGTATCACAAGCTTATTCTTTTATCAAATCCTTTATTACTTCCGAGGCGATAATCAGCCCCATTACGGACGGAGCAAACGCAATGCTTGCAGGTATGGGTTTGCCGTTTTTGCCCGTTTCCGCACCTTCCACCGTCTTGCTTTCCTCCGTGGAATATACCGTTTTTACCCCGCGGATACCACGCTTTTTTAATTCTCGGCGCATAACGCGCGCAAGAGGACAGACGCTTGTTTTTTCTATATCCGCTACCGCAAACGCCGTAGGGTCAAGCTTATTGCCTGCTCCCATCGCGGAGATGACGGGCTTGCCGCTTGCTTTGGCTTTCTCAATAATGGCTATTTTTCCGCTGACCGTATCAATGGCATCTACCACGTAATCGTATTGCGAAAAATCGAACGCATTTGCCGTTTCGGGCAGGAAAAACACGTTATGGACATACACCTTTACATGAGGGTTTATATCCAAAATACGCTCTTTCATCACTTCCGTTTTCAGCTTTCCAACGGTGGAATGCAAGGCAATAATCTGCCTATTGATATTGCTTTCGCTGACCACGTCGTTATCCACGATATCCAGCGTTCCCACGCCGCTTCGCGCAAGTGCTTCCACAACGTAACCGCCAACGCCGCCAACCCCGAACACCGCCACGCGCGAGGCTTGCAATCTTTTCAACGCCGCCTTACCAAGCAGCATTTCCGTCCTGATAAACTGTTCCATGCTCGCCCCCTAACTTGCCCAAGCCGTAGGACAAATGCGGTTATACTTGAACCATTCGGTGTCCTTAAACAGCGTGGTATTATTGGAACAAAGCACCGTCAACGCTCCGTTATTGCTTGTAACTACGATATTTCCGTTCAATGACGTATAGCCACCCTCGTTTTTCGCGATAATGGTGGTAACGTACACCTTATCCGTATAAGGCGCGATTCTATCGATAAACGCCTGCGACGGGAACATATTGGCTACGTTATCCGTGTATTCGTCGCTACCGCAGCAACAGCACACGCACACCATTTCCGGCTGAATTTTTTCCAACAACGCTGCCGTGCTGGACGTCGGACTGCCATGGTGTCCGCCCTTATACAGAACGCATTGCGGCAAATCATTGCTTTCCACCAAGGAAGCCTCGCCGTCATGCTCTAAATCGCCCGTAAATAGGTAGTTGTTTTCGCCCTCCGTAAGCAAAACGCATACCGAATAGTCGTTTTCGTCGCTTGCCTTTTCCTCATAGAATTTCTGATATAAAATATGCATGGTAACGCCGCTGCCAAGCGAATAGCTACGCTGCGCTCCGTTCTCGTTATTCCAGCACTCTAACGCCGTATAATGGGTTGCTCCCGCTTCCACTTCCGCGTCCCGCTTTGCCTTATACTTGCCGTAAACGGACGTAGTTTTGCTCTCGTCGTTATTAGTCAGCGGGAAATCGATAATCGTTTCACATTCAAACGACTCAAATACGCCTGTTGCGTTCGCCGTGCCGATAAAGCCCGCGATATGGTCTTGGTGCGCGTGCGTGGCAATGACGTATTCTAATACGTTATCTTCGCAAAATTGCTGCACGTACGGCACAATCGTTCCCGCGGAATTTTGACGAGAGCCTGCGTCTATCAACACTTCCGTATCCCCCACCTTAATCAATGTACTATCGCCCGTATATTTGTTACCAAGCTCCAAGAAATGAATACTGAGCGCACTGCCCTTTATTTTCGTAACCTCTTCGCTGGAAAACTGCGTAGAGGTATAGTCCACGGAGGGTACGCCCTGCATTTCCCCCTCCTCGCCGCTGCTACTGCTACTGCTTTCGGATGATTGTTGGGATTGTTGCGGCAACAGGCTATCCAAGAAGGGAAGATGAATCACACCCTTTCTATGTAAAAGAATACAGCCCACAATTACCACGACAAGCAAAAACGCGATAAAAATGAGAATAGGATACTTTTTCGCCGCTTTCTTTGCCGCTTTTTTTACGGCGCGTTGCGTTTTTTTATTGGTCTTTTTTTCCGCCATATTGATTTAAGCTCCTGTTTTATGCAAAAGCTGCCGTCGAAAACGGCGGCAGCTTTTTATAAAGTTCAGTTTCGTGGTTTCGCGTACGTCCGCCGCTCCGTTACATGGATTCGTGAATGGTACGGGAAATAACGTCGTCCTGCTGTTCCTTCGTAAGTTTGATGAAGTTTACAGCATAGCCGGAAACGCGAATGGTAAGCTGAGGATATTTCTCAGGGTGCGCTTGCGCGTCAAGAAGCGTTTCACGATTGAACACGTTTACGTTGAGGTGATATCCGCTATCGCCTACGTAGCCGTCTAACATATTTACCAAATTATCAACTCTGTTCGACATAATATTTCTCCTTATTGTTTTATTTTATTTATTTGTATTGCATTGTATGCGCTACAAACTCGTTTTGTTTTTACCCAGACGATTAGTCGTCCTTACCAAGCGAGCCGGGCGTGATAGAGAACGTGTTGGAAATTCCGTCTCTCGAATAGTCGTAAGGCAACTTCGCAACCGACTTCAACGAAGCCAACGCACCGTTGCTATCTCTGCCGTGCATGGGGTTCGCACCGGGCGCAAGCGGCGTACCCGCTCTTCTGCCGTCGGGCGTGTTACCCGTCTTCTTTCCGTACACAACGTTGGACGTAATCGTCAAAATCGACGTCGTGGGAATACTGTCGCGATAGGTGTAGTGACTCTTAACGTACTTCATGAACGTCTTCAAGATCCAAACGGCGATTTCGTCTGCTCTGTCATCGTCGTTACCGTACTTAGGATAATCCCCTTCGATACGGTAATCTACTACGATACCGTCCTCGTTACGTACGGGATATACCTTCGCATATTTGATAGCGGACAGAGAGTCTGCCGCGCAGGAAAGACCCGCAATACCCGTTGCGAAGAAACGACCTACTTTGGTGTCGTGCAATGCAAGCTCCAACGCTTCGTAGCTGTA
Source organism: Candidatus Scatosoma sp. (assembly GCA_045655725.1). Taxonomy (GTDB): domain Bacteria; phylum Bacillota; class Clostridia; order Christensenellales; family Borkfalkiaceae; genus Scatosoma. Next base: position 20,339 of record JAZOPT010000065.1, read on the forward strand.
CTTATCGTGCATATAGTGGATAAGGTTGAGCGTGTTCACGTACAAATCTGCAAGCCATGCCATCATGTTTTCGTATTTTGCAACAACGTCCTCATAGCAAAGCGCGTCGTCGCCCATAACCGGCATAAATTCGGGGGATACCTGCATGGGTTTGCCCGTCTTTTTGTCCTTCATGATTTCGTCTTTACCGCCGTTGATTGCGTACAGCAAGCACTTCGCAAGGTTTGCTCTCGCGCCGAAGAACTGCATATCCTTACCAACGCGCATACAGCTTACGCAGCAAGCGATACAGTAGTCGTCGCCCATTTCGGGACGCATCAAATCGTCGCTTTCATATTGAATGGAGGAGGTACGAATGGAGATCTCCGCACAATATCTCTTGAAGTTTACAGGCAATGTCTTCGACCAAAGCACCGTGAGGTTGGGTTCGGGTGCAGGACCAAGGTTGTCAAGCGTGTGCAATACACGGAACGCCGTTTTCGTAACAAGCGATCTGCCGTCCACGCCCATACCGCCGATGGATTCGGTTACCCACGTGGGGTCGCCCGAGAACAATTCGTTGTATTCTTTCGTTCTCATGAACTTCACGATACGAAGCTTCATGATGAAGTGGTCGATAAATTCTTGCGCCTGTTCTTCGGTGATGATACCTCTATCCAAGTCGCGTTGGATATAGATATCCAAGAACGTGGTATTTCTACCGATAGACATCGCCGCGCCGTTTTGGTCTTTTACGGCAGCGAGGTAACCAAAGTACAACGCTTGGATTGCTTCCTGCGCCGTTTCAGCGGGTTTGGAAATATCGCAGCCGTAAATCGCCGCCATTTCCTTCAACGCTTTCAACGCTTTGATTTGTTCGGCAACCTCTTCACGGTTTCTAACCTTATCGGGCGTCATGTCGCCGTTCATGCCAAGCTTGTCTTCTTCTTTCTTTTTGATGAGGTAATCTACACCGTACAACGCTACACGACGGTAGTCGCCTACGATTCTGCCACGGCCGTAAGCATCGGGCAAACCCGTCAAAATGTGCGCCGAACGCGCCGCTCTCATTTCAGGCGTATATACGTCGAACACGCCCTCGTTATGCGTTTTGCGGTATTTCGTGAAGATTTCCTTTACGCCCTCGTCCAGCTTGTAACCGTACATTTCCAGCGCTCCCTCCGACATACGGATACCGCCGAACGGTTGCAACGAACGCTTGAAAGGCTCGTCCGTCTGCAATCCTACGATTTTTTCAAGATCTTTATCCAAATAGCCTGCGCCGTGAGACGTAAGCGTGGATACGATCTTCGTATCTGCATTGAGTACGCCGCCTGCTTCGCGTTCTTTTTTAGACAAATCGCAAACGATTTCCCAAAGCTTTTTCGTTGCTTCCGTCGCCGGAGCAAGGAAGCTTGCATCGCCGTCATAGGGCGCGTAGTTACGCTGAATGAAATCGCGTACGTCTACTTCGTCTGCACACCATTTACCGGGAACAAATCCCTCCCAACCTTTGTATTGCATCATGTTAGTAACTCCTAATAATTTTTATTTATTTAATTTATAAACAAATTGTCGCCGTTTGAAACGCGGAAACAATTCCGTTTTCCTTTTTCATTGCCGATAGATACGGCTTTTTTACTATTTCAAAGCTTTGCGCTCTTCGATTTTTGCGTCCAGCCAAATTTCTAAAATTTCCTCTGGTTGAAAACCCGAACATCTTGCAAATATCTCGCCGTCGTCCATGAGCAAAATGGTAGGCACTTTCTCCACTTCCCACGCCTCCATCAAAGCCATGGTTGTATAGTCCGCCTCCACGTGCACCAGCCGTATATCCCCCCGAGCCTGACAAAGATTCGTCAGTATCGGCATCAAGGTTAAGCAGTTGGCGCAGCTTTCGCCACTCACTTCCACACAGCACATACCTTTGAGTTGTTCTTTATAATCGTTTACGTTCATTCTTTCTCTCCGCAAAGTATCCGTCTTGCGTGCATAACGCGCTCTTTTGTGGGTGCTTGCACGTTTGCCAAGGGATATTGTAAGCCCAGCTTTTCGTATTTCACTACGCCCATGGTGTGGTAGGGAAGCACCTCCACCTTTTCCACCGTCTGCAAGCTATCGATAAACGCGCGCGTCCTTTGCAAATCCGCTTCGTTGTCCGTGATATTAGGAACAAGCACCTGCCGAATCCACATTTTTTTGCCGTTATCGCTTAAAAACTTCGCAAACGCCAGCGTATTTTCGTTGCTTTTGCCCGTCAGAACCTTACATTTTTCCTCGTCGATATGCTTGATATCCAGCAAAAACAAATCGGTAACTTCTGCAAGCCGTTTGTGCTTCTCCACGCTTTCCGCATTGTCTTTATGAAAGGTAATGCCCGAAGTATCCACGCACGTATGCACGCCCTGCGCTTTCAAAATTTGGAACAGCTCGATAACGAAGTCCGTCTGCAACAGCGGCTCGCCGCCCGTTACCGTAACACCGCCTTTCTCCCCGAAATAATTTTTATACCGAAGCGCGCGCGCTGCTACGCTTTGTGCGGAATGTTCTTCTCCGCCCGCGCCCCAAGTATCGGGATTATGACAATATTGACAGCGTAAGGGGCAACCTTGTAAAAATATAACGAAACGAATCCCCGGGCCGTCCACGGTCCCAAAGGATTCGAAAGAATGAATATGTCCTATCAATTTCTTTTCCTCCCATTACCGTGTGGCTTTGCACAATTCCTTTTTTGCGACGTTATATTTATTTTTGAAAGTTTTTTACAGCTTTTGTACCTAACTGTAATTTTTCAAAAAAAAGCGTGCGCGCGAGTCTGCGCGACGCCCCTGTTGCTTTACGTATTTATTATAGCAGACCTCGTTGTATTTGTCAAGCTTTTGCCCAATCTTTTTTTGGCTTTTTCGCTTTTTCTTTTGGAAAACTCAATCCAAGATTATCCGTGCACGCTCTGCCGACCGAAAACGAAAAATTTTCTGCCTAAATAGTTAAACACCAAAACCAACGCCGTCATCAGTGCCTTGGCTATCCATTTCGTCCACAGAGTTCCTAAAAACTGCGTACTGCCAAACAGCGTAATTTGCGGCAATAGCCAAACCAACAGCAATACGCCCGCCTCGGTGATTGCCAAGCCTATCAAGCTAATCAAGCAAAACAGAAGCAGCTGCCGTTTTCGGCGCTCCCTTGTCCGTTTTGCCGCGCTGGCGAACACGAAGGACACGGAAAGCAGCCAATTCACCGCCAAACCCGCACAAAACCCCACCGCCGTCGCCGTTGCCAACAGCGCGGTTTTCCCGCCCGCGCTTTGCACGCCAAACGTGGAAAACAAAACGCCGTCCAACAGCCAAAACACCAGATAATCGGTAAGCGTAGCCAAGCCGCCCACCAATAAAAAGCGAAGTATCTCCTTATATAATTGTTTTTTCGACTGTTTCGACTGTTGCATATATTTCTCCGCCTATATCTTTTTTATAAAATATAGGAAAACCGAGGCTTGGAATTCGCCAAGCCTCGGCACGTTGTTACGCGTTTTCTTCCTGATTTTCAACGGACTTTTCCGCTGCGTTATAGTTGCCGATATACTGCGGCGTAACGCTCTTGTACGATTTTGTACCCGTACCCGCGGGAATAAGCTTACCGATGATAACGTTTTCTTTCAAGCCGACAAGGTAATCGCGCTTGGTGCGGATAGCCGCTTCCGTAAGCACGCGCGACGTTTCTTGGAAGGACGCTGCCGAAAGGAAGCTGTCCGTAGCCAAAGCCGCTTTCGTGATACCCAAAAGCACACGCTTTGCCAAAGCGGGTCTGCCGCCGTTTGCCATAGCTTTCGCGGTTTCGTCTTGGAAGGTAACCATATCCACAAGCTCGCCGGGAAGCAGGTTGGTATCGCCTGCGTTCTCAACGCGTACCTTTTTCAGCATCTGACGAACGATGATTTCAACGTGTTTGTCGTTGATTTCAACGCCTTGCGAACGGTAAACGGATTGTACCTGTTCAAGGATATAGTCCTGTACGCCCTTAACGCCTTGTACGCGCAAGATATCCTGAGGATATACGCTACCTGCGTTCAGCAATACGCCGGGAGCAACCTTTTCGCCCTCTTTCACCTTGATTTCCGCATTGAAAGGAAGCGTGTATTCTTTTTTGATTTCTTTGGTTGCTTCGTCCAAAATCTTGATATGCTTAGAGCCGTCCGAATCGTCGATAGATACAATACCATCTACTTCGCAAATGGTTGCGCAGCCCTTCGGCTTTCTCACTTCAAACAATTCTTCTACACGAGGCAAACCTTGCGTGATGTCGCCCGTAGCCGCGATACCGCCCGTATGGAACGTACGCATGGTAAGCTGTGTACCGGGTTCACCGATAGACTGAGCCGCGATTGTACCAACCGCTTCGCCTACCTGTACGGGGAGCGTCGTCGCCATGTTTTTACCGTAGCACTTCGCGCAAACGCCGAATCTGGAAGAACAGCCGAAAATGCTTCTGATAGAAACTTCCGTCAAGCCCGACTTCGCAATCTTATCCGCTTCCGCTTCGTCGATAAATTGGTTCATGGAAACCAAAATTTCGCCCGTTTCGGGGTGTACCACGTCCTCTGCCGCAAATCTGCCGAGAATACGCGACTTCAAGCCCTCGATTTCCTTGCCCACTACGTCATAAATAGCGCGTACCTTCATGCCCTGCGGCTTTCTGCCTGCACAGCAATCCTCTTCACGAACGATAATTTCGTGCGATACGTCCACAAGACGACGGGTAAGATAACCGGAGTCTGCCGTCTTTAACGCCGTATCCGTCAAACCTTTACGTCCGCCGTGCGACGAGATGAAGTATTCCAAAACGGACAAGCCGTTTCTGAAACACGATTTAACGGGAACTTCAATCTTTTTACCCTGCGGGTTAACCATTAGACCACGCATACCTGCAAGCTGCTTGATTTGGTCGATAGAGCCACGCGCACCCGAATCTGCCATCATCCAGATAGGGTTGAACTTGTCTTCTTCGCCCTGCTTTTTCAGCAAGCTTGCCACTTTGTCCGTTGCAGCGTCCCATTGCGAGATTACTGCACTGTAACGTTCTTCTTCGTTCAACAAACCACGCGCGTACTTCTTCGCGATTTTGGAAACCTCTTGTTCTGCGTTTTCGATGATTGCTTCCTTTTCTTCGGGAATCTTCATATCGAATACGGAGGTAGTCAAAGCCGCCAACGTGGAATATTTATAACCTCTTTCCTTCATCGCGTCAAGCACGTAAGAAGCCTTGGGCGCTTTACCCGTTCTGAACGACGCTTCAACGATTCTGGAAAGGTGCTTTTTGCCGATTGCACGCGCATTGCCGATAAATTCGGTATCCAATTCAAGGCGCAAATACGATTCAGGCGTATTTCTCTTAACAAAGCCGAGATCCTGCGGCAAGCCCTCGTTGTAAATCAAACGGCCAATCGTCGTTTTGATAATACCCGAAACTTCCAGCTTGCCCGTCTTTTCGTTGCGACGAACTTCCGCACTCTTGATAGGCGTTTCGCCCTCTTTGTTCTCCACGGGGCACTTATACGGCAACGGCAAATTGTCAAACTTACCATCGGGAAGCTCTACTACGCGTTTGAGGTACATTTCGTCCTGTTCGTGTGCAATCTTGTTTTGATATGCCAAGATAGCTTCGTTTTCGGACGCATATACGGGCGCTTCATATACTTCGCCGTCTTCGGACGGTCTGCCCTGTTCGTCGTATTTTTTACCCTCTTCACGGCGCTTAATCGTCAAGCAATATGCACCGATGATCATGTCCTGCGTGGGCGACATTACCGATTTACCGTCGGCAAGCTTCAAAATGTTGTTCGCCGAAAGCATCAGGAAACGCGCTTCTGCTTGCGCTTCTACGCTGAGCGGAAGGTGTACAGCCATTTGGTCGCCGTCGAAGTCGGCGTTGAAAGGTCCGCAGACAAGGGGCGAAATTTTAATTGCACGACCCTCGATAAGCACGGGCTCGAACGCTTGAATAGACAAACGGTGCAGCGTAGGCGCACGGTTCAAAAGCACGGGGTGGTCTTTGATAACGTCTTCCAAAACGTTCCAAACCATATCCTTTGCTTTTTCCACGGCACGCTTCGCCGTTTTGATGTTATGACACTGCCCGCTTTCTACAAGACGCTTCATGATAAACGGCTTGAACAGCTCAATCGCCATTTCCTTGGGCAGACCGCATTGATAAATTTTCAGTTCAGGTCCTACGACGATAACCGAACGACCGGAATAGTCAACACGCTTACCAAGCAAGTTTTGACGGAAACGACCCTGCTTACCGCGGAGCATTGCCGACAAAGATTTCAAATCACGGTTGGACGGTCCGCTAAGCGCTTTACCGCGACGGCCGTTATCCACCAATGCGTCTACCGCTTCCTGCAACATACGCTTTTCGTTTTTGATAATCATATCGGGAGCACCGATTTCCATCATCTTCTTCAAACGGTTGTTACGGTTGATAACACGGCGGTACAAATCGTTCAAGTCGGAGGTAGCAAATCTGCCGCCGTCAAGCTGTACCATGGGACGGATATCGGGCGGAATCACGGGAAGCACCGTCAAAATCATCCATTCAGGGCGGTTGCCGCTCTTTCTGAACGATTCGATAACCTCCAAACGCTTGATTGCCTTAATCGCCTTTTGACCGGGACCTTTCGCGCTGTTTGCGCCCTCATCCAACGTCTTTTTGCATTCTTCGCATTCTTTGTCAAGATCTACCGCCATCAACAGTTCGCGAATAGACTCTGCGCCCATACCCACTTTCAAGCCGGTTACGGACGAATCGCCGTATTTTTCTTCAATTTCACGAAGCTGTTTGTCGGTGATTACCTGCTTGTATTCAAGTTCTTCTACGCTGCCGGGGTTGATAACCACGTAGGAAGCGAAATAGATTACCTGTTCAAGCTGTTTAGGACCCATGTTCAAAAGCAGACCGATTTTGGAGGGAACGCCCTTGAAATACCAGATATGCGAAACGGGAGCGGCAAGCTCGATATGCCCCATTCTTTCACGGCGCACCTTAGAGCGCGTGATTTCCACGCCGCACTTTTCGCATACGTGTCCTTTATATTTTACTCTTTTATACTTACCGCAATGACACTCCCAATCCTTCATCGGCCCAAAGATCTTTTCGCAGAAAAGACCGTCTTTTTCGGGCTTTTGGGTACGGTAGTTAATGGTTTCCGGTTTGGTTACCTCGCCGTACGACCATTCTCTGATTTTCTCGGGAGAAGCAATGCTGATTTGAATAGAATTGAAATCGTTTAATTCGTACATAGTTAATCCTCCTTACTCCTCATCGCTGAACGAATCATCGTCCTCGTCGTCTGCAAACAGATTGCCAAAGCCGAACGTTTCGTCGTCGATATCGTCCAAATCGTCGCCCTCGTCGTCATCGTCTGCCGCGGTAAAGCCGTCCTCGTCGTCCCCTTCGTCCTCGAAGATGTTCACGTCGAATTCGTCTTCGTCGCCCTCGTCGTCATCATCGATATTGAAGTCGAGCTCTTCCAGTTCTTCCTCTTTGAGGCTATCTCTGCGGCTTGCTTCGTTATCTGCCGCTTCTTCTTCCTCTTCAAATTCGCGAATGATGAGTTCGTCGCCCGATTCGGTAAGCACTTTTACGTCTAACGCCAAGCTCTGCAATTCTTTCAAAAGCACCTTGAACGCTTCGGGAATGCCCGGCTCGGAGATGTTCTCGCCGCGAACGATAGATTCGTACGTCTTTACACGACCAACCACGTCGTCCGATTTCACGGTAAGGATTTCTTGCAAAATGTGCGCTGCGCCGTAAGCTTCCAACGCCCAAACTTCCATTTCACCAAAACGCTGACCGCCAAATTGCGCCTTGCCCCCGAGAGGCTGCTGCGTAACCAAGCTGTAAGGACCGATTGCACGTGCGTGAATCTTGTCGTCAACGAGGTGGATAAGCTTAATCATATACTGAACGCCGATAGTAACGCGGTTTTCAAACGCCTCGCCCGTTCTGCCGTCGAATACTTGGAACTTACCGTCTACCTTGCCGTCGGGATTGAGGAGATTGTTTTCACGGAACATCACTTCAAGGTCTTTTTCCGTTGCGCCGTCGAATACGGGCGTAGCAATCTTCCAACCGAGCTGTTTACATACGTAACCAAGGTGTACTTCCAATACCTGACCGATGTTCATACGGGAAGGCACGCCCAAGGGGTTGAGCAAGATTTGGAGCGGCGTACCGTCTGCCAAGAAAGGCATATCCGCCTGCGAAAGCACGCGGGAGATAACGCCCTTGTTACCGTGACGACCCGCCATCTTATCGCCCACTTGGATTTTACGTTTTTGTGCGATATATACGCGAACCAATTTATTTACGCCGGGTTCAAGCTCGTCCTTGTTTTCGCGCGTAAACACTTTTACGTCCACAACCACACCGCCTTCGCCGTGAGGTACTTTCAAGGACGTATCGCGCACCTCTCTCGACTTTTCGCCAAAGATAGCGCGAAGCAATCTTTCTTCGGGCGTAAGCTCCGCTTCGCCCTTGGGAGATACTTTACCAACGAGAAT
>JAZOPT010000066.1:0-36120 GCA_045655725.1 Candidatus Scatosoma sp.
ATCCCCTATTTCCTCCCTGCCAAAATCGGGTTTTATCTGTATTCGTCCACCGAACACCCACCCAATATTGAAGTGAACCCAAAAAGTTGGACAAAAAATTTAATTAAATTGCTTATGAATGAGTTCTGTATTGTACAGGGCTCATTCCTTTTGATTTACGAGATATTTTGGCAACGAAAAAAGGTGGGAAAACCACCTTGAACGTATTAATTTTTGTAACTCTCTATTGAAAAAGTTTAAATAGAAAACGGGTTTTGGCGGGTGATATATTCTTTGAATGACTGCATCGCGCGAGAACAATACGCGTCTGCTTTCCATACTAAACTTACGTCTACGAGCATAGGCTCGCGCAGGGGAATAGCGATAAGATTGGCGTGCTTGTCGATAATTTCTTTGAAGGTAAAGCCCACGGCTGCGCCGCTTGAAACCATGTTGAGAAGCGTGGATAACTGATTCGTTTGCAAAAGAATGCGTGGCGCGGTTTGCTTGGCGGCAAACCGCTTTTTAATTTCTTCCGTTTGAAAAAAGCTGTTTTCAAACAGTACCAACGGTGTGTGCGCAAGGTCGGGCATATCTATACTGTCAAGCTTTGCAACGGGGTGATTTTTGGACGCACAACAAACGATTTCCATTATGGAGATTGGAACGCAAACGAATTTCTTTTCAAACGGCTTATTATGTGGCAAAAATACCATATCTAAAAGCCCGTCGTTCAGCTTTTTAATAAGTTCTTGTCGTCCGCATTCCGCAATATCCAACGTTACGTTCTCATGGTGGGGCAGGAAATCGCGATAAAATTTGGATAAAATCAAAGATCCGATCATCGGCGGTACGCCAAGGCGCAACGTCATACGCGTTTTACTTAAATCGTGCATCGTCGTTTCCACTTGCTGGGCTTGGTCTAATAAATCTTTTGCCGAGCGGTAGAGTATTTCGCCTTCGGGGGTAAGCGTCATACCGTGGTGGTGGCGTTGAAAAAGCGCAACTCCGAATTCCTTTTCCAACTCTTTTATCGAAGCGGAAAGCGACGGTTGTGAAACGTACAAATAAGTCGCCGCGTCGGAAACCGTTTGAAATTTACATACTGCAAGAAAATATTTTAATTGTAATAAAGTCATAGTCATCACGCTCCAAAGTTATTATATAGTTTTAATCTATATTTGTCAAGGAAATATGTATTTTACAAATAAAATAAACTGTGGTACAATAAAGAAAAAAGGAGATAAAAAATGCAAATACATAAAATAGCGGTTATAGCAGGGGACGGGATTGGTCCTGAAGTTATTGAAGAAGGCGTGAAAGTATTGAGCGAAGTAGCAAGAATAGACGGAAGCTTTGCTTTTGAGTTTACGTATTTTCCTTGGGGTTGCGAATATTATAAGGAAACGGGCAGAATGATGCCTGAAAACGGTATTGAAATTTTGCAACAGTTCGATGCAATCTTTTTAGGGGCGGTGGGTGCACCGGGTGTGCCTGACCATATCTCGCTTTGGGATTTACTTTTAGCAATCAGAAAGAATTTCGATCAGTATATCAACTTGCGCCCCGTAAAGCTGTTGAAAGGCGCGCCCACGCCTTTGAAAGGGGTTACGGAAAAAGACGTGGATATGCTTTTCGTTAGAGAAAATAGCGAAGGGGAATATGCGGGGAGCGGTAGTTGGCTTTTTAAGGGGAAACCCAACGAAGTGGTAATTCAAGACGGTGTGTTTTCGAGAAAAGGTTGCGAGCGCGTGATACGCTATGCCTACGAGCTTGCAAGAAAAGAAAATAAAACGCTTACGAGCATTAGTAAAGGCAACGCGCTCAACTATTCTATGGTATTTTGGGATTCAATTTTTGCGGAAATCGGCAAAGAATATCCTGACGTGAAAACGTATTCCTATCTCGTGGATGCGGCGAGTATGTTTATGATTAAAGACCCCAAGCGTTTTGAAATAGTAGTAACTTCTAACTTGTTCGGGGATATTCTCACGGACTTGGGTGCGGCAATCGCAGGCGGTATGGGGCTTGCGGCGGGTGCAAATCTCAATCCCGAACGGACGTTCCCGTCTATGTTCGAGCCTATCCACGGCTCTGCGCCCGATATTGCAGGGCAAGGAAAGGCGAATCCGCTTGCAACCGTTTGGTCGGCAAGTCAGCTTTTGGATTTCTTCGGGCACGAAGAATGGGGCAAACGATTGATAGATTGTATCGAAGAAGTGCTTGTGGAGAAGAAAGTCTTAACGCCCGATTTGGGCGGAAAAGCGACGACGAAAGAAGTCGGCGAAGAAATTGTGAGAAAAGTGCAAAAATACGTTTGAGAAAAATAATCTTACAGATATAAAAATGCTTAAAATAATTAAATTTAAGAAGGAGCAATGAAAATGAAAATTACAAAAATTGAACCGATTTTATCTGGTAACAGACATTTGTTTGTTAAAGTACATACGGATGAAGGAATTGTTGGACTTGGAGAATCGGGGCTTTGGGCAATGCGCGAAGGTGTTGTTGGAACTCTGAAATGTTTAGAACCCGTTCTTGTGGGAGAAGACGTTAATCGAATTAATTTTATAAACGAAAGATTATACGAAGAACATCAATTTAAGGGAATGAACATTCAAAGTGCAATTTCCGCAATTGACCTTGCTTTGTGGGATATCAAGGGCAAGGCGTTAGGTGTGCCCGTATATGATTTATTCGGGGGCAAATATAGAAATAAAATTCGCGTATGGAGACATATTACCCCTAACAATGATTATGAATTATTTAAGGCTTTATTGCTTGCCGCAAAAGAAGAAGGCTTTACGGCTGTAAGGATAAATCCTTGTAGAGATATGGAAGGCTGGGCTTCTTCAAAGCGTTTGTCAACTATGTATAATAGAATTGCTTTTGCGAGAGAAGTGTTAGGGGATGAAATTGATATTGCGATAGAAATTCACAGAGAGCTTAATGGCGATGAATCGTTAATGCTCTGCAAAATGCTGGAACAACTCAATATATTATTCTTTGAAGACCCGATTCGTTCGGAAAATATCGAAACGTTAAAAGAATTTACGGCAAAAACCGTAGTGCCTATTGCCGCAGGAGAAAGATGTATCAGTATACAAGAATTTGAAATGATGTTAAACGCAGGCATGAGAATTGCAAGACCCGATGTATGTACGCTGGGGGGCTTTACAGGAAGCATGAAGGTTTGCGCGCTTGCGGAAGCGCATCACGCATATATAGTTCCGCACGTTCCGGTAAGCGTTATAAACATTGCGGCAAGTTTGCATATGGCGGCAGTAATTCCTAATTTCTTAATTATGGAAACGTTTCCCCCTAAAACGTTCAATCAAGCCATCGAGTGCATGGGAGATTATAAGTTTAAATTAAAAGACGGTTATATGGAAATACCTGACGGACCGGGTTGGGGTGTTGATTTAGCAGACAATATCACCGAAACGAACCCTTGCGTACCGATTACATGGAAAATTGATCAGTATCATTGTTATGGTGGGGCGGACACAACGACTAAAACCGTCAAATAGGCACGTTGAAATACCATTCGTTTTACAATAAACACCCCGCCGAAAAGCGAAAGCTTTTCGGCGGGGTGTTTCATAAAAACTTATTCTTTGGACGATTTTGTAGAAGAATTATTCTTCGTTTTTATCCAAGTGCGATATTGCTGTGGCGTCATGTGCATTTTTTTCTTGAACACCACGCCGAAATAGGTAGGCGTTTCAAACCCACAGGCTTCACTGATATTGATGATACTGTCGTTTGTATGCTCTAACAAAGATAACGCGCGGGAGATTTTTGCTTTGGTTAAAAACTCGATAAAGGTAAAGCCCGTGTATTTTTTGAATTGGTGGGATAAATAGTATTTGGAAAGATAAAAATGATTGGCGACTTGTTCGAGTGTTTTAATTTTCGTGATGTTATTAGAAATATAGGCAATAATATTTTGCATAGGCAAGGGCAGAGTTGAATTGCCGTTTGAAGGCGACTGCTTTGTGGCGTTGTAAAGCAAAAGCAATAGCTCGCCTAAATGCAAGGCGATAATCTTACGGTTTTCGTCACGCTCGAATTCATCGCTGATAAGATAAAACAATTCCTTGATTCTCGGGGTTTGTTCTATGACCTGTGCCGAGATGGCGTCCACCGAAAATACCTCGTGAAACAGTTCGATGAGTGCGGGTTGGAAATAATCGGATAAAAACGAATCGGAAAAATAAATCAAAAGTCGTTCGTAGCCTTGTCCGCTCGTTCCGTGAATAATATAAGGTCTGGTTAAAGTTACCCAATTTTCAGAAAGCGGATATACATTATTCTCCGTTAAATAGTTTCGTGTTCCGCTGATAAGATAATACAATTCGTAGCCGTCGTGATAATGCAAATGCACGTCTCTTGCGACTTCGTCTTTACGACTGTGTCCAAGTAGCTTGTTGGTTGTTTTGAATTCGATATTCATACAATCATCTCCCTATACAAATTTAACAATATTTTATGATATTTCAAGTAAAAATGCAAGCATTTACGCGAAATATCTTATTTTTTTGTCTTTTTATTTTCTAAAAATCAATAGAAAAGCCAGAATAATCCAAGTATGGCAAGATTTTAATATGTTTTTCGATATTTGCGCAAAAATTTGTCTTGAAATCTTACTTTTCTTGTTGTATAATAATTTCAAAGCAAAAATAAGGAAGATTTTCCTTTCAGTGCATACGTGGAGGTAGTAATGAAAAAAGAGAACGGAAAAGTAAGCGAACTTAAAATAGCGTATATCGGCGGCGGTTCGCGTGCGTGGGCGAGAAAGCTGATGTGCGATCTCGTTTTGGAAGAAAGCATAAGCGGTAAAGTCGCTTTATACGATATATACAAAGAAGCGGCGCAGGATAACGCGGTTATCGGCAATAAAATCGCAAAACACGAAAATGCAAAATCCGACTGGTCGTTTTATGTGGTGGATAGTGTGGAAGAAGCGCTCACGAACGCAGACTTTGTGGTCTTGTCCATTCTTCCCAACACCTTTGAAGAAATGCACGCGGAAGTACATATGCCCGAACAAATCGGGGTTTATCAATCGGTAGGCGACACGGCGGGTTTTGGCGGTTATATGCGTGCTATGCGTACCGCGCCCATTTATATCGGTTTTGCAAAAGACATCAAAAAATATTGCCCGAACGCTTGGGTAATCAACTATACCAATCCTATGACGCTTTGCACGAGAATTTTATACGAATATTTCCCCGAAATCAAAATGTTCGGTTGTTGTCACGAAGTGTTCGGTGCGCAAAAGGTGCTTGCCAAGGCATACGCGGAAGTTACGGGAGATAAAGAGCCGTCGAGAATGGATATCAAAACGGACGTTACAGGTATTAACCATTTCACGTGGGTAACCAAAGCAAGCTATAACGGCGTGGACTTATTCCCGATTTTTAAGCAAATCGCGGAAAAATACGCGGAAAAGGGCTTCTACGAAGGGGAAGATCACGCAAATCCCGAATCGGTGGGCTATTGCGGAAACGTGGTTAAATTCGAGCTTTTCAAACGTTATGGGCTTATTCCCGCGGCGGGCGATAGACATTTGGCAGAGTTTTTGAACGGACAATGGTATTTACAAAGCGCGGAAAAAGCGAGAGAAAAACGCTTCAATCTCACCAGCGTAGATTGGAGAATGGCGCAAAAAGACCTACTTTATAAAAAGAGTAAAAAACTCGTTTCGGGCGAAGAAGAAGTGGTAGTAAAACCCAGCGGCGAAGAAGGCGTTCGCCAAATCAAAGCGATATTGGGCTTGGAAGATTTAGTTACCAACGTAAACTTGCCCAACAAAGGACAAATCAAGGGCTATCCTATGGGCGCGGTGGTAGAAACGAACGCGTTGTTCTCGGAAAACAGCGTCGAACCGATTGAAAGCACACCGCTTCCCAACGAGCTTAACGCAATGATAGTAAAACACGTATATCATCACGAAGCGTTTATCAAAGCACTCAAAAATAAGGATATCCAAGCGGTGAAAAATATCATTGCCGACGATCCGCAATGTGGCGTTGCATCGTTTGAACAGGTATCGAAAGTGTTCGACGAGATTTACGAGCACAATAAAGAGAGCTTGGATTATTACTGGAAAAACTAAAAATAAAAAATAAGGGGCGCGCCCCTTATGTGGTTGAGAAACAACCACATAAAAATATTTATAAGGAGGACGGACAATGAAAAACTATCAACCCTGTGAAGTGAAAATACGCGCGTTCGATATGGACGACGTGGTACGCACTTCGCAAACGAGGCTCGTGGATGACCGTTTTACCAACGAGGAATGGTGGAAAGAAGGAGGTGACGAGGCATGAGAAAAAGCATGAAAAGAAAAGCCATTTTTGCTTGTCTTTCGGCTGGAATTATGATGGGTGCGGTTGGCATTGTAGCCGCTACGCCCGTACAAGTAAGCGCAAATACGCTCGTTTCCCAAGATATGGTTATGGACGAGGGTGCGGGGCTGTATTTGGATGAGGTTTCGGGGCTGCGTTTTAGCTATACGGTTGAAAACTACGACGAAAACGCAAATTACGGTATGTTGATCGTGCCTTGCGATTATTTAGACGACGCGGGCATTACCGACGTTTCCGATACGACCAAAGACTACATAAAGCTGTTGAACGCGGTTACGTTCACCGACGGCGATCCGATCGTTGAGGAGAATTTGAAACCAGACGCAAAGGGCGTATTTTCCTGCTGTGTAACAGGCATTTACGAGTATAACTATGCGCGTGAGTTTTTCGGTATTGGCTTCGTAAAGACGGGGGATAGCTACGTTTACGCAACCCAAAGTGATAACGTGCGCTCGGTATTCGAGGTGGCAAATCTTGCCGCAAACAAGCTTAACTACGGCGTATGGGATGAAAGTAATGCCGACGACGTTGCGGAGAAAAAGAAATTGTCGGACAATGAAGATAGCGTAATCAATCCGTTTATCGAAAAGGCTTGGGCGTTTGCTTACGACGAGAACGCCACGCCTACGGTCGAGATAGACGCTACGTACGTGAACGGCGAAACTACGCCCGTGGTAACGTTGCCCACAAGCGAGAAAGGTATTGAGCTTAAAGCGCATTTCAACGTGGTTTCGATTGCGGGTACGAGCGTAGCGAAAATGCAAGACGGCAAGGTCAAAGGCGTTTCCCGCGGTCAAACGAAAGTGAGTGCAAAACTTGGAAGTACTTCGATTTATCAGCGCGCGGACGTAACCGTATTCCAAGATGAAACGGAACTTTCCATTTATAAGAATTATAACGATAAAGCGGATTTCTTTACCGTTACGCCGATGAAAGAAAACGCTTATTCGGTAATGCTTGACGGCGGAAGAGTAAACAGTACGTCAGTTCTTACGAAAGATAGCGGCTACGTTGCGTTTCCGAATACGTATACTTTAAACGAACAGGGGACATATATAGACTGCTACTTTACGGGAAACAATATGCCGAACGTGGAGTTTTTTGGTAGTAGCATTTCGGGAAATATGTTTAGCGATTCCACGAATACGGGTTACGTGGTAACGAATGGCAACGGCAAAGAAGCGTTGTATCCTAAATATGCGGAGCGTTACGCGTATATGGCGGATACAACGTGGTTGGCAGAAAACGTAACGGACGGCAAAAGCTATGTTTATGGCGGTTTTGCTCAATACCCGCATTATTTTTCGTATGGTATTTCCGATTACAATAAATTTACACAATCAAGCAGTTTGGGCTCAACTTATCATAATAATGAAAATGATGATTATGTATACGAATTGGGTTTTGCGAGATATATTTCGGAAACGTGGAAGTCGAGAACATTACAATGTTCTAAATTCTCGATGTTCGAGCTTATGAAAGACGAAACAAAGAGTTGGCATTACGTAGTGGGGATGTATAAGACGGCGGATAACAAGGTATATTTAGACGCGAAATTATACGAAGTAAGTGGCGAGAGTGAAACGCTTTATGCAAGCTATAATCCCGAAGTGGAAACGTTGGACGCAGGAGTGGAACGTTCGGGATATATCGTAGTGCATGCGGCTCTTAAAGGCACTTCAAGTCACGCAGGCGAAAATTATTATACGAAGCTTACCTATACTGCGCCTTATACGAAGGCAAATTGATAAAATAGGCAAACGAACCGTCCGCGCCCTTTGGCGCGGACGGGGAATAAGAGGAAACAAAGAATGAGAAGTGAAAAATTGCGTTTTTTTGCATATTATCCGCCGTCGTCGGGGGTATATACCGTCAACGGCTTCGATTATCAATACAGCGAAGACTTCCGAAGTGTAAAGCGTTGCAGGGAATACAAAAACTGTGGCTTTGATATGATACAGCTTCGCTACGGGCACGCATACGACGGCGAAGAATGGGAAACGTCTAATACCAATTATATGTGGAATATGGCGTATCAAGCAGGTATTAAAAAGATACTCGTTACCGACCTTCGCATCGAACGTTTGATTCGTCCGAAAAAGGGCGTTTTGAGTGACGTTTGCGAAAGGTACACGGAAGCGGAGTTGGACGCGTTGATAGCTTCCTATATTGCACCCTATAAGGACAAAGCAGGGTTTTACGGCTTTCAGCTTTTAGACGAGCCTACCTACGCGGATATTCCGTCCTACGGCGCGGTGGCGCGTTCGCTCCATAGACTACTTCCCAATGCCTATTTGCAAGTAAATCTCTTTCCTTGCGGTTCGGTGAAGATTGACGGTATCGAAGATCGTGTGGAAGCGTATGAAACGTACGTGAATGCGGTATTCGAGAGTACGGGTATCGACAATATTTGTTTCGACGATTATCCGTTCCGCAGAGAATATATACTTTCGGGATGGAATATACGCAATTATCAAGTGATGGCGCGGATATGCAAAGCGCGCGGGGCAGAACTTCAAACGGTTTTGCAATCGTTTTCCAACACTTCGCAAGGTTTGTTGCGACACCGTAAAATCACGGAAAGCGATATGTATTGGCAAACGAACGTGGCTATGGGATTTGGAACGAAAGAGTATGCGTTTTATACGTATATGCCCAAACGCACGCTCGACTATGCCATGAAAGGTGGCGACGGTATCGACGGCGCGTGCTTTATCAATAACGACGGCTCGCGCTCCGCTTTATATACGTATACCAAACGTATCATCGGGGAAATGAAAAAATTTTCCAAAGTATTATTAAAGTATGAATATGAAAATTCCTATTTCGTTTATGAAAAAGGAAAGGGCAAAGACGATTTTGAACAAACGGTGCTTGCAGAAGATAACGGCAAACCGCCGTTTGAAATCAAGATAGATAAAGGCGTTGCGCTCGTAACGGAGCAAACAAACGGCGACGATCGGCTGTTTATGATTGAAAACATCGGGAATATCAAAGACGAGCTGTTTGAAAACGCACCGCCTATGCAGTTGGAATGCTGGCTACCCAAGGGTGAGAAAACGTTTTATTTCCGCGGGGAAAGCATTGACGTGTCGGAAACGGACGGGCTTTTGAAGCTATCCTTAAAAGTGGGCGACGCGGTTTTTGTGGAAATCAAGAAAAGGGAAAGCAACTGTACAACCGTGCAGAATAAATAAGGATCAAGGAGAAAAAATATGAGAAAAACAATGAAAATTACGACGCTTTGTATGGCATTTGCGTTTACGGCGGGTATGGCGTTGTCTGCGGTGGGTTGCGCTTCGACGGAAGAACTTATCAACGACGGTAAAACGATTAATATCAAGCTGAACAGCGCGGGTTACGGTACGGATTATATCTATGCAATGCAAGAAAAATTTGAGGAAACGTATGCGGAAGAAGGGTATAAGCTGAACATCTTCACGCCGAAAGCAAGCTTTACGGGTGAGCAAATGTTGCAGGATATTGCAACGGGCACGGGCGCGGATGTATATATCGGCGCAGGTATAACGCAAAGCCTGTTGGCAAATTCGGCTTATGCGAATACGATTGCGGATATTACGGATAGCGTTGCCAATCAAAAACCGATCGGGTTTGACGGAGAAGAAGACGGCGATAAGACGATTGCGCAAATTTTGTCTGAAAATGATTACGGCTATACGTGTTTGCAAAACACGGACGGCTCGTATTATGCTATCCCTTGGACGATGGGTATTCGTGGGCTTGCGGTAAACACGTCGGTGCTTGCCGAGTACGATTTGGAGATTCCCAAAACGAGCAAGGAGTTCTTTAATTGCTTTGAAGTGCTTATGGCGCAAGGCGTGAAGAATAATAACTATCCCATCACGCATATTTCAAGCTCGAACAACTATCCCGTATCGTTTACAAGCGGTTGGATTGCACAGTATGAGGGATTGGATTGGTATGAGCAATTCTTTACGTTCCAAAAGAAAGACGGCACGAAACTGTCCAAGGACGAAGCGGTGGAGATGTTTAACGCCGACGGTATTGAGATTATGCTTGAAAATATGTACCGTGCGCTTGATCCGAATTGCGGTTCGCCCGGTTCGAAAACGCAAGGCGTAGAAAAGGCGCAGGCAAACCTTATGAACGGAATTTGCGCGTTTATGATGAACGGGGATTGGTTGTTGCAGGAAACGTATTACAACTCTTCCGACGAACAAAGGGCGAATATTTCGTTTGTAAACGTTCCCGTTATTTCCGAACTTGGCGTGAAACTGTTCGGCGCGGGTACGAGCTATAATAAATCGGAAGAAGATTGCGAGAAGATCTTGCGTGCAATCATCGACGAAGTGGACGCGAATAAGGAAATCGCAGACATAAAAACGGCAGTTTCCGCAAAAGGTTGGGATATTCAAGAAACGGATATTCAAACGGTGGCAGCTGCTCGCGGTTACACTTATACGGAAACCGTACAGTCGGGTATATACGTCAACGCAAGCTCGGAAGTAAAAGACCTTGCCGCACTGTTTTTGCGTATGTGTGCAAGCGTGGAGGGCGGACAGTTGATTGCTTCTAAAACGCTTTCCAGCAACCCCTTTGCACTTTCTTATGAAAGTAACCGTTATGAGTTTGTAAATCAATCCCGCGCGATTACGAATAACCGTTATTTTAAGGGGTTAAGACCGGAAGCGTCTGGGTATAGAGCGTCCATTCACCCCAACTTCATCAATACGTTGCCGCATACGGGCTTGTACGTCAACTTGAAAATTATCGAAGAGGACGTAACTATCTATAAAGCGGAAAACGACGGCGGCTATACGAAGACGGGAGAATTGGCGGCGTACGCAACGGCGGCGCAGGCAATGCAAAAAGCTAACTACGACGACGCAAAAAACAACTATAACGATAAGTGGTAAAAATATGATCAGTAAAATAAAAGCAAAATTCAAGAAAGTGTTGAGCGGATATTCGGCTTTTGAACGCAAAAAATTCCCGTTTGCCTATGTGCTTATTGCTTTCCCCGTTATCCAAATGATTGTGTTTTGGTTCTACGTGAATTTGTCCGGTATCGCGATGGCGTTTCAGGACGCGAGCGGGAAGTGGAGCTTGGATTCGTTTAAGGAAGTGTTTGCCGTTCTTTTCGGCGGTAAACAATCCTTTGGCTTTGCCGTTTTGCCCATGCTCTTTAAGAGTATGTTCATTTGGGTATCCAATCATATCGTCATACATATTATCAGTATTTTGTCGTGCTTCATCTTAACAAAGCACATGCTCGGACACAAGTTTTTCAGGACCTGCTATATGATTCCCGGATTGCTCGGATCGGTGGTATTCGTTGCCATTATACAAGAGTTTTACGCTTGGGACGGCATTATCGTAAAGCTTGCGCAAAATCTAAAAATCGACCTTGCTCCGTCAATTACCCGTGAAGGCTTTTTAGGCGACGAAGCGACGGCGTTTCCCACGCTTATGCTACAAATGTATATATGGAATCTGACGGGCGGGGGCTTGATACTTGCAGGTGCATATATGCGTATTCCGCAAGAAATATTCGAATCGGCAAATATCGACGGTTGTGGATTTTTCCGTGAAGCGTTCCAAATCGCTATTCCTTGCGTTTGGCCCACGCTTTCAACTATGATGGTGTTTGCGCTTACTTCGTTCTTTACTGCGGATTTTAGCATGTACCTTTATTCAAATGGTACGGGTGCGCGTGGTATGAATTCTATCGGCTTTTATATGTACTACGTGAAGTTGCAAATTTCTCGTGGGGATCATAGCTTATATTCCTATGCGTCGGCATTCGGCGTTGTGATCATGTGTTTGACGCTTCCCGTTGTTTTTCTTGGTAGATGGCTCTTGTCGAAAGCAAGCGATACCGTGGAGTTTTAGGAGGATACGAGTGTGAAGATAGCGACTTTAACAACGCAATTTAAGAGCAAGTGCAAAAAATTTGCACGGTTTAGCTTGGGTGCAAAGCTTATAATGATTTTCTATTTCATCTTCTTCTTATTAGAAGCTATTTTGCACCTGATGCCCGTGTTTTTCGTGCTCAATATTTCTTTCCAAAACGCCTACGATCCATTGAACGCGTTTGCGATTCGCCCCGATTTGTTTACTCTTCAAAACTTCGTCAACGTATTTACGAAGTTCAAAATTGCGGGGAACGTAGGGTATTTCCAAATGTTTTTTAATTCCCTTTGGTCTACGACGTTGCGTATCGTCGTGAGTACGGCGTCGAGCACGATGCTCGCTTATGCCTTGGCGCGCATACGCTTCCCGGGAAGAAATTTTTTATACGCTGTGGTAATATTCGTGCAAACCGTGCCTATTATGGGCGGTGGCGGTGCGGATTTCAAGCTGCGCCTTGCGTTGGGCATGGTAAATAACCCTGCGACCATTTGGATATCTTGGGCTGTCGGGTTTGATTATACGTGTTTCATTTTATACGGTACGTTCCAAGGCATTTCGCGCTCCTATTCCGAATCGGCGGAGTTAGATGGCGCGGGGCAATGGCAAATACTGCTTAAAATCATTTTACCGATGGCGTTTCCCGCTATCTTGGCAATGAGTATCACCAGCTTTACGGGGCATTGGGACGATTACGGCACCTTCCAAATCTTTTTGAGTAAATATCCAAACCTTGCATACGGCTTGTATCAATACGGCAATTCCAAACAAGGTATGTTTTCAGGCGGTAAGATGACCTATTACGCCGCACTGCTTTGTGCTTCCATGCCCGTAATCATCATTTATACTTGTTCGCAAACGCTGATACTTAAAAATATCGCGGTCGGCGGCTTGAAAGGCTAAAAATAAGAGGAAATAATTATGAGAAAGAAAAAATGGTACTATCATGCGCTTGCGGGGTTTCTTTGCTTGACAACGTTTGGCACGTTCGGCGCTTGCAAGAAGAAGACGGACAATGCGGAAATTCCCGTTTCCTTGCCCAATTACGCGGCGACGAAAGAGCTTGATATCATCGGTTACGTCAATCCTACCAACGGAGACTATAAATTCGAGGGCGTACCGCAGAACGACGGCGTGGATCACCGCACCGTCGAACGCTTTCAAGAATACACGGACGCGGGCTTTAATATTGCGTTTGCCCGTTACGATAGCGCGTTGCCTGCGGAAACGACGAAAGAAACGTGGGCGACGAGCGATACGAAAATATTTTGCGATAAAGCCTACGAATCGGGGATACAAAAGATACTCCTTACCGATTTGTATTTCGACGGACTTGTCGAGTATAAGGACGGCGTATTGATCGGCACGGACGAAACTGCGCGTTATCGTTCGCAAGAAGAAATGGACGCGGATATCGCCGAACGCTTGTCGATTTATAAGGATATTCCCGGTTTTTACGGAGTGATTATGTTAGACGAACCCGTCTGTGCAGATTTTGATAATTATGCGCTTGTGTATAAGAGTGTAAAACGTGCTTTACCCGATGTATTCGTGTATCACAATCTTCACTACGCTTCCCGTAACGGACTTAACGTAAACAGGTTTGTTGACGTGGAAGCGTGGAAAGCGGAACACGGAGAAGAACCGACGCTTGGGGAAGCATATAGCAACTATTTACATACGTTCCTTGAAAAGACGGGTGCGGAAAATCTTTCGGTAGATATTTATCCGTTTAAGGACCGCCCCGACGACCGTTTGGCGACGTATTTTAGCAATATGCAAATATTACGAGAAGCTTGCGACGCCTACGGCGCGGAGCTTGCGCTTACCATGCAATCCATTTGCTATACGCAAGGCGAAACGGTGCCTTATCGCGTCGTGAATAAAAGCGATATGTGGTTGCAAATGAATACGGCACTCGGTTTTGGCGCGACGAGCGTGCAATACTACACCTATTTCCCGTATCCTTCCTATCGTTCTGACAGTACTTCAATCGGTAATTTTATCGATCGCGACGGAAACAAGACCAGCGTATATTATAACGGACAAGCCGTAAATAGCGCCGTTCGCAAATTCGACGAAGTTCTTCTCAATTATGAATTCCAAGGGGCGAAGATGTATCTCAACTCGGTAATTCAGAACGGTTCAGCGAGTATGTATATGGGCTCGGAGTCCATGCCGTTCAAAAACGATTGGGAACACACGCTTTTGAAAAATCTTACGCTAAATAACGACGCGCTGCTTACAACCGAACTTAAAGACGAAGAAAACGGCTTGTATATGTATATGATCATGAACGCGATCGATTCGCTGTTTGCAGAAAACGGTAAAATGCGTTATACGGATTGCACGTTTACGGCTGAATTTCCCGGTTACGACTACGTGGCGGAATTTGATTGCGGAGAGCTTCGCTACGTAAAATTAGACAACGGCAAATATACGAAATCTCTTTCTTCGGGGTATGCAGTATATCTTATCCCTTTGAAAGCGTAAAGGAGTGCGGCGATGAAAAGAACGACAAGAAAATTATTGATTACCGTTTGCATGGCGCTCCTGCTCGTTTGTACGCTTGGGTTGGGGTTAGTTGCTTGTAAAAGAC
This sequence comes from Candidatus Scatosoma sp., assembly GCA_045655725.1. Classification (GTDB taxonomy): domain Bacteria; phylum Bacillota; class Clostridia; order Christensenellales; family Borkfalkiaceae; genus Scatosoma. The sequence goes on from JAZOPT010000066.1 coordinate 14,845, forward strand.
AAAGGCTCGTAGTTAACTTTAAGCAATCTCCTTATACGTATCAAAGAGGGGATATCGTAGACGCTTACGACTTGATTGAACGGGAGGAGGGCGTTTCCTATTCCTTTGCGTTCAGTTATCTCACGCTTTCCGACGACGGAAACAGCCAAGTAAGCTCTACGGTTGAAGAAATTGAAGGCAACACCTATTTTCTCGTGGAAGCTTCGCGTTATACGATGAAAGTGGTGGCGACGAAAGGAGAGATGACCGCGGAAGGAGAAACACAGTTCGACGTGGTGGGGACGGACCCTATTTTATTACCGCCCGCCGTTTCGCTTGTTCGTAGCATTGGAAGTAGGGCACTTGTAGATACCTTGCTTTCCTATGCCGCGCCTACCGTTATTCCTTTGTCAAGCGAATTGAGCGTAGATTATTATACGTATCAGGAAAGTCAAGCTCCCACGTTGCTGGATACGGCAAACACGAATCCGAAAATAAAAATAGAAACGAGTGTGGACGAATGGATTACGTTTGATAAGCTGGGCTTATACGAATTTCACGTGATTGCCAAAAACGGCGAGGGAGAAGCGGACGCTTTCTTTAAGGTTAAGGTTTTACCCGATTTGTCTGCATTGGTGGACGAAGAAAAAATTGAAAATTATAAAAACGTAGAATTTGCGCAAAACTCCGATGGTACGACGGATTTTTCCACGATGCGTTTGGTTGGCTCGCCTGACCTTTCGCAAGCGTCTTACGCTGTTTTGGAAGACGAATTTACGGACGGGCAGGTGGCGCGTTTTGAGTTCTACGGCAAAAATATGCCCTCGTATATCGGGCTTTATAATACGGACACGAATGAAAACGAGCCGAATTCCTTGACAAAGGGCAGAGGTTTCGTGTTTACCGTGGAGCGCGCGTCCGTGGAAGGACACACCCGCTTATACGGACCGCAAAGATTGTCGTCGGATACCGTTATGCAAATCGATTCTAACGAAACGAACCCGTTGGAGCATTTCGGCTTTAGTGAATTAGAGGACGGTGTACACTATTTCTTTGAGATTGCCATGAAAACGACGGGGACTACGGCAACGCGTAAAGAGAGTAAGCCGTACGGCGCGCCGTGGCTAGTGGGAAAAGAAACGCAAAACATGGCGTTGTATTTCTCGCTGTATTCGGTAAACGAGGGTAACGCCAAAGAACCTTACACGCTCGTGGCGCATTCGCAAACGAAGTTTGAAAGGGATAATCCCGCGCTCGGCTTATATGAAGTGGGAGAAGAAATAAAAGGGAAATTAGTGGCGTATAGCTCTATTTCCCGTGACGTCACTTTCAAATATCATAAAGACACACTTTTGAATACGGAGTTTGACAAAACGCAAATTTCGTTTAACGAGCAAACGAAAACGTTGGAATGGGAAGCGGTCGATGGCGCGGAAAACTACGTTGTCAATATGGGTGAATCGACTTCGAGCCGTATCGCCGTACTCGATAAGGATACCTGCTTAATCGACCTTTCGGAAACGTACGAGCGTTTGGAAACGAATAACGTTTATACGTTTAACGTGTACGCAAGTGTGGGGAATAATACGTTCTCGGATAAGAAATACAGCTATCGGTTTGTAAAAGGCGACGTGGGCGTTGTAGGCGGCGAATTGACAGAGTATGATACAACCGCCAAGACGGCGACGGTATTGTTGGCGGGTAGGCACGCGGCAAGCGCATCGCACTTCCAAACGGACGTTGGATATCTTGCGTTCGGCGATACGTATACCCTCAATGAAAACGGAACGTACGTGGACGTATATTTCACGGGCAACAATATGCCGCAAGTGGAATTCTTTGCGACGGATATCCTTAGCAATATCCGCAATAAGGACGGAGAAACGGCGAACGGCTTTATCGTAACAAACGGACACGCGCACCAAAGCGCGTATAGCGAAACGCCTACGGGTGGCGTCGGCGGTTATTCCGCGTACGATCTGTTCTACGAATACGGGGTAACCAATTATAATAGGCTTACGAACGGCTCGGCGGGATATCTGGGCGGTGCTCGTATCTCGCAAAAGGACGGCACGTATACGTACACGAAAAAAGATAATACGAGCGCAAGCGTGGAGTATTCTAATTTTTCGATGTATTCATTGATGAAAGTGCAATCGGAAACGCAAGCTTACCGTTATACGGTGGGTATGTTCAAAGATTCGCAAGGCGGAATTTGGATAGACGCCAAGCTGTATAAAGTAAACGGGAATGAAGAAACGCTGTTTGCTTCGTGGCGTTCAAAGGTAAAATTTGGGACAGAGCAGGAAAATCTTGGTGGCGACCAAACGCTGTCGGGAAAAATCGTATTGCACGCGGCGTATAAAGGAAACGAAAAGAACGCGGGCGAGCATTTCTACAATCGTTTCACTTGCAATCAACCGTATCAGGGGAACGCTACGGCATATCCTCTTGTGGACGGCGGTACGCTGAATGAGAATACGAGTACGGTCAAGCTCAACGGCGGGAACGTAAACGGTTCGTCGAGCGTAACGAAAAATAGCGGATATATCGCATTCCAAAACACGAACGCTGCGGACGGAAAATTTATTTTGAGTGAAAACGGTACGTACGTAGATTTCTATTTCACAGGCAACAATATGCCCAACGTGGAGTTTTTCGGCAGTAGTATTTCGGGAGATATGTTTAACGACGAAACGAACACGGGTTACGTGGTAAGTAACGGAAGCGGCAGAACGGCGTTATATACGAAATATGCCGAGCGTTACGCGCATATGGCGGACGCCGCTTGGTTGACGACAAACACGACGGATGGCGGAAGCTATCCCTACGGTGGATTTGCTTTATATCCGCACTATTTCTCCTACGGTATTTCCGGTTATAATAAATTTACGCAAACGTCCGAGTTGAGCACTTCCTATTTGCAGTATCACACAAGTGAAAGCGATGCTTATACTTACGACGTAAGCTATGCGAAATACAGTAAAGCGCAAAAAGCTTGGAACGTTGGCACAATTAGAGCGTCTAAATTCTCGATGTTCGAGCTTATGAAAGACGAAACGAGGAGTTGGCATTACGTAGTGGGTATGTATAAAACGGCGGATAATAAAGTGTATTTAGACGCGAAATTATATGAAATAAGCAGTGACAGCGAAACGCTTTACGCAAGCTATAACGCCGAAGTGGAAACGCTGGATACGGGCGTAGAACGTTCGGGGTATATTATTGTGCACGCGGCACTTAAAGGAAGCGAAGAAAACCATTATTACACGAACTTTTCCTACGTTGCGCCTTATGCTGGGAGCACGAGTACACAAGTATAACAGGAGAAAAAGATGAAAAAAATCATTTTGTTCGGCGATTCGATACGGCTAGGGTACGAACGGTACGTGACCGAAGCGTTCGCAGGGCTTGCGGAAGTGTATAAAGCAAAAGATACCTGTGCGTTTTCGCAGTATATGCTCCGCTGGGTAAGCGAATGGAAGCGAAAAGAAAACTATCCCGACGATATCGATCTCGTGCATTGGAACGTAGGGCTTTGGGACGTACTCCGTATTATGGACGACGGCACGTTCACCACGCCTGAATACTATGCATACACGCTTTTACGGTTGGAAAAGCGTTTGCGTTTGCTGTTTCCAAAAGCAAAACAGGTGTTTGCATTGAGCACGGCGGTTGTGGAAGAAGGGTATGAGCCGCCGTATCAACGGTACAACGCGGACATCGAACAGTTTAACGAGATTGCAATCAAAACGCTTTCTCCGCTCGGCGTTAAAATAAACGATTTATACACGTTGACGAAAAACATACCGCAAGAATGTCGCTCGGATATGACGCACTTTTATAAACCTGCGGGGATAAAGCTCGTAGGGGATCAAGTGGTAAAATGTATTTGTAAAGAGTTACATATTCCTCTTTCGCAGGTGAAAGACGTGGACGCAATCGTACCCACGATATCCAAAGAGATCGTTGGACGTTAAAAACGGAGAAATTATGTTACAAGAAAAGCATATACAATGTGATTTATGTGTGGTCGGCGGTGGTATGGCGGGTATGGTTGCCGCAATATCGGCTGCCCGCGAAGGGTTGCGCGTCGTTTTAATGCACGAACGCCCCGTGCTGGGTGGAAACGCTTCGTCGGAAATCCGAATGTGGATTTGCGGCGCGAAAGGCGAAAACAATCGGGAAACGGGTATATTGGAAGAAATCGCGCTGGAAAATCTTTATCGTAACCCTACGAAGAGCTATGCGATTTGGGATACCGTATTATACGATTTCGTGCGTCGAGAAAAGAATATTACGCTACTTCTCAACTGTACTTGTATGAACGCAGAGATAGAAAAAGCTGCGTTTGCATATGGTAGAGATACGAAAATAAAAAGCGTTGTTGGATATCAAATGACGACGCAATGCTTTTTCAAGGTAGAGGCAACGTATTTTTGCGATAGCTCGGGGGATAGTATTTTAGCACCGCTTTGCGGGGCGGAGTACCGTATCGGACGGGAAACTGCTTCGGAGTTTAACGAAGATACTTCCGTAACGGTAGCGGATACGATGACGATGGGAATGTCTTGTTTGTTGCAAGGCAGAGAAACGCAAGAAACGATTGCGTTTACGCCGCCCACGTGGAGTACTCGTTTGACCGAAACGGATTTTGAAAAACGTAGCCCTAACCTTTATTCGGATTCTCAAAATTTTTGGTATTTAGAACTTGGCGGAGATAGAAATACCATCGACGATACGGAGATTTTGCGCGACGAATTGGTTTCCTTAGCAATAGGAACGTGGGATTATATTAAAAATTCGGGAAAGTACAACGCGGAAAACTGGGATTTAGACTTCCTTGGTTTTTTACCTGGCAAGCGCGAATCGAGAAGAATGTGCGGGGAATATACCGTTACGCAACGGGATATTTCGGACGGGAAAGTTTTCGATGACGAAATCGCGTACGGCGGTTGGCCGCTTGACGATCATTTCCCGGGCGGCTTTTATCATCGGGGAACGCCCAACACGAACGTTTCAACGCCTGCGCCCTATTCTTTGCCTTATCGGGCCTTGTATTCCAAAAACGTGGAGAATTTATTTTTTGCGGGCAGAAATATCAGTATGACGCATATGGCGATGAGTAGCGTACGCGTTATGGCTACTTGCGCGTTGCTTGGCGAAGCGGTTGGAAAAGCTGCGACTATTGCGGTAAAACACGCGTTGTCGCCGCACGAAGTGTATTTGACAAAAATAAAAGAAGTACAAACGCTTTTGTTAAACGAGGATTGTTTTTTGCCCTCCAAAACACGAACGGTTGCTAACGTTTGTAAACGGGCGGTTTTGCGCGGGGCGGACGAACGTATTCGCAACGGTTGCGACCGCGAACACCGGATATACGAGAATGTGTGTTCAAGCGGTGTAAATGAAGTTTTGAAGAACGGGGAGATAGCCTATTCGTTTGAGAAAACGCGTGTGGATAAGGTTCATATCGTTTTTGATAGCGACTTAAATCGGAAAACTTTGCCTGGCTCACTTTGCGAAAGAACGCGTTCTACGAGAGCAAACGTTCGCTTGAACAGTCCGCAAACGCATATGCCGAAAACGTTGTGTAAAGCGTTCAAGCTCATCGGCGAGCTTGGGGGAGAAACAACGGAGCTTTTATGTGTAAATAATAATCGTAAACGCGCGTACCACGTGCCTATTGAACAGGATTTAGATAGGCTTACGTTGGTATTGTGTGAGAGTTGGGGTGAACAGGAAAGCATACCTGTGATTTCTTTTGATTTTGCGTAGGGGGATAAAAGAATGAATACGATAGAAACAAAAATGTTGTCGGGGGAAAAATGGTGGGGCGGAAGCGTTGTGTTTTCGCCTGAACAGCCGTACGATGAAAGCTCTTGTATAACAAGGCAACTGGGCGAACAGGGAGTCAATCAATCCGCGCCGTTATATCTTTCTTCCAAGGGGAGATATATTCACGCCGATTCGCCGTTAAAAATCACTTTTGACCAAGGAACGATTATCGCCGAGGGCGAAAACGTAGTGTGTGAAAAAGCAGGGGATTGCTTGCGGGAAGCGTATCTTGGTGCAATGCAAGCGTATTTTCCGTTTGAGAAAAAAGAGTTACCTGAAACGTTTTTCAAAACGGCGCAATATAATACGTGGATGGAATATACCTATAATCCCACGCAAAGCTCTGTGCTTGCATACGCGCACTCTATTGTAGACAACGGCTATGAGCCGGGTATATTGATGATTGACGAGGGTTGGCATATTTCCTACGGAACGTGGGAATTTGATTTTGATAAATTTCCTAATCCGAAAGCAATGATCGACGAATTACATTCGCTGGGTTTCCGTGTAATGCTTTGGCTTGTGCCGTACGTAACGTTAGACGGACGTAATTTTCTCGATCATTATTATCCTTGGGCAAGCGAGCGTGCAAGGAAAGTGTTTGAGCCACGACTTGCGCGACAGCCCAGTGGAAAAATAGCGGTGGTCGAGTGGTGGAACGGTTTTTCCGCAATGTTGGATTTGACGGAAGAAAACGATAGAAAGTATTTAGACGGTAGATTGCAATATTTAATGCAAACGTACGGCGTGGACGGGTTTAAGTTTGACGGCGGAAATATCGTTTCCTTGCGAAAAACGAAATGGTTGACCGATCCCCCTGTAAAAACCGCAGAAGCGTTAAATAAGGCGTGGAACGATTTTGGGGCTCGTTATCAATATCACGAGTATAAAGACACGTATGATAGGGGCGGTAGAGCGACTGTGCAAAGAATTCGCGACAGACAGCACGCGTGGAAAGGAAACGGCTTGGATTCGCTCATTCCGTATGTGTTGGCGCAAGGGTTGCTCGGTTATCCTTATACCTGTCCTGATATGATAGGCGGTGGCGAATGGTCGATTACGCTAAATCCCGATTTCAAATGTGACGAGGAGTTGTTTGTGCGTATGGCGCAATGCTCTGCCTTGTTTCCGATGATGCAGTTTTCATGGGCGCCGTGGCGTGTGCTTGAAAAGCAATCGCAAAAATTATGCTTGGACGCAGCAAAATTGCATTTGCAATTTGCGGATACGATTGTGGAGCTCGTAAAACAAACACCGATAACGGGAGAGCCGATAATTAGGAGTATGGAGTATTGTTATCCGCATAAGGGATATGAGAAAATCGACGATCAATTTTTGCTTGGTGAAAATATTTTGGTTTGTCCTGTGATTGAAAAGGGTGCTACGACTCGTAAAGTGGTATTGCCTGAAGGAAAGTGGAAATACTGCAACGAAACTGTATATGACGGAAACCAAGAGATTGTTGTGCCGTCGCCGATTTCTGTTTTGCCGTATTTTGTAAAACAGCATTTATAAAGTTAAAATTAGATTAAAAGCCAAAGCACTTTTTGATATTATGAAAAGGCAAATAATAAACGTTAAAGCAATACTTCCTGACGTAATTTTACAAGATGCTGTAATTGCTTATGAAAATGAAAAAATAGTTTACGTTGGTACGCAACGACAAGATGACGTAGGAGAAACGATAGACGGAGCGGGGGCGTATTTGTTTTCGGGATTTATCGACCTACATTGTCATGGCGGAGCGGGGTTGGATTTTATGGACGCTTCCGCAGAAGAAATGTACCAAATTGCAAAATATCACCTTTCTCATGGTACAACGACGTTGATTGCAACAACGATGACGGATACGTGGGAAGCGATTGAAAAATCTTTGTGTGAATATGAAAAGCTTTATAAAGCTAAAAACACGTTGACGTTAAGCGGCGTTCATTTGGAAGGACCTTGGCTGTCGCCGGCGCAATGTGGAGCGCAAGCAACGGAAAAGATGGGCGTTCCAAGCGCAGAGAAATTAAACGACTTGTTGGAGAAATATTCTTTCATAAAACGTGTTAGTGTCGCACCCGAGCTTGAAAACGGTATGGCGGTTGGACGATTTGGGGCGGAGCGCGAGATAGTGATGTCTATTGCGCACACGGACGCGGATTTTGATACAACGATTGAAGCGAGCAAAAACGGATATACGCTTTTAACACATTTCTATTCGGGAATGTCGGGGGTTGTCAGAAAGAACGCTTTCCGTATTGCAGGCGCTGTGGAAGCAGGTTTTTACAGTGATGAACTATTCGTTGAAATCATAGCAGACGGAAAGCATTTACCTGCAAGCTTGTTGAAGTTGATTTGTAAAATAAAAGGAGCGGATAAGATTTGTCTAATTACCGATGCGATGAGGGCGAGCGGGTTGCCTGAGGGGGCACATTCCATTTTGGGAAGGAATGAGGACGGAGTACCTGTAATCGTAGAAGACGGCGTGGCGAAATTGATGGATAGACAAAGTTTTGCGGGTAGCGTTGCCACAATGGATTGTTTGATAAGAACGATGTATTTTATGGCAGAAGCAGATTTAGTAGATATCAGCAAAATGGCTTCGGCTACCCCCGCAAAGGTAATGGGGTTTACGGATCGTGGGAGTATTGAAATAGGAAAAAGGGCGGATTTTGTTTTAATGGATACCGCTTTAAATATCAAAAAAATAATTTTTGAAGGAAATATACAATGAAGCTTATTATCAACAAAACAAAAGAAGAACTTGGAAAAGCTTCGGCAATCCACGCGGCGAAGCTTATCAACGAAGCGATTGCAAAACAGGGCTATGCGCGCATTTTGCTGTCGACGGGCGCGTCGCAATTCCCGTTTTTCGTGGAATTCGTGAAACAGGATATCGATTGGAGCAAGGTGGAAATGTTCCACTTGGACGAATACGTGGGTATCAGCGAAGAACACCCTGCAAGCTTCAAGCGTTATCTTTTGGACAGATTTGTCAACGTGGTAAAGCCCGGCAAAGCGCACCTTATCAACGGACAGAAAAATCCCGAAGAAACGATCGCGGAGCTTACGGCACTACTCAATGAAAAGCCCGTGGACGTAGGTCTTATCGGTATCGGCGAAAACGCGCATATCGCGTTCAACGATCCCCCTGCGGATTTCAACGACCAAAGAGCGTATAAGGTAGTAACGCTTGACGAGAGATGTTTACAACAACAAATCGGCGAAGGCTGGTTTAAGAACGTAGAAGAAACGTATAAACAGGCGATTTCTATGACCTGCTCGCAAATTATGAAATGTAAATCGATTATTTCGGTTGTGCCGTATAAAGTAAAAGCGGAAGCTATTTACAAAACGGTTACTTGCGATTTAACGCCCGAAGTACCTGCAACGCTTTTGAAGCAGCACGCGGATTGCACGATCTATTGCGACGCGGATTCGGCGAGTATGTTGAATTAAAAAAGACCATTTATTGAAAAGCTTAATTTGATATAAATGCTAATATCGAAAAAGAACCCCGTCGTGTGAGTTATGCCACGACGGGGACTTAACAAGATGAGAAAGTTCGTTCGGCGTTGGGGCAGTGTTGGGGCAGGAGCGGTGAAAGCCTTGTAAATAAAGGCATTCCACAGCAAGCTATCCGCTTCAAATCCCTCTCTCTGCGCCAAAACTACGGCGTATCCGAACGGATACGCCGTAGTTTTTATTTCGGCAACGGCTCGCGCAAACCATGGATTACCGTGGGTTCACGCGTTCAGCTTGTTATTTTGCGAAGTAAAGGAGCGAGAAATAGAAAGGATAGGAAGAGTGCGAGCGTTGTCGCGCGACGAAGCCCTGCCGAGAGTGCTCGCTTGCGAGAAACGGCAGATGCCCGTTTCTTCAACCATAAAGATACGCAGAAAAGGATACAATAATTTAACGTTGATGATTTATAAAAATCCGCAAAATCCTATTGACTTTTTTGTCTTTATATTATATAATAGTTTTAATAAAATGGAAAAATAAGGAGAAATAAAATGGCAAAAATTCTTATCTGCCCTAATAAATACGTTCAGGGCGCAGGAGAGATGAGTAAACTTTCTAGCTACGCAAAGGCTTACGGCAAAAAGGCTCTTGTAGTTATTACCGCTTCGGGTTACAAGAGAATTGGTGCAATTCTTGAAGCAAGCTTTGACTCAAGTGAGGTTGGCGTAGTTTACGACTATTTCAACGGCGAATGCTCTTGGAATGAAATTAACAGACTTATCGAAGTTATGAAGCAGAACGAGTGCGATATGGTTATCGGTATCGGCGGTGGTAAAATTCTTGACACCGCCAAGGCTGTTGCATATGCAGGTAAGATGCCCGTTATCATTTGTCCTACTATCGCGTCTACTGATGCACCCTGCTCCGCACTTTCAGTTGTATACACCGACGAGGGTGTATTTGAGGCGTATCATTGGCTTCCCGCTAACCCCAATATGGTTCTTATGGACACCTCTATCATTGCTCAGTCTCCCGCTCGTCTTACCATTGCAGGTATTGGCGACGCGCTCGCTACCTACTACGAGGCGAGAGCCACCAAAGCAAAAGACGCAGGTACATGCGCAGGCGGTAAGGTTACTTGCGCGGCGATGGCTCTTGCAGAGCTTTGTCTCGAAACTCTGCTTGAAGAGGGTGTAAAGGCGAAGCTTGCTCTTGAGACAGGCACTTGCACCGAGGCGGTTGAAAAGGTTATTGAAGCTAATACACTCCTCTCCGGCATCGGATTTGAATCCGGCGGACTTGCAGCCGCACACGCCATCCACAACGGTCTTACCGTGCTTCCCGAGTGCCATCATATGTATCATGGCGAGAAGGTTGCTTTCGGCGTTCTCACCCAGCTTATGCTTGAGAATGTTCCCACCGAGGAGCTTGACGAGATTGTTGACTTCTGCATCAAAGTAGGGCTTCCCGTAACGCTTGGCGAGTTAGGTGTTACCGAGATTACCGATGAGAAGCTTTTCGCGGTGGCAAAGGCAGCTACTGTTCCTGGTGAAACCATTCATAATATGCCCTTTGAGATTACCGCGGAAAAGGTTGTTGCAGCTATGAAGGCTGCAGACGCTTACGGAAGATATCGCCTCGGTCTTTGATTGAAGTACAACGGAATTTATCTGTAAGGTTCAAATCCCGTAAGCACTTTATCAAAAATATCTTTTTTATAGTCTTTACACAAGCGAGTATAATCCGAACTCTAAACCAATAATCGTCGGTATGGGGTTCGGATTTATCGTGTATTTAGAAAGTAAACTATAACGCACATTCAAAAACTTCGAACTTTTGTATGGAGAGATGCGAACGCCAATAGGCTATTCGTGTATAATAAAATTCGGTTTTGAAAACGGCATAAAATCCGTGCCGTTGCACGTAGTGTTTTGCGTGAAATAAAAATAAGAGTTAAGTGGTAATTTGTTGATGATGTTGTTTGCTCAAATAGTGACAATATGGAAATTATCCGCAATGATAACACTTACGAACGGAAATAGTATAACAGTAAACAAAAGCTGTAATTTTGATGAAATAGTATATTATTTTTTAGTTCATAACGTTGACTTGCTAAAAAAAGTGTGTTAAAATAATGGCAACCAAACAAAAGGAGCGGAGGATTATGTTTGAAAAAATCACACCTGAACAAGCGGGTGTTTCTTCAAAGAACGTAACAAAATTTATTAAGGCATTGGAAAAACGTGGAGCGACAACGCACGGCGTTTTGTTTATGAAAGGGGATAAAATTTTTGCGGAAGCCTATTGGAAACCCTTTGATAAAAATTTTCATCACAGAATGTATTCGCAAACGAAGAGCTTCGTAGGCGTTGCTATCGGTCTTTTGGAGGAAGAGGGAAAGCTTTCTTTGGACGATAAAATCGTCGATTATTTCCCTGAAAAATTTGACGGCGAAGTGCAGTTTTATCATAAAACGCAAACCATTCGTGAAATGTTAATGATGTCCACGGCGGGCGGACCTACGTCTTGGTTTGTCTGCGAAGAGCCGGACAGAACACGCCAATATTTTAACGAACAGCGCGCTTTGCATCCATCGAATACACTGTGGGCGTACGATAGCCCCGGCTCGCAGGTGCTTTGTTCGCTTGTGGAAAAGCTGGCGGGCAAGCCTTTGTTGGAATACATGAAAGAAAAGCTGTTTAATGAAATGAACGCTTTCCAAACGGCAAAGGTGCTTAAAACGCGTAACGGTGATTCGTGGGGGGATTCCGCAATGATTTGTACCCTCCGCGATATGGCGGCGTTTGGGCGGCTTGTCATGAACTACGGCACGTGGAACGGCAAACGCCTCATGAACGAAAAATACTTAAAGGAAGCGACGTCCAAGCTTGTGGATAATTCTTTGGATGCGCATTATTCGGCGTATCATCAAGGGTACGGTTACCAAATTTGGCGCGTATGCGGCAACGGCTTTGCGTTCGTTGGCATGGGCGATCAGCTTACCGTTTGCTATCCCGATAAGGATATGATTTTCGTCTGCGCTTCGGATAATCAAGGAACAAGTCTTATTCGCGAAATGATGTTTGCCAATTTGGAAGAGCTGTTTGTGGACGAAATGCAGGATCAACCTTTGCCCGAAAACAAGGAGGCACAGGCGCGGTTAAACGAATTGATAGAAAGTCTTGAACTCCGTCATGCGCAGGGAGCAAACGATTCGCCTTTCCGTCAAGAATTGAACGGTCAAGAATACGTATGCGAAAAAAATCCTATGGGCATCACGAAATTCTCGTTTGTATTTAAGGACGAAATGTCGGGGGAATTCCGTTATACCAATGCCCAAGGTGATAAAGTAATTCCCTTTGGCGTCAATCATAACGTGTTTGGAAAATTTCCGCAGCTTGGTTATTCTAATCAATACGGCGCAACGCCGACGACGGATGGATTTATGTATAAAGACGCAGTGTCCTTGGCTTGGTTGGAAGAGAAAAAGCTTATATTAAGCGTGCAGATTATCGATGAATATTTCGGCAATATGAGCGCAATGTTCGGTTTTAAGGGCGACGAAGTATATGCGCGATTCTCTAAAGCCGCAGAGTTCTTCTTAACCGAATACCAGGGTGCTTTGATTGCCCGAAAGGCAAAATAATCTTTCTTCAATTATAAATGCTTACGAATAACGTCATATAACAAATAAAAATCACGGAACAAACACTCCGTGATTTCTGTTTTATGCCTAAATTTTCCTAGCTAACTTTTCATAGCTTGGTGCTTTCGGTAATTGGCGGGGGAAAGCGATTCCTTTTGCTTAAAAATCAATCCAAAATAGTTGGACGAGGAGAACCCGCACAGCTCTGAAATTTCCTCAATGCTTTTCCGAGTTCCCAAGAGAAATTCTTTGGCTTTGGAAATGCGCAACGATAGTAAAAAGTCGATAAGAGTACAGTCCATATATTTTTTGAAACTGTACGAAAGCGCGGTTTTGGAAATAAAGAACTTGTCCGCAATGTCTTGCAACGTTTGCTTGGACGAATAATTTTCGTTGAGATGATTGATTACCTTTAAGATAAGGGGCGGAATACTGTTTTTTGCCGCCACTTTGGGAACGTGCGTATTTTGCGCTAATTTGCTTATGCTTAATACAATATAAGAAAATAGAGTTTGTGTGATGCTTTGTTCATATTTTTTCGGTTTCGGCTCGTTTAAGGCGTCAAAATGCGTTAAAAGGTGTTGCATTTCCGTCGCGGACGGCTTGATAAACTGCAAAGAACGTTCTTTTAATACGCTGGTTTGAAACTCGTCTAAATAATTGGGGGATACGTTAATGTTGTAACGCTCAAACGCTCCGCCCTCCGTTTTGTGTAAGACGTGCGGCGGAATAATCAACACGATGGGCGCTTGCAAATGAAATAATGCGTTGGATAAAAAGAACGAACGCGTTCCGCTCAGCAAAAAGTAAATTTCGTAGTGCGGGTGCGAATGTAAGTCCTGCATCGACCATTCGTTGGAATGGACGGATTTTTCCACTTCGATAAATGCCATAGAATCCCCCTTATTTTTTAATTTATATGTAATATAACTAAATATTATCATTTATTATATTGAATGTCAAGTAAAAATAGAGTATAATAATCAAAAAGAAGAAAAGGAGAACTCTGATGATTAAAATTGTACAGTATGGCGAAGGTAACTTTTTGCGGACGTTTGTAGATGCGTATTTCGACGCGTTGAACAAAGAGGGCGTTGATACGTATGCGGTTAACATTGTAAAACCCATTACGTTCGGGTCGTTGGAACGTTTTGAAAAACAAAACAACCAATACCACATTGTTTTGCGCGGCGTAGAGGACGGCAAAGACGTGGAAAACGTGTATGCTATTCAGTCGGTGGCTGCGGCGATTGATCCTTTCAAGGATAGCGAAGCATATTACGCTTTGGCGAAAGATGCAGACGTCAAGATTATCGTATCCAACACTACGGAAGCGGGAATTTGCTTTAACGCAGCGGATACTATCGACGGCTTTGAGACGATTACGTATCCTGCAAAGCTTACCAAGTTCTTATTGGAACGCTTTAACGCAGGCTTGGACGGCGTGTATTTAATGCCCGTAGAGCTTATCGACAACAACGCGGACGAGCTGAAAAAGTGCGTAGATAAGTATATCGAGCTTTGGAATTTGCCCGAAGCGTTCAAGAAATGGAATGACGAAAACAACTTCTATTGCAATACGTTGGTGGACAGAATCGTATCTGGCTATCCCCGCGACGAAGAAACCAAAGCGCATTTGGAAGCTCTTATCGGTGAAAAGGACGAATTGGTATCCGTGGGCGAGCCGTTCGGTTTGTGGGCGGTAGAAAATAAAGGCGACATCGCCAAGTACATTAAAGCGGGAGTACATAATATCGAGGTTGTTTTAACCAACGATATCGCGTACTATAAAAAGCGTAAGGTGCGCGTTTTGAACGGCAGCCATACCAATCTTGTGCCTGCAGGGCTGATGTTGGGGGCGGAAACGGTGTACGATTGCATGAAGGACGCAAAGCTTTGCTCGTTCGTGGAAACGACGCTTACCAATGAAATCAATCCGTTCGTGTCCGACGATATCGCGGCTACTACGGTGTTTGCGGAAAGCATTAAAAGCAGATTCTTAAATCCGTACTTGAACCATCAGCTTGTCAGCATTTCGCTTAACTCTATCTCCAAATGGCGTGCAAGAGTTTTGCCCAGCTTTAAGGACTATTATAAAGCGCACGGCAAATTGCCGCATAATTTGACGGTAGGATTTTCCTACTTAATGGCTTTGTATGCAAGTATCGAAAAGCGCGACGATAAATATATGGTAAAACTTGTTTCACGTGAAATAGAATTGAAGGACGATGCGCCGTATCTCGAATATTTTGCGGCAAAGAAGTCGGTTGGCGGATTTATGGCAGACGAAGCGGTATGGGGCGAAGATTTAACCAAATACGCAGGCTTCTACGACGCGGTTATCGAAAACGTGGAAAAAATTAAGAAAGGCGTTTGTTTGATCTAACGGAGAGGCTTATGAATATTTACGAATATATGAGCGTAGGCGAAAACGAAAAACCGCTTGATCGTATCGTAACGGACGGTGGGTTTTGTGCGATTTTCCGTACGATTGCGTGTATAGGCGACAGTCTTTCATCGGGCGAATTTGAATCGTTAAAGCCCGACGGAACAAAACGCTATCACGACTTTTTCGAATATTCTTGGGGACAGTTTATCGGTCGTTCTTGCGGAAGCAAAGTGTATAACTTTTCGCAGGGCGGTATGACGGCGAAAACGTATATGGAAAGTTTTGCCGACTCGAAAGGGTATTGGGATAGGAATAAACTTGCCCAAGCGTATATCATCGCTCTTGGCGTGAACGATATGAACCATGGTCAAGAGCTTGGCTCGATATCGGATATCAACTTTGATGACTACACGAAAAACGCACAAACGTTTGCGGGGTACTATGCGCAAATTATTCAAAAAATTAAGTCCTTGCAACCGCGTGCGAAGATATTTCTCGTGAGCACGCCAAGGCACGGCGACGAAAAGGACGAAAAGCGCAAGGCTTGGCGAGATCTTTTGGAAGAACTTACGAAAGTATTCTCCCGCACCTATCTCATAGATTTATATAATTATGCTCCCATCAACGATGAAGCGTATGCAAAGAAGTTTAGGCTTGGGCATATGACGCCGACAGGGTACGTTTTGACGGCGCGCATGATAGAAAGCTATATCGACTATATCATTCGAAAAAATCCCCAAGATTTCAATCAAGTAGGGTTTATCGGTACGGATTTATATTATGAAACCGAAGAGGATTAAATTATGAAAAACGTAATTATTAATGAAAAAGACAACGTAGGCGTATGTCTGGACGGAACGGATAAAATTCCCGCAGGACATAAATACGCACTTCGCGATATTAAAACGGGCGAATACGTTATCAAATACGGCGAAATCATCGGTAGAGCTACCTCTGATATTGCCAAAGACGAATGGGTACATACGCATAACGTGAAGTCGCATTTGGACGAGAACGTGGAATATACGTATCAATTCCAAGCCAACACGTTTGCGAAAGAAAAAGCCACCTTTAAGGGTTTTAAGCGCAAGCAAGGCAGAGCAGGTATCCGCAACGAAATTTATATCATTCCTACCGTAGGTTGCGTCAATAACGCGTGTATGCGTTTGGCAAAAGACGCGCAGAAATTTGTAACGGGCAGTATCGACGGTATTTTTGCTTTGACGCACCAGTTCGGTTGCTCGCAGCTTGGCGAAGATAACGAGAATATCAAAAAGCTGCTGTGCGCTATCGCGCTCAATCCAAATGCAAGCTACGTATTGTTTGTGGGGCTTGGTTGTGAAAACAACGGCATGGACGGAATTAAAGCATACCTTGCTCCTTATAATCGAGATAATATCGAATATTTCAACTGTCAAGACGTTGAGGACGAACACGCTTACGGTATGGAAATATTAGAGCGTTTTGCAAAGCAAGCGGCGACGCTTACGCGTGAAGACGTAGATTTCTCCGAGCTTTGTATCGGTTTGAAATGCGGCGGCAGCGACGGCTATTCGGGTTTAACTGCAAACCCGCTTGTGGGTAAAATCAGTGATAAAACGGTGGCTTTGGGCGGCAGTGCTATTTTGACGGAAGTGCCTGAAATGTTCGGCGCGGAACAAATCTTGATGAACAAATGCAAAAACCAAGAGGTTTTTGAAAGATACAAGCAGATGATTGTAGATTTCAAGGCGTATTACACAAAACAGGGCTTCCCTGTGTATGAAAACCCCAGTCCCGGCAACAAAAAAGGCGGTATTACCACTTTGGAAGAGAAGTCTTTGGGCTGTATCGAAAAGGCGGGTAGCACGGAAATTGTGGACGTTTTGGATTACGGCGAACTCGTAAAAGAAAAGGGCGTGTCCGCATTGAATGCTCCGGGTAACGATTTGATTGCCGCGACGGCTTTGGCGGCAAGCGGCTGTCAGCTTGTATTGTTTACCACAGGTAGAGGTACGCCGTTCAGTACGTTTGTGCCTACCATGAAGATTGGTACAAATAATAATATTTCCGCGCATAAATCCAACTGGATTGATTTTAACGCATATTCAATGGACGAAGCGGGATTGTTCGATCTCGTTGTTAAGACGGCAAACGGTGAATACGTATGTAAGAGCGAAGATATACGTGAAATTGCCTTTTACAAGACGGGTGTTACCTTATAATTTCACTTAAAACAGGTATCTGTTTAAGATATCTTTTAAGGCGGTTAACGGAAAAACGGTTGTTCGTAGTGAGTTCCTCTAAGTTGATTTTTTTTCGTTTTTCCGTTGACCGATTATCATATTATATTTCATTAAAATCATTTGGAGAATAAAAAAAGGAGAAATATATGAGTTATATCAAAGACAACTTTTTGTTAACCAATAAAACAGCGGAAAATTTGTATTTCGGCTATGCAAAGGATATGCCTATTTTCGACTATCACTGTCATTTGCCTGAAAAGCAGATTTTGGAGAATAAGCCTTTTAACGACGTATTTGAAATTTGGCTTGCAGGCGACCATTATAAATGGCGTTTGATGCGTAATTACGGCGTAAATGAAGAATACATCACGGGCAAAAACACGACGAATAAAGAGAAGTTTGTAACCTATTGCAGGGTGCTTGGTACGGCGTTTGGTAATCCCTTGTATCATTGGTCGCAGGTAGAATTAAAGGAATTCTTTAATTGTGAAATTGAAATCAACGAGGAAAACGCAGAAACCATTTGGAATTGGTGTAACGATTATATCGCACTTAATCAAATTACGCCGCAAAAGCTTATCGAACAGTCTAACGTAACGCACTTGTTTACGACAAACGAAATTTTCGACGATTTGTCCACCTTCCCCGCGATTGCCGCAAAAGGCTATAAGTTTAAGGTAATTCCCGCGTTCCGTGCCGATAAAATCATGAATATCGAAGCGGAAAAGTATAACGAATTTATCGGAAAGCTTGGCGACGTTGCGGACTTATCTGAATTAGAAATGAAAATTGAGGAACGTTTGCAAGCGTTTATCAAAGTAGGCACAACGGCAGCTGACGTGGCTTTACAAAGCGTATATCCTATTGTAGATAAAAAAGATGCAGAAGCCATTTTCGCAAAACGCAGAAAGGGCGAAGCGGTAACGGAAGCGGAAAGCGAAACGTTTAAGGGCTATTTAACCTATTTCCTGTTCAAGCTGTATGCAAAATACAATATCGCAACCGAATTACACGTGGGGGCAATGCGTAACAATAACGCGCAAATGTTAGAGCGTTTGGGCTTAGATACGGGCTTTGACAGTATCGCAGAGGATAACTCGATTAAATATATGTCTCGCTTGTTCGACCGCTTAAATGCAGAAAATAGCCTGCCTAAAACGATTGTATTTAACCTTAATCCTAAAATGAATGCGGAAATTATGACGTTGATTGGCTGCTTCCAAAGCGATGAAGCGAAAGGAAAGATGCAATACGGACCTGCTTGGTGGTTCTTGGATAACAAAGTGGGTATGGAAAAGCACTTGGACGATCTTACGGCAACAGGTCATATCGGCGCGTTTGTCGGTATGTTGACGGATAGCCGTTCGCTCCTGTCTTATCCTCGTCATCATTATTTCAGAAGAATATTGTGTAATTTCTTCGGGAAAATGATGGAAAACGGCGAAATGACTAGCGATGAGGCGTTTGTAGGTAAGGTAGTGCAAGATATTTGCTATCATAATGCTATTAAATACTTAAATATGTAAGTTTTGCCCTGAAAAACGGCAAAACGGAGCAAAAAGACCGCAAAAATAAGGAAGATTCCATAAAAGACAAAGAGGAGGGCAAGTACCTCCTCTTTTCTCATGAAAACGCCTATTATGCCACACATAATACCTATGTCAGGCATAATAAGGGTAAAAATACAGCTCATTATGTCAGGCATAATACCTATGTCTGGCATAAGTTGTACGTTTTTAGTAAAAAGAATACCGCCGTGTGGGGTACACGACGGTATTTTGTTTTGATACGCTTTTATAAAATTGGGAACGGTTATTTGATATTATTCCACATTCGGTTGGCTTTTTCGTTTGCGTCTTTGTCAAAGTACGTCATAACGACAAGTCTGTCAATTACGTCGGGGGTAGGATACTGCGCAAATAGCTGCCTACCGTATTGCGTTTGAGAAATGGGAGCGCGTAAAATATGCTCGCCGCCAAAGAAATAGGAGAGGTCGTACCCTTCCGCTTGGTTGTCGTTTTCGTCTGCTCCGTATTTTTCCTGTACGTATTCAAACACCGTTTCGCCGCCGATACAGCTTGTATAGCCGATATAATCCATATTTCTTACGGCATTTTCGGGCATGGAAAGGTAGTTGATAAACGCAGTAGCCGCTTTTTCGTTTGCGCCTTTCATCATTACCCAACCGTCAAACCAAAGATTGGAAGTCGCTTCGGGAATGCAGTATTCTAATGCGACGGGCTCGTCGGTGATTTCGTCATCTTCGCCGCAATCTAAAATATATACGGCGTCGCCGCTCCATTGATAGGATACGTCAAATCTGCCCGTGATAACGTCCAGCTTGCCCTCGTCCGTTTCCAAACCGTATAAATTTCGGCGCATTTTCGTTAATAACTCTTTTACGTCGCCCATGACGGTAGAATCGTTCATTTTCTGAAATAAAGCTTGTTTGTAGTCGGTTTGCATGATTTTACCGTTAAGTAAATCGTCTTTTAATTGCAGTAATTCCGCTTCGTAATACATTCCCAGCCCTGCGAAATAAGAATCCCGAACGTTATCCTTTGCAGTGATTTTTCTGCTGTATTTGTCGTTGAGAAAGATGTTCCAGCTTTTCACGTCCTCACGGCTAACGCGTTCGGAATTAAAGACAAAGCCCGTTGTGCCCCACATATAGCCTGCGGCGTATTCCGCCATGGCACTGTCGCCAAGCTTCATTTGTTCACTATGGAATACGTCGGAAATGTAGGGGGAAACGTTTTGAATATAATAATTGTTAGGGTCGTTTTCGTCAAAGAAGCTTTCGGGCAGTTTTTGTAATAAATCTTCCGCGGCAAGCTTCATAATCATATATTCTGACGGACAAAGCAAATCGTACGAATCACCCATTTTGATTTTATTGTACATGGTTTCGTTGTCTTGCAGAGTCAAATATTCCACGGTAATTTCTTCGCCGTACGTTTCCAAATACCAATCCTCGAACTCTTCATACATGGCTTTGCCGCCGTCTTCGCCCTCGTCGATGTACTCGTCCCAGCTTGCGATGCGCAGCACGTTACCCGTTTGCGCTTGGGAACAAGAGGAAAGGGGCAGAGAGGAAGCCGTCAATAAGGCAATCAATAGAAAGGGGGCAATGCGCTTTTTGTGTTTCATCTCTTTTTGCTCCTTGTTTTGCGATATGTCAAAACGTTAGACGTTACGACAACGGCTACGATAATGAAGAAAATGATAGCCGTAAACGCCCAATACGCGGCTTTAATTTCCGCGCCCATGATATTGTTTTTATCCAAGCCGTAAATATGCGTGCTGATTGTCGTAAACGAGTCGGGTTTTGTGTAAGCGGCAATCACGTAATCGTCCAAAGACAAGGTTACCGATAACAAAAATCCCGCGATAATCCCCGGCAAAATTTGCGGAATAATCACCGAAAATAACGCTTTTGCGGGCGTTGCGCCCAAGTCCAAAGCCGCTTCGTATAAATTGTTGTCCATTTGCCGCAGCTTCGGGATAATGGACAGAATCACAAACGGAGTACAAAGCAACATTTGTCCCAAAACCAAAGGGATATACGTAGATTTATCAATGCCGACAAAGGACACGAGAAGTGCAAACGAAATTGCCGTTACGACGTCCGCATTGATAACGGGAATACGGTTGACGGCGGAAAGTAATCCGTTCGTCCGCTTTTTGGAATAAAAGATACCGATAGAACCAATTGTTCCCAAAACGGTGGAAAGGGTAGCGACGACAAG
>JAZOPT010000067.1:0-3371 GCA_045655725.1 Candidatus Scatosoma sp.
GCCTTATAAATCCTAATAATTCGTCCCCTCTGCATATATATAATTATATAGTAAAAACTTTAGTTCGTCCTACCCCTACTTCTACCCAACGTTCAGCCTGTAATTCAGTCCGCCATTTACGTCATTCGGCCTGTCTTTCTGCCCCCGCCACAGGTAAATTCGTTTTGTCATTTTCTTGTAAATCGGCCTTGTACTACGACATAGCAGAATAAAAATGCTCCCGACGGCTGTCGGTAGTTTTTTGTTTTATTTTGAAGGTACAATTTCTATCACTCAAAAGAATGTCTTTAACGAATTAACTCGACAGGCTTCTTTTTAGAAATTTTTATAATCGGCAAAACGGCAGAAGCCACCGCCGTCAAGAGGCTCAAGCCTAACATAATAAGCACTTGCCGCCACTCAAAAATCGCAAAAGCAACGGGAATATTCATTGTCCCCATAATATAGGAATTAACAAATACGCAACCCAACACGCACAGCAGGTTCGCAAAAAGCCCATTTATCAAGCCTATCAGTAAGCTCTCAAACAAAAAGGTCAGTAAAATATCCTTCCCGCCTGCGCCAAGCGCCCTTAAAACACCAACGCTGCGACGCTTACTTGCAATACTTGTACTGATATAGTTGTAGAGCATAAAAACGGAAAACGCTGCAAGCGCCAACGACACGTACAAGAATAAATCCGCTGCTTGACGAATGATAGGCTCGTTTTCTTGGATTATCGTCAACACCTCATTTTGATACCAAGTAAACGAAATCCCTGTTTCGCTTATCATATATTGCACGATTTTATCCGCGCCGCTACGCAAGCTTTGCTGTGAAAAAAGCACTTTCGCATAATCCCCTTGCTCGGGATAAATCGACAATGCGCGCATCAAAGAAGGATTTATCATTAGCTTGAACTCCGACGCAGACGAAACGTTATTGCCGTCCACGCCGAAATAGAACCCAACGATTTTGACCTGCATAGAGAAAGCTTCGTCCGCTTTGGATGTGATTGTAGCCATACAGGGGTCAACCGACTCTTTCCTCAAAATTTGCAATGCCCTGCTGAACTCTGCGCGAACGTTGTCCATACTGCCGTTTTCAAGCTTACGGAAAATCGAACGCACGCTTTGCCTATCCGCCTCGCTATACAGCGTGGCAATTTCTCTTGTGAACACAGCATCGAGATTTAGACAGTTTACCAAAACTTCATCGTCTGAAAGCGTAATTTTTCCGTCCGCGGAATAGTCACCGCTGAATAGAAGCACGTTCTTCTCATCGAAATACTCGCTATTGTATACGTAGTCGGTCAGTGATTTTTTCGCGGTAGAGTTCCCCACCGAAAACATTCGATCCGTATCGCCTGCGTAAAAAATATCAGCCGAATTCGTCTTTTGGTTTATGGCGTTTCGAAATCCTCTTGCTACAAACAGGCACTTCTGCGCACCTGAGTTGATGAATACGTTATAATCATCAAACAATGCATTCAATTCATCGTTGCGAGGGGCGGAATATTTTATCGGATCGTATTTATCGGGAATTTCTCCACAGTCAATAATCCCAACAATTGTGTATTTCTTGTCCGCAACGGAAATGGTATGCCCAAGCAAGCTCTCTGCGTTCTCAACATACTCGCCACCAATCTGTCTTCCGTTCAAATAATAGACGATAGAATCGGCAAGATAGGTAGAAATTGCAACGTTATACAAGGATTCCTCGGTCACCCTGCCATCATCGTCACACTGAAGGTATGGATACGTACCTGCCACCAACGAATAGCCGAAGTTCTTAAACGTACCGTCCGCGTTTATTTCCCTCAAATCGTCAAACTCAATAAAGCCGTTAATGGAATTGGTGTAGTAGCGTTTGCCGACGAGTAGCCCCGTTTCGGTGAGCTCCCCAATTGTCTGGGTGTGGGACAATCGCCCCGTAAGATTATCGCGGAAGTCGAATATTCCCTTTACAGTCCCCCCTGTTTCCTGTGTCAAATTCTCTATCGCATCATCGGAAAGCTTGAGGTTGTATTTTTCTTCATAGCCGTCTTGCCCTATATAGTCCACAGTGGCAACCATCGTAGAGGATGTTTCGTGTAAACGATTGAGTAGCCCCTTCTGCACCGTAAAGTTTGCAACGGCATCGAATAACCCAAACACCGCAAATGCAAATGCGGAAATTAATACGGTAATGAGCAGGCGAATCGGCTTGACTGTCACGGATTTCCACCCCAAGTACGCCGAAGTTCTTAGCTTCATTTTACTCTTTTTGAAGGGAATCGGTTGAGGATTCTTCGCAAGCACCTCACCTGTCGGCTTTTTATCGCGGAAGCATACTCTTTCCGTTACTTCAATACGCTTTCTCTCTTTGACTGCCTTTGCTAAAATTTCCTTTTCTTCAAAAGACAGCTCTGCTCCTTCTTTGATAATTACTGCATTTTCTTGCAGGCTAACGTTGGTCTGCAGGTCCTTTTCCGTAAAGGTAACGTCCTCGACGATTTTACCGTCCACAAGACGAATGATACGGTCGGCGTACCTTTCCGCAAATTCATTGTCGTGAGAAACGACAATTACAAGCTTGTCCTTCGATAGCTTTTTCAAGGTATCGAACACCTGCGCGCCTGTTGCGCTATCAAGTGCGCCCGTCGGTTCATCCGCCATAATGATATGGGGGGATTTTACAAGAGCGCGCGCAATTGCCACACGTTGCCGTTGTCCACCCGAAAGCTCGGAAGGCTTACGACTGCGCAAACCTTCAATTTCAAACTCTTTCAGTAGACCGTCAATCCGTTCTTCGTCCGTGGGAACACCTTGCATCTCCATGGCAATCTTGATGTTGTATTCCACCGTGTATTCCGAGAGGAGATTGTATTCCTGAAAAACAAACCCCACCACCGTGTTACGGTAGCTATCATATTCCTCAGCGGAGAAAGCGGAAAAGTTCTTGTCCTGAATGGAGATTTCCCCTTCGTCAATCCCATCCAAGCCCCCGATAACGTTCAGAAGAGTTGTTTTCCCGCTTCCGCTCTTGCCCAAAATAAAAATCAAGCCCGACGAAGGAAAGGTTAGCGAAACGCCGTCCAAGGCGTTCACCGTACCTGCTTTCGTATGATAAAATTTTTTAACGTTTTTTAATTCTAACACCTTTTCCCTCGTTTAGTCATCCGATAACGTTTCTTTTGTTTTTCCATAAAATTGAGCGAATGCTACCGAATAATATTATATCATAACCCAATAACGGAATGCAATAAAAAAATGAACATTTAAAAAATAATAAAATAAATAATAAATACATTGCTGAAATTATATATAATCTTATAACAAAAATAAAACAAAATAACTAACAAAAAAACACTCTGCTACTTTGAAGTGAACCCCAAAGTTTAGACAAAATTA
>JAZOPT010000068.1:0-2462 GCA_045655725.1 Candidatus Scatosoma sp.
GTGCTCAATCCCACGTAGGCGTAGATCGCGTTACCCGTACTCGTGCCAAGCTTGCCAACCGTAAAGCGTTCGGCGTTGAAGGAAGGACATTTTATAACACCAGAACCCGCTAGATCGTTATCGTAGAATTTGGACGGCGCAGAACCAAGCTCCGTTATCGTTCCTTCCCATTCCCCGCTTTCATTTTTTACTAATGTAGTTCTATAAATGGGATAGATATTCGTGCCAATAGGATGCGTCGGGGAATTGTTATCAAACCAGCCTGAACCGCCAAGCTCCACACTCGTGGTAAAAATATAGCGAATATTCGGCGTTTTTTCTGGAAAATACATTAAAAATTCCAAACCCTGTGTATCCAAGTCAAAGAATTCGGAAAGGTCGGTATCATCATATATATCCATACTGCCATACGTATCCCAACTATTCCATTTAAAAATAGTTTTGTCCAAACGCGCATCAATTTGCTTTTCTAAAACGGAATCGCTACTATTCAAATCCGCAATCATCGAATCTAAAAGCTGTTTGTGGTCTTCACCTGTACCGCCGTGAATATCGTCCGAACCTTCCCATATATACGTCCCCATAGAAATCGGTACGTTTTTTTCTACTGTGAGCGCGGGATTTCGCGCATATGTCCATGTTGCCGCAACTCCTGCAATACTTGCAAGTGAAACTATTCCCGTCAGGGCAAGCATAACTTTTGCAAATAATCTCATATATTATTCTCCTTTCTTCTCGTCAGGATTATAACATACGGGATAGAGATAGACAGGCGCGCCCCAAATCGGGGGCAAGACTTCTGCGCTATTTTCCGCGTTTTGTACGCTGTTTACCTGCGCGAACGCTTTGCCTTTTATAGGCATTGCGGAAAGCGGATTTACGCCGTTTAACAGCGCGTATCGCTCGGCTTTGGCTTTTGCTATTTTCTTTTCAAGAATAGGCGTTGCTACGATTGCCACTACGATCAAAATCATACACATCCAACCCGCGGGCGATTGCAAAAAGCTTACAAAGCTACCGATATACGGTATTCGTTTTCCGCGGTAGATTGCTTTCATTTGATTATACCGCACAGGGAAACGATCTGGCGTTTCTACTGCGTCGCCTTGTAAAAGGAAATGCCTTTCGTTAGGATGAAATTCGTTCGGTTCGGATATCCCCACAATACGGTGTACCACCAATGCCCCGTCTACTTCATATACCACAATATCGTATAACTGCAAATCTTCCTCTGCAGGGAGTTTATAGGTGAAAATAATATCAAACGTTTGGAATTGATCGTTGAGATTGTTTTCGAAAAGATAGGTGTTTTTTTCGTGCTTTTTCGACATGGAAGCACTGTTTACTACTTTGAGCGTGGGAATATTGTCGAAATATTTATCCTGTTGCATGTTCACGTATACAGAGAAAGCAAAAGCAACCGCAAAAATAACAGTGCAAAGCACGGAGACGATACAATCGACCGCTCCGCACTTGCGTTTCTTTCCTTGCGCTTTTTTATATTCTCTTTTGATTTTATCGTCCTCTGCGCCGTGTGCGATTAATCGTATCGTCATGTTTGTAAACATAGCGATAACCCAAACCGCCAAAGTTACGAGCAAAACATATACTATGGTACAGAGGAGTAAAACGTAAATTTCATACGTCATAGCAAACGCCCCAAGAATATGTTTCCCCATGTTTTCACACGGGGAAACAAGTGTCTTTACATTCTATCTATTAGTTTCTAACTTCTGTCGCAGAATCGTTTACATAACAAATAATTGATCCTGTTTCTAAAGAGTCCTCAAACGCCTCATATTCCGTTTTATTATCAAGGAAAAAGTTGTTTGCTAATGTGATAGTTTGTTTCAACATTTCTTTTGTGATTACGTAAACAAACGCATCTCCATCCTTCGTCCACTTATTTGCTTCTCCTGTTGTCGTAACCCCTTCAATCGTTACGGGCGTAGTAACAACGTTGAAAATTTGCTTAGAGTCGTCTTCAGCCGTATTAGGGTCATCGTATACCCAAGCAGCTTGATCGTTGGAAGCACCAACCACCGTATAAAATTTATACATAGTTGCTACGCCTTGCGTTTTTACATCCTGAGACGCAGACGGGCTCGGTGTGAACTTAATAGTAATATCACCGTTATAAGCCAACACGGCGTTATGGTTGTCTACGGCTGTGGGATTAACGGTAATCAAACCCTTTTCTTGTCCGAGTATAATCTCATATGTACCGTACGCACCGCTATCCGCAATACCAGACATTGCAACACCAACAGCAGTCGTTTGCCTATCCACGTCTGCATTTTGCGCGTACGTCCACGTTGCATACACCCCACCAACGGTAAGGCACGTTAATCCTGCCATTAAAACACTTAATTTTTTCATTTTTGGGTTTCCTCCAAATATAATTTTTTTCCTTATAGATATTTTTTATTTGTTTGGTAAAACAAATAGCCCCCGCGGGGGCT
>JAZOPT010000069.1:0-9308 GCA_045655725.1 Candidatus Scatosoma sp.
GCGGAGATGTTAGAGGAAAATATAGCGGCGATAGCAACGCCTGCGGGCAAAGGCGGCGTGGCGATTATTCGTATCAGCGGCAGAGATCCGCTTGCTTTGGCAGAAAAAATGTTTACGCCGTCGGGAAAAACGGCGGTGAAAGATTTCCAGCCCTACCGTATGTATCCCGGTGTTATCGACGGTGGGAATTTTACCGATTACGGTTTGTGCGTGTATTTCAAAGCTCCTGCAAGCTATACAGGCGAGGATATTATAGAGTTTCAATGCCACGGCGGTGAAAGCGTTGCACGCGGGATATTGAAGCAGACCTTCCGCCACGGCGCGCGTAGCGCAACCAGAGGGGAATTTACCAAACGCGCCTTTCTCAACGGGAAATTGTCGCTTGCATCCGCAGAGGGTGTTGCCGATATGATTAACGGCGAATCGGAGGCAGAAGTAAAGGCGGGGTATTTGCTGTACAGTGAAAAGCTGACGGAGCGTGTTCGCGAGTTGCAATCGGAGTTAAAAACGCTGTTGGCGGGTGTGGACGTTTCGGTGGATTATCCCGAGGAGGATATTGAAGAACAGCACGTGCAAGAACTTCGCACTGCTTTGCTTGGCTTAAAAAATAAGCTGACCGCTTTATCGGCGGGGTATGCGACGGGGAAAAAGATAAAATCGGGGGTAACCGTTGCGCTTTGCGGAAAGCCCAACACGGGAAAAAGCTCCCTGCTCAATAAATTGCTGGGGTATGACAAAGCGATTGTTTCTGCGCAAGCGGGTACTACGCGCGATGCGGTAGAGGGAGTTTTAGAAATCAAGGGCAGAAAGTTTAATCTTTACGACACGGCAGGCGTGCGGGAAAGCGGTGACGTTATCGAAAGTATCGGTATCGAGCGCGCGGAAGCGATTATCAAAAGCGCGGACGTGGCGGTATTTGTAGCGGATATGACGCAAGGCGTGGACGAAGAGGACGCGCGCGTTTTGCAAATGATACAAGGCAAGCCGTTGATTAAAATTATCAATAAGTCGGATATTGATACGGACGATACGGAAACGGACGCGGACGTGCGAACTTCCGCGGTAACGGGCGAGGGTATCGAACGGTTAAAAGCTCTGCTGTATGAAAAGAGCTTTTTGGACAGCAGCGAGGACGCGGCGTTTTTGATAGAACAGCGGCATTTCGACGCTTTAATTCGAGCAAAAGAGCATTTACAGCAGGCGATTATCGCTTGCGACAGCGAGCCTTTGGATTTGATAGGAATCGACGTAAAAGCGGCTTGGGACGCGCTTGGGGAAATTACGGGGGAAACGGCGACGGAAGCGATTATTGAAGAGATATTTTCCAAGTTTTGCGTAGGGAAATAAACGACAGGGGGAAGAAAACGATGGATATGGTCAATTTGGATTTATACAGAGTATTTTACACGGTAGCCAAAAGCGGGAGCTTGACGAAAGCCGCAGAGGAGCTGTACATTTCCCAGCCTGCCGTTTCGCGTTCGATTAAGCAGCTGGAAATGCAGCTTGGCGTAACGTTATTTACGCGTACGCACCGCGGCATGGTGCTTTCGGCGCAGGGCGGTAAGGTTATTTTTTCAGAAGTGGAACGGGCTTTGACGTTGCTTGGCGAGGCGGAAAAGCGCATTGCGGAGATGAAGACGTCGGCAACGGGGAAATTGCGTATCGGCGCAAGCGATACCATTTTTGAGTATTTCTTGGCGGATAAAATTGTGGATTTTCACGAAAAATTCCCTGCGGTAAAAATAGATTTGGTTGCCGATTTCACGCCCGATACCATTGAAAAGTTGAAGCAGGACAAGCTAGACGTTGCGTTTGTCAATCTGCCAATCACGCCGCAGCCCGAACTGAAATTACACGGCAACTGTATGCGGCTCAACGATATTTTTATAGCGGGAGAGAAGTTTGCACCGCTTGCGGGAAACAAGCTTTCGTTTGCCGAGCTGAAAAAACAGCCGCTTATCATGATGGAAAAAAACACCGTTGCACGGCGTTCGTTGGATAATTTCCTTGGCTCTTTGGGAGTGGAATTGCAACCGTCCATCGAGGTAGGAAGCTGGGATTTGATGAAGCGTTTGGTGCTTCGCGGTATGGGAATCGGCGTAATCCCGCGCGAATACGTTACTCCTGCGTTAGAGGATAAAACTCTGTTTGAAATCACGACGGACGTGGCGTTGCCCGTGCGTTCGGTGGGAATGCTGTTAAAGAAAAACGCGCCCATTTCGTATGCCTTGCATTGCTTTATCGAGGGCTTGCAAAAGTAGGCAAAAAAGGAAAAAACGCAAAATAGGTTAGAATACATAAAAAACGTTAAGGAACATTTATGGCAAAACCCAAGTCACTGTTAAGAAATTTTTGTATTATCGCGCATATCGACCACGGAAAAAGCACGCTTGCCGACAGACTCATGGAACGGACGGGGCAGGTTTCCTCCCGTGATATGGAGGCGCAGCTTTTGGATAGCATGGATATTGAAAAGGAGCGCGGTATTACCATCAAGCTCACGCCCGTGCGTATGTATTATACGGCAAAGGACGGAAAAGAATACGAATTTAATTTGATAGATACTCCGGGACACGTCGATTTCACGTACGAGGTAAGCCGTTCGTTGGCGGCGTGCGAGGGCGCGATTTTGGTGGTAGATGCCACGCAAGGAGTGGAAGCGCAAACGCTTGCAAACGTGTATTTGGCGATAGAAAACAATTTGGAAATACTGCCCGTTATCAATAAGATAGACCTGCCTAGCGCAAGGGTGGAGGAGGTAAAGCAGGAGATAGAGGACGTTATCGGCTTGGACGCGTCTAACGTGCCCTGCGTTTCCGCCAAAGAGGGAACGAATATCGAAGATTTGTTAGAGGCAATCACGCAATATTTCCCCTCTCCCGACGGCGATACCGACGCACCCTTAAAGGCGTTGATATTCGATAGCTATTACGATAATTATAAGGGCGTTATTCTGTTTGTGCGAATCAAAGACGGAAGCGTCAAGGTAGGGGATAAGATAAAGGCGTTTTTATCCTCCACGGTGTACGATGTAACGGAGGTAGGCGCGTTTGCGCCGTCGCCGCTGCCCAAAGACGTGTTGAAAGCAGGTGAGGTAGGGTATATCGCCGCTTCGATAAAGTCTATTCAGGACGTGGCGGTGGGCGATACGGTAACAAGTGCCACCAATCCCGCGGCAGAGCCTCTGCCCGGCTATAAAAAAGTACAGCCCGTGGTATTTTGCGGTATCTACCCCTTGGACGGCAGTAAGTTTAACGATTTGAAAGAGGCGATACTCAAATTACAGCTTAACGACGCGTCTTTGATATTCGAGCCTGACAATTCGGTGGCGTTGGGGTTTGGTTTCCGTTGCGGATTTTTGGGTCTTTTGCACATGGAAATTATCCAAGAACGCATCGAACGGGAGTTTAATTTAGACATCATTACCACCGCGCCTAGCGTTAGCTATTTGGTGCATAAAACGGACGGAACGGAGTTTTTCGTCGATAATCCCTCCCACCTGCCCGACCCCTCCGATATAGAATATATGGAAGAGCCTATCGTCAAAGCAGAGGTATATACGCCGCCCGATTATATGGGTCCTATCATGGATTTGTGTAAGGAAAAGCGCGGCGTGTTCAAGAATATGACCTACCTTGACGAACGGCGTGTGAAATTAGAATACACCCTTCCGTTAAACGAAATCGTTTACGACTTTTTTGACGGGCTTAAATCGCGCACGAAAGGGTATGCAAGCTTTGATTACGAGCTTGCGGGATATCAGCGTTCTAAGCTGGTGCGGTTGGATATTTTGCTGAACGGCGAGATATGCGACGCGCTTTCCACCATTGTCTTTGAGGATAGAGCGTACGAGCGCGGCAGAACGCTTTGCGAAAACTTAAAGGATGCCATTCCGCGTCAGTTGTTTGAAATTCCCGTACAGGCGGCGGTGGGTGGAAAAATCATTGCCCGTGAAACGGTAAAAGCGGTGAGAAAAGACGTTTTGGCGAAGTGCTACGGCGGCGATATCACCCGAAAGAGAAAGCTGCTTGAAAAGCAGAAAGAGGGTAAAAAGCGTATGCGCAAGGTGGGTACGGTGGACGTTCCCAGTGAAGTGTTTATGGAAATTTTGAAGACCAATAAGGATTGATATCGCTTTATCAGTGATATAAAAGGAAAAACAAGAGAAAGAGGAAAAACCATGGCAGGAATTTACGTTCACGTTCCCTTTTGTAGGCATAAATGCTCCTATTGCGATTTCACGTCGTTTCCCGATAAAATAGAGTATGCGGAAGCGTATATGGCGTGCGTATATAAAGAGATGAAAATGCGCGGGGAAGAGCTGAAAGATTACGTTTTCGATACCGTATATTTTGGCGGGGGTACGCCCTCGTATATTCCGCCCAAGCTCATTTTGGGCGCGATGAACCGTATCCGCGAATGCTTCAAACTGACGAAAAACGCAGAAATTACGTTAGAGCTTAACCCCGGTACGATAGGCGATAGCAAAGTAAAGACGTATTTGCAGGCGGGAATCAACCGTTTTTCTATCGGTTTGCAGACGGCGATAGACGAGCAGCTTTTCGATTTGAACCGCATTCACACCGCGCGCGATTACGTATATGCTACGCAGCTTTTGAAAGGAAAAAATTTCAGTACGGACGTCATGCTGGGCTTGAAAAATCAAACGAAAGAGGACGTTAGAAAAACGATAGAGCTTGCGGACGCGTGCGGGTCGAAGCATATTTCTATGTACGCGTTGACGGTGGAGGACGGAACTCCCATTTATACCGATTATCTTAACGGCGAATTGCCCGATAGCGACGAAGTGGCAGAGCTGTACGAATACGGCTATAAGCTTTTACAGGAAAAGGGGTATAATCGCTACGAAATTTCCAATTTTGCCAAGAAAGGATATGAAAGCAAGCACAACTTAAACTATTGGAAACGTGGCGAATATATCGGCTTTGGTGTTTCGGCAAGCTCGTTTATGCGGGGCAAACGCTTTACCAACACGTTTGATTTGGATGAATACATGAAGTGCGTTATTTCGGGCTTTTATCCCGCTGTAACTAGCGAAGAAGTGAGTGTAGATGACGCGAAGTTTGAATTTATCATGCTTGCGTTGCGTACCTCCGACGGCGTTTCCATGGCGGAATACAAAGAGAAGTTTGGCGTTTCGCTTGCGGAGGATTTCCCCAACGCCTTAAAAAAATCTGTACAATATTTACAGCTTGACGGCGACCGATTGAAGATAAAAGACGAATATTTATACGTACAAAACTCCGTCTTAATGCCGTTCATGGAAGAGGAAAGAAAATGAGAATACTGATTATTCGACACGGCGACCCCGATTATGAAAAGGATACGCTGACGGAAAAAGGCTGGAAAGAGGCAAAGCTCCTTGCCGAAAGAATGCAAAAGGAAAAGATGGACTATATCTATTCTTCTCCGCTCGGTCGGGCAAAAAATACCTGTCTTTGCTCGGCAAAGGCAATGGGCAGAGAACAGGACGTTGTTATCAAGCCTTGGCTTAGAGAATTTACGCACGACGTAACGTTGCCCACGGGCGAGGTGCAGGATATCGCTTGGGATCTTTTGCCGCAGTTATGGACGGAACGCGAAAATTTGTACGGCTATAAAACGTGGAAAACAGAACCCTTTTACGTCAATAGCGGTATCGACAAAAAATACGATGAGGTAATCGCGGAATTAGACGCGCTTATCGCAAAACACGGATACGTTCGAGAGGGAAACGCTTACCGCGTAGAACGCCGCAACCGCGACACTATCGCTCTGTTTTGCCATTTCGGCTTGGAGGCGGTGCTGTTATCCCGACTTTGCAACGTTTCTCCCGTATCCATTTGGCATAACTTCGTGGCTTTGCCCACCTCCGTTACCACCTTATATACCGAGGAGCGCAGAGAGGGAAAGGCGGTGTTCCGTTGTACGGGGTTTGGCGATATCAGCCATTTATATGCAGGCGGCGAGGAGGCTTCCTTTTCCGCGCGGTTTTGTGAAACGTTCGGAGCAGAGGACGAACGGCACGATTAAAAGGACGGAGCAAAGGAGAGTAATATGCATAAAAGTAACGTAGTATTGATAGGTATGCCCACGTCGGGAAAGACGACGATAGGCACGGCGTTGTCGGCGTTTATCGGGTACGGATATATCGACAGCGATAGCGTTATCGTGGCGCGCGAGGGGAAAAATTTACGAGAATTGATAGAAACGCTGGGCGGCGAAAAATTTTTGGATATCGAAGCGAAAGTCAATTCCACCATTACGGCGCAGCGTTGTGTTATCGCCACGGGCGGCAGCGCGGTGTACCGTGAGGAGAGCATGAAGCATTTGTCGGAAAACGGCGTGGTGGTGTATTTGCGGTTTTCTTACGAAACCATGTGCGCGCGCTTGCGCGATTTGAAGACGCGCGGCGTGGTGTTAAAGGACGGCTTTACGCTGAAAGATATGTATGACGAACGCGTTCCGCTGTATGAAAAATATGCCGATATCATCGTGGATATCGACGGGAAAACGGTAGAACAATCGGTGCAAGCCGTTGCGGAGGCGTTGGGCAAATGACCGCAGAAAACGCAGAAAACGCGAAAATCGCCATTTACGGCGCAGGCGCAATGGGCACGGTGTTGGGCGCGTTTTTAACGCTTGGCGGCTTGAAAAACGTATGGCTTATCAATCGAAACGAAACGCACGTAGCGGGCTTGAAAGCACAGGGAGC
Organism: Candidatus Scatosoma sp.; assembly: GCA_045655725.1. Lineage (GTDB taxonomy): Bacteria > Bacillota > Clostridia > Christensenellales > Borkfalkiaceae > Scatosoma. The sequence continues at coordinate 6,716 of JAZOPT010000069.1, forward strand.
GAAAATTCTTTGCGCTGCGGACGGAACGGAAAAGCTTGTCAAAGTACAGGCAATAACGCCGCAGGAAATGCAAGGCAAGTACGACGTGGTTTTCCTTATGACCAAGCAACGGCAAAACAAGGATATTTTGCAGTTTTTGCTGCCTTACTTGCATGAAAATTCGGTGGTTTGCACCACGCAAAACGGTTTGCCCGAAGCAAGCGTGGCAGAGGTTGTCGGCGAGGATAGAACGTTTGGCGGCGTGGCGTCGTTCGGTGCAACCTTTCTTGGCGAGGGAAAAGTAGAGCTTACTTCCAAGCTCCAAGCTATGCGTATGCAAATCGCGCCTTACGGCAAGCGGGCAAAAGAGAACGAAAAAACGGCACTGCTTGCGGATATTTTATCGCACGTAAATAAAGTGGCGGGCTGTGCGGATTTTGCGCAGGTAACGGATAATTTGCAGGGCGCGCGGTGGAGTAAGCTGGCAATCAACGCGGCGTTTTCGGGGCTGTCCGTGGTAACGGGCTTGACGTTTGGGGAGATTGCCAAGCGGCGAAGCACGAAAAAGCTTGCGTTGGGTATTTTGCGGGAATGTATGGACGTAGCAACGGCGCAAGGCGTGGCGTTAGAGCCTATGCAAGGGCACGATATGCAAGGCTTGCTCGGCGGCAGGGGCTTTTTTAAGACGAAAATGGCGTTGCTGATTTTGCCGTTTGCGATGAAGAAGCATAAAAAACTGCTTTCGGGAATGCTCAAAGACGTGCAAAACGGCAAAAAATGCGAAATCGATTACGTCAACGGCGTGGTTTGCAGAGAGGGCAAAAAGGCAGGCGTGCAAACTCCGTTATGCGATAAAGTAGTGGAAATCGTTCACGGAATCGAAAACGGGCTGTACGAAATCACGCCCGAAAACGTGAAATTTTTATAAAAAACAAAAAAGAGGGTAAATATTATGGATTTGAACAAATTAGCGGACGCGCTCATTGCGGACGAAAACGTAAAACCGCTTGACTATTACGAAACGGCTTATCCTCAGCGCGCTTTGGAAAAAGGCGCGCAGGTAACGCGTTTAGCTCCCAGCCCCACGGGGTTTATGCATTTGGGCAATTTGTACGTGGCTCTTGCCAACGAACGTATTGCTCACCAAAGCGGCGGCGTGTTCTATTTGCGTATAGAGGATACGGACGAAAAGCGCAAGGTAGAGGGCGCGGTGGAGGTTATCCATTCGTCCTTGAAATATTTCGGCGTGCAGTTTGACGAGGGCGCAGACCTTTGCGGCGAGTACGGACCTTACTATCAACGCCAACGCGCAGAGATATACCACGCTTACGCCAAAGAGCTTATCAAACGCGGCTTGGCGTATCCCTGCTTCTGTACGGAAGAGGAGCTTGAAAGCACGCGCGAATATCAAACGGAAAATAAATTGCTTCCCGGCTATTACGGCGAGTTTTCGAAATGCCGCAACTTGACAGAGGAAGAGATATACGAAAATTTGAAAGCGGGCAAGCCGTACGTTATCCGTTTGCGCTCGCAAGGGGACGTAAACGTGAAGCATACCTTCCATGACGAAGTAAAAGGGGATATCACGGTAACGGAAAATAATCAAGACGTGGTTATTTTGAAATCGGACGGAATTCCTACCTATCATTTTGCGCACGCGATAGACGACCATTTCATGCGTACAACCTTAGTAATTCGCGGCGAAGAATGGCTGTCCTCCTTGCCTATCCATATCGAGCTTTTCAAGGTGCTCGGCTTCCGTTTGCCTAAATACGGTCATAACTGTTCTATCCAGAAGATAGACGGCGAAACGCGTAGAAAGCTCTCCAAGCGTAAAGACCCCGAAGCTTCGCTTACGTTCTATCGTGAACAGGGCTACCACCCCACGGCGGTGCGTACGTATATGATGACGCTGTTAAATTCCAACTTTGAAGAATGGATGCTGAAATTCCCCGACAAACCGCTGGACGAATTTAAGTATTCTATCGGCAAAATGGGTAAAAGCGGCGCATTGTTTGATATATTAAAGCTTAACGATATTTCCAAAACGTATATGGCGAAGCTGGACGAAAAAGAGATGTTCGCCTTTTTGAAGGCTTGGGCAGACGAGTTTGGAAGCGAAAAGCAAAAGGCGTATTTTGCGGACGAGGAATACCTTTGCAAGGTGCTTGCGCTTTGTATGGGCGTCGGCGGGAAGAAGAGAAGAAAAGACTTTATTTGCGCCAAGCAAGCGGTGGAAATGATAAGCTATTTCTTCGACGGCACGTTTGCACCCGCGTACGAATACCGCTTTGATAGCGGAGTCGTGAAAAAGGTTTTGGAGGGCTTCAAGGCTGTTTACGATTACGCAGACGATTGTCAGGCATGGTTTGACAAAGTGAAAGCGCTTGCGGGCGAAAACGGCTTTGCGACGGATATGAAAGCGTATAAAGCCGACCCGACGGCATTCCCTGGGAACGTTTCGGACGTAGCGGAAATGCTCCGTATCGCCACCACGGGACTTGCCAACACTCCCGACCTGTGGACGATTATGCAAATTTTAGGGAAAGAAAGAACGCTTGCAAGATTTGACAAAGCAATCTCGGCGTTGTAAAAAGAGAATAAAATACGCCCC
>JAZOPT010000070.1:0-2033 GCA_045655725.1 Candidatus Scatosoma sp.
TGAGGAATACGGCAGAGAATTGCAAATCGTCACGGGCGCGCCCAACGTTTACGTGGGGATGAAAACGCCTTGCGCGTTGGACGGCTCGACGGTGGTGGAAAGCAATCCCGCTATGCTCGAAAAAAACCCCGACGGAATAAAGAAAATTAAAAAAGGCAAGCTGCGCGGCGTGGAATCGTTTGGTATGCTTTGCTCGGGCGAAGAGCTTGGCATTAACGACGATTTTTATGCGGGTGCGGAAGTAAACGGCTTGTTAGACCTTGAAAAAGACGTGCCTGTGGGTGAGGATATTAAAAAGGTGGTCGGCTTGGACGATTGGATTTTTGATATTTCCGTTACGGCAAACCGACCCGATTGTCAGTGCATTTTGGGTATTGCGCGCGAAGTGGTGGCGGTGCTTGGGAAACCGTTCAAAGCTCCCGATTATTCTTATACGGCGCATAAAACCAACGCCGCACCCGTAGAGGTGGAAGTGCTTGCGCCCGAGCTTTGCCCGCGCTACGTAGGGCATTACGTGGAAAACGTAACGAAAACGCAGTCGCCTGCATGGATGCGGAAACGTCTTGCGCTTTCGGGAATCCGCTCTATTTCTCCTATTGTCGATATCACCAACTTCGTGTTGTTGGAAATGGGTCAGCCCATGCACGCGTTTGACGCGGACGATATCGGCGGTAGAAAAATTGTGGTGCGCCGCGCAAATAACGGCGAAAAGATTACCACGCTAGACGAAAAAGAATTTACGCTTACGCAGGATAATTTGGTGATTTGCGACGGAACGAAACCCGTTGCCTTGGCGGGCATTATGGGCGGCTTGAACAGCGAAATCAAAGAGGACACGAAAAATGTCTTTTTCGAGTCGGCAAAATTTGCTCGTGATAACGTAAGAAAAACGTCGCGTGCGCTTGGTCAGTCGTCCGATTCCTCCTCCCGTTTTGAAAAGGGTGTGGACGCTTACACCAACGAATGGGGCATGGCGCGCGCCTTGCACCTCATCGAAGAGCTCAGTTGCGGAACGGTAACGGATATCCGCAAGGACGTGTGCGCGGCAGACCTCACGCCTCGCAAAATGACGGCGAGTCTTGCGAAGATTAATGCGCTTTTGGGCATCCATGTACCCGATGAAATGGTAAAAACCATTTTGACGCGCTTAAATTTCAATCCTGAAATTGACGGCGATACGCTGACGGTGGAGATTCCTGGCTACCGCGATGACGTGGACGGTTATCCCGATATCGCAGAGGAAATTATCCGTATGTACGGGTACGAGCATATCACGCCTACGTTCTTGGAAAAGGCAAGCGTAACGGGCGGCGGTCTTAACGACGAACAAAAGAAAGAATTGCATTTGAAAAATGCGTTGCGCGTGCAAGGTTTTTCCGAAGCGTATAACTATTCTTTCTATTCTCCGAAAGATTTCGATTTGATGAAGCTTCCCGAAACGGCGTTGGAAAGAAACGCTGTCAAAATTCTCAATCCTATCAGCGAAGAACTGTCGGTAATGCGTACCTTCCTTGCTCCGTCCATGCTGCAAAACGCCGTGCGGAACATTCGCCGCGGCAACGACGAGGGGCGGCAGTTTGAAGTGGCAAACGCTTACTTCCCCAAGGACACGCAAAACGGCGAACAGCCCGAAGAAAGAAAACATCTTGTCATGGGCATTTGGGGCGGTAAAAACGATTTCTTTGATATGAAAGGCGCAATCGAACGTATCGCGGAGCTTTTCCACCTTTCCTTTACCTACGAAAGAGCGGAAAAAACCTATCTGCACCCCGGCATTTCCGCTAACGTTATTTTCCGCAAGACAGTGGTTGGCTCATTTGGTGAGCTTGACCCTGCTATCGCGCTTTCGCTCGGTTTGGATAAAAAGGTGTATTTGGCAGAATTAGACCTTGCCGCTATTCGCGAAGAAATGGACGACGGGGTGCACTACGTCAATCTGCCGAAATTCCCTGCGGTTAAGCGCGACCTTGCTTTGATAGCGGACGAAAAGCTTACGTGCGGCGAAATTGAGGACGTGCTGATGCATTCTTGTA
>JAZOPT010000071.1:0-8869 GCA_045655725.1 Candidatus Scatosoma sp.
CCTTATCGCTTTGGTGTCGGGGGGCTTGTTGTTCTTTTTTGGGAAAATTACAGCTCCCGATTTTACCGCATATATTTTATATATAACGATGCTGTTAGGTCCTATCCGCACCATTGTTACGTTGTTTGAACAAATTCAAGACGGTATGACGGGTTTTCGTCGTTTTTGCGAGCTTATGGATACGCCGCCTGAATACGAACCGTCCATGCCCGTGTCTGCTACGTTAAACGGCGACGTTGTATTTGAGGACGTTACGTTTGCATATAGAAAGCAAAAGGAAGAGGGTTTGGACGTATTAAAAGGCGTTTCGTTTACGGTAAAGCAGGGCAGAACGGTTGCTTTGGTAGGCGCGTCAGGGGGCGGAAAAACCACCATTTGTCATTTGTTACCCCGATTTTATTTACGCGACGGGGGTAAAATTACTGTCGGCGGAGTAGATATTAACGACGTATCCTCGCGCGATCTCCGTGAAAATATAGCCGTTGTGCAACAGGACGTTTTCCTCTTTTCTGGGAGTATACGCGATAATATAATGTATGGCTCTCCCGATAAAACGGAAGAAGAAATGCTTTTGGCTGCCAAACGAGCAAACATTCACGAATTTGTCCAAACGCTTCCCGACGGTTATGATACGGAAGTGGGAGAACGCGGTGTGAAACTTTCGGGCGGTCAGAAGCAACGAATTTCCATTGCAAGAGCGTTTTTGAAAAATCCGCCTATTCTCATTTTGGACGAAGCAACAAGTGCTTTGGATAATATGACGGAAATGCAAATTCAAAGCGCGCTTTCCCAGCTTTCTTCGGGCAGAACGACGCTTGTCGTGGCGCATAGACTTTCTACCGTTAAAAACGCCGACGAGATTTTGGTGGTAACGGACGGAAAGATAACCGAGCGCGGCTCTCATGAAGAATTGGTGCAATCGGGCGGGTTGTACGCAGAATTGTACCGATATCAATTTAAGGAATAAATTGTAAATAACGAAATAAAACACCGAGGCGGGCAGAAATAGCTGCGCTTCGGTGCTTTTCTATATTTTATTGAATTATTCCGTGATGATTTGGGGGAGCTTTTCCACTTTGACGAAATTGGGAATATTATGGTTGCTGACGATATAATCCACGTCGTTTAACGAACAGAGGTGGAAAAGGGAGGTTTTACCAAACTTGGTACTGTCGCAGAGGAACACCTTTTTGGTTGCGTGCTTTATCATGGCTTTTCTGATGACGTTTTCTTCTTCAAAGCAATCGTAAATTTCGCCGTTTGTATCTACCGACCGAGCAGAAAAAAACGCAATGTCCGCATGGAAATTTTGTATCATTTCTTCTGCATAATGTCCCACAAGCACCGAACGGTTAAGCTCCTGTATGCACCCGCCCGTAGAATACGCTGCAATATTGTTTTTGGCAAGCAACGAAAGGGTGTCAATGCCGTTGGTTATGACGCGGATATTTTTGAATTCCGAAAGATATTCGGCGATAAAGAACGCAGACGTCGTACCGTCCAAGAAAATCAAATCGCCGTTTTTAATCAATTTGATGGCAGCAAGCGCCATTTTTTTCTTTTCAAAGCTGTTTTCGTGCACACGGAACGTGAAGCTGGGGAAGAAATTGTTGTCGTCGTTAAGCTGCGCGCCGCCGTGCGTGCGGGTAACCAAACCTTTTTTTTGTAATAAGTTCAGTTTTCTGCGTACGGTGGACGGACTTACAAACAGCTTTTCAGCAAGTTCTTCAATCGTAGCATACTGATTGTTTTGCAAAATTTCTAAAATGTCTTTTTCCTGATTTTCTTTCATAGTTTTTGCGCATTTTGCAAAAATTGAGCAGGGCGTTTTCGCAAAATTTTCCTTTTTGTTATCATTTTTGCAAATTCGACAAATACACTTTGCTTATTTGCGTATTTATATTATAATATAGGAAAGTTATATTGTCAAGTTTTTTTAGGAAAAAAGGAGAAGAAATGTTTGACGTAATTGTAATTGGAGGCGGTGTCATCGGCGGTACGGTGCTTCGTGAATTGACAAAGTATCAACTTTCCGTATGCTTGTTGGAAAAAGAAAACGACGTGTGTATGGGTCAAAGTAAGGCAAACAGCGGTATTGTGCACGCAGGATTTGACGCTCCCACAGGTAGTTTGAAAGCAAAATTTAATGTATTGGGCAATAAAATGATGCCCGCTTACACGAAAGAGCTTGGGGTTAAGTATGAAAATAACGGTTCGATTGTCGTGGCATTTTCCGAAGAGGAAATGCAAACGTTGAAAGAATTGAAAATGCGAGGCGAGGCAAACGGTGTTCCCGATATGGAAATTATCGGTCAAGAACAGCTGCGCAAGATTGAACCCAACATCTCCGACGAAGCGGTTGGCGCGTTATACGCAAAAACAGGCGGTATCGTATGCCCTTACGGCTTAACCATAGCCGCGATAGGCAACGCCATGGATAACGGAGCAAAACTGTACACCGATTTCGACGTGTGCGCTATCGACAAAACGGCTGACGGCTTTGTGGTAAAAGCGAAAAACGGCAACGTGGTTGAGGGAAAATTGGTTATCAACTGCGCAGGCTTGGGTAGCGGACGGATCGCTGCGCTTGCAGGGGATAACAGTATCGAAGTCAACGCAAGAAAGGGCGAATATATTCTTTTGGATAGAGAAAGCGGCGAATTTGTTTCTCATACGCTTTTCTTTACGCCTACCAAGGCAGGTAAGGGTATTTTGGTAACGCAAACGGCAGACCATAACATTTTGCTTGGTCCTACCAGTGAGGAATTACAAAACGTTACGACGGACACAAGCGCACAAGGTCTTGCTTTTGTTATTGAAAAGGTGCGTAAGATGACCAAAAACCCGCCCTTGTTTAATACGATTACCTCTTTTGCAGGCAACCGTGCTTATTGTTCCAGACACGACTTTATTATAGAAGAGAGTGCGACGGTGGACAATCTTATCAACTGTGCGGGAATAGAATCTCCCGGTCTTACGTCCGCGCCTGCTATTGCGAAGTACGTGGTAGAGGAATTGGTTGCTAAAAAGATTGCCTTAAAGAAAAACGAAAGCTTTAACGGGAAGAGAGAAGCCGACTATTTCTTCAAAGACCTTTCCATGGAAGAAAAGAACGCAATTATTAAAAAAGACCCGTCCTACGGAAAAATCGTTTGCCGTTGCGAACAGATTACGGAAGGGGAAATTGTACGGGCGATTCATGATAATCCTCCTGCAAAAAACGTGGACGCGGTAAAACGTAGAACGCGTGCAGGTATGGGCAGATGTCAAGGTGGATTCTGTCAGCCGCACGTTGCGGAAATTTTGGCAAGAGAGCTTGGAATTCCCTTTGAAGAAGTAACGAAAAGCGGCGAGGGCTCTAATTTGGTAACGGGGGTAAGCAAAGCATGAAAAGTTGTTACGATATAGTGATAATCGGCGGTGGTCCTGCGGGGCTTGCAGCTGCGGTAGCGGCGTATGATAACGGCGCAAAAGACGTATTGATATTAGAACGTGAACCGCGTTTGGGCGGCATACTCAATCAGTGTATTCATAACGGCTTTGGTTTGACGAGATTTAAGGAAAGCTTATCAGGCCCTGAATACGCCGCACGGTTTGTAGACGAAGTATTAGCACGTGATATTGAAGTTTTGACGGAAACGACGGTCCTTTCGCTTACGGAAGATAAAACGGTAACGGCGATGAATACGACGTACGGCGTGTTTAGCGTGCAGGCAAAAGCGATTGTGTTGGCAATGGGTTGCCGTGAAAGAAGCCGTGGCGCGTTAAACGTAGCGGGAAGCAGACCTGCAGGTGTATATTCCGCAGGTACGGCGCAAAAATACGTCAATATCAAAGGGTATATGCCTGGAAAGAGCGTAGTGATTCTCGGTTCGGGCGATATTGGACTGATTATGGCTCGCCGTATGACGTTGGAAGGCGCAAAGGTACACGCTGTGTGCGAAATCATGCCCTATTCTAGCGGCTTAAAGCGTAATATCGCGCAGTGCTTGGACGATTTTGATATTCCGCTTTATTTGAACCATACAATCACGAAAATTGAAGGGGATAAGCGCGTTACGGGCGTTGTTATTTCCGAAGTGGATAAAGACAAAAAGCCCATTCCCGGTACGGAAATGCACTTTGACTGCGATACGGTATTGTTCTCCGTTGGCTTGATTCCCGAAAACGAATTGACGAAGTCGGCAAATATTCCCATTTCGCCGCGCACGCGCGGTGCGGTGGTGTATCAAAACCGTGAAACGTTGACAGAGGGTGTGTTTGCTTGCGGAAACGCGTTGCAGGTACACGATTTGGTGGACTTTGTGTCAGAAGAATCGGAAATTGCGGGTATTAGCGCAGCAAAATACGTTTTAGAAGGTCGTAAAGAGCACGATAGCATAGACGTTGTCAACGGCAACAATATCGGCTACGTAGTTCCGCAGAAATTGGATAAAAATATGTCGGGCAACGTGAAATTGTTTTTCCGTGTAACCAATACCTTCCGCGATTGCAAAATTAAGGTAACGTGTGGGGATACAGTGGTAATGGAGCGCAAGAAAAAAATCGTTGTTCCGGGCGAAATGGAAACGTTGATTTTAACGGAAGCAAAGATTGCGGAAATGAACGGCACGGTTACGGTAACGTTGGAGGAAACATTATGACGGTAAAAACATTAACTTGTATCGAATGTCCTATTGGTTGCGAGGTGGAAGTTGGCGTAGAGGACGGCAAAGCGGTTTACGTAAAAGGGAACAGCTGCCCGCGCGGAAAAATGTATGCGGAAAACGAAGTGGTTTGCCCTAAACGAGTGGTTACGTCCACCGTTCGCGCGGTGAGCGGTGAAATGGTGCCCGTGAAAACGGATAAACCCGTAAAAAAGAGTGAAATGTTTGAGGTAATGAAGAAAATCAATGCCTTGCGCTGTACGTTGCCTGTGAAAATTGGGGACGTGTTGGCAGAAAATATTTCAGATGACGCTAATTTAATAGTTGCAGGAAACGCTTGAATTTTTCAAGCGTTTATGCTATAATAAGATAAATATTTATAAAGCGTTATTTGGGAGTAGATATGAAAGATTATTTTGGAAAAAATGCAGACGTTTTGTTGACGAAAAAGCTCTTTCTTTTTGATATGGACGGAACAATTTACCGTGAAAACGATTTGTTTGACGGCGTAATTGATTTGCTTAAAAAAATCAAAAACGAGGGCGGCAGATATGCGTTTATCACAAACAATCCGTCTAAATCGGTAAAAGACTACATAAAAAAGCTTAACCGTTTGGGGATTAAAGAGGTGGGATACGAAAACTTCTTTACTTCCGCGCAAGCGGCTATCATGATTTTTAAGGAAAAATTCGGTAAGGGCTTGGTATATGCGCAAGGCACGAAGTCCTTTATCAAAGAATTGAAATCCGCAGGCTTAAACGTAACGCAAAACTATACGGATAAAGCTGTCGCTGTTTTGGTCGCCTTTGATCCTGAATTAACAGGTCAAAAGCTTCGTACCACCTGCGAGATATTAACAAAACACGATTTGCCCTATTATGCCACCAATCCCGATTGGGTCTGCCCTGTCGATTTTGGAGCTATACCCGATTGCGGTTCGATGTGCGTGGGAATTGAATACGCTACGGGCAAGAAGCCGATATTTATCGGAAAACCCGAGCCTACCATGATTTTCGAGCTTATGAAGAAATTTGGCTACGAAAAGAAAGACGTGGTGGTCATTGGCGATAGGCTTTATACGGATATTGCGTCGGGCGTAAATGCAGGAGTGGACACTATTTGCGTATTAACAGGGGAGGCTACTTTGGACGATATTGCCAAAGCAACGCCGCAAGACACGCCTACGTTCGTCTTGAACTCCGTAAAAGATTTGTTGTAATTAACCTCCGTTTTTTATAGGATAAATACCGAAAATTGTATTGTTTATGCATAAAATTAAGAGTATAATAGTATTATAAAATATTTGAATAAGGAGAAAAAGGAAAATGGAAGAATTTATTCGTCAACTTTGGATGATGCCCGGGTTGCTTTTGTCTGTTTTATTAGGCTTTGCAATCGGCTTTGAAAGAAAACTCCGTTTTAAGGAAGCCGGTATTCGTACGCATACCATTGTGTGCGTTGGTTCGGCGCTTATGACCATTATATCTACCAACATCGGAAACGGCGATCCCGGCAGAATTGCGGCGCAAATCGTTACGGGCGTCGGCTTTCTCGGCGCGGGAATGATCGTTTATAAACAGCACGAAGTAAAAGGTCTTACCACCGCAGCGGGTATTTGGACGTCTGCGGGTGTTGGTATGGCGTGCGGCGCAGGACTTTTTTATCTCGCTATCGGCGCAACGGCGTTGCTGATTGTCGTGCAATGCATTTTCCACATGAATTTGAAAGTTTTTCATTCCAAACGTTATTATTCGGTAAAAATCGAATTTGTACATACGGGCGATGAAAACTTAAAAATTAAAGAGATCTTCGGTACGGACAGATTTAACCATTTGGTACTCAAAAGAGGCGAAGACAGAGTGGTTTACAGTGCTACGCTCAATACGGATAAAGAATTTTCTTCTACTCGGTTAAACGAAATTATTTCTGAAAATGATTTTATTTGTTCTATTGAACGTTGTGAAAACGATTAAAGCAAAGGAGAAAACATATTATGAAGTGGTTGATACGCGAAGGACAAAATCAATATAAGGCAAACTTGCATTGTCATACGGTGCTTTCCGACGGGAAATGGACACCTGAACAAGTAAAAGAAGAGTACAAAAAACGCGGATACTCCGTTGTGGCGATTACCGACCACGAACGGCTTATTGACCATTCTGATTTGAATGATGAAAATATTTTGTTTTTAACGGCATACGAGGCGTATATCCGCGACGTGCCCGTAGATTATATTTATTCTTCGCAGATCCACTTAAATTTATATTCTAAAACCCCGAAAAATAAAATGGTGTATTATACACCGAATATCACGAAATATATCCCCGAAGAGGAAAAGAAAACGTTGCAATATCATTATTACGTGGAAAACCGTAGCAGAGACGTGGCGTTTATTAAAAAAATGATAGCAGACGCAAAGGCTTGCGGGTATATCGTTTGCCATAATCATCCTACGTGGTCGTTTGAAAATGAAACGGCGGCAGCAGGGTATGACGAATGCTTTGCTATGGAAGTATATAATCACAGTTGTTATCAGATGGGTTTCTTTGAATATAATCAACATTATTACGATTACCAAACGTCGCGCGGCTTGACGATGGGTATGATTGCAGCAGACGATAACCACGATAAACACCCAGCCGATAGTCCGTATAACGATTCGTTTGGCGGCGTTACGTATATTCTTGCGGACAAGCTTGAATACGACTCGATTATTTCCGCAATGGAAAATAAAGAATTTTACGCTTCGACAGGGCCTCGCATTTTTGCTCTTTCTAACGAAAACGGCGTGTTGAACGTAAAAACAAGCGAAGCGGAACGCATTATTTTTGTAACGAACGGTAGACATAGAAAGACTGAAATTGCGCAAAACGGAGAATCTGTTACCACCTCGCAGTTTGAAATGTCGGATAAAGATACGTGGGTGCGCGTAGAGGTGGTGGACCATAGCGGTCATAGAGCGTTTACCCGAGCGTATCGCAAAGAAGAAATTTTCGGTTAAAAGGTAAGAATAATTGCCTACGGTGGAGGAAATGCGTGCAATGCTCCAAAAAATGGGTTGTCCTGTGCGTTTTTCGGAAATCGGCGTGAGAAAAGAAACCATGGAAGAAATGATTGAAAAAGCTTATACCGTTCGCGATCGTTACACCGTTCTTACGCTTATTCACGATTTAGGCTTAACGGAAAAGGTAAAGCCTATTATAATGAAGAAATACTTTTAAGGATAAAAGGCTACAAATGAAGAGGTTGATTTGCTTCGATTTAGACGGAACGCTCACGCAACACCGTTCTAAATTGGAAGAAGAAAACAAAGCCGTTTTAGATGCTTTGGGCAAGAAATACAAGCTGTTAATGGTTGGCGCAGGCGGTGCAGAACGTATTTACGGTCAAATGAACGAATATCCTATCGACATTTTGGGTAATTACGGAATGGAAGAAAGCCGAATCGTGGACGGTCGTTTTGTGATTGTTCGCCGAACGGTTACTTCGCCAGATAAAGATTTGTTTATCAAAAACGCGCAATATCTTCGCGAAAAATACGAATATACGCAGTTTAAGGGGGAGGGGATAGAGTTTCACTCTACGGGTATGGTAACATTTCCTTTGCTTGGTACGAAAGCGGATATTGCCGATAAAATCGCGTTTGACCCTACCAGAGAAAAGCGCAAAGTGTTATACCCCGAAGTTTTAGCTCTGTTTCCTGATTATACGGTATATATCGGCGGCTCGTCCTCTTTTGATTTTTCCGAAAAGAAATATAATAAGTACGACGCAATTATGACGTACGCAAAAGAGAACGGATACGAAAAGGAAGAAATTTTATACGTTGGAGATGATTTCGGCGACGGTGGCGGTGATAGCCACGTTCGTATCGGTGGATTAGACTACGTGGAAATTTTCGATTATCGACAATTAAAAGAAAAATTGGCTTATTTGCTGTGATAAATAAAATACGCTCCGAATTTTTACTCGGGGCGTTTCTTTTTTGGATGATTGTATTGACAATTCTGTTAAAATTTAGTAAAATAGGATTGTTATTTATGACAATTATCAAATGAGAAAAAACAAAAAACCTGTACCTAAAAGATACAGGTTTGGCAGGGGAGACGCGATTCGAATACGCAAACTGTGGTTTTGGTGGGAAACGCTACTCTACCGTTTGCTAAACAAAAAACCTGTACCTAAAAGATACAGGTTTGGCAGGGGAGACGCGATTCGAACAC
>JAZOPT010000072.1:0-32193 GCA_045655725.1 Candidatus Scatosoma sp.
TGCCGTTTTCATCGTTTCTGATCTCGATCTCACCATCGTAGCCGCAGACCTGACAAAAGTCGCTCTTGGTATTGAGCTCTGCGTACATGATGTTATCGTAAATGAAGCGCATGACGGACATAACGGCTTCGAGATTGTTCTGCATATTCGGAACTTCCACGTAAGAGATCGCGCCGCCGGGAGAAAGCGCCTGGAATTTAGATTCAAGAGCAAGCTTTTCAAAAGCGTCTATCGGCTCTGTTACGTGAACGTGATAGCTGTTTGTAATATAGTTTTTATCCGTAACCCCGGGGATAACGCCAAAGCGTTTTTGTAAGCACTTAGAGAACTTATACGTCGTGCTTTCCAACGGCGTTCCGTACAAAGAAAAATCGATATTTTCTTTCGCTTTCCATTGCTTACACTTATCGTTCATGCGTTGCATTACGGCAAGTGCAAACGGCTTCGCGTCTTCGTCCGTATGCGATTTTCCCGTCATGTGCTTTACACATTCGTACAAGCCTGCATAGCCAAGCGAAATGGTAGAATATCCACCGAACAACAATTTATCGATGGTTTCGCCTTTTTTCAATCTTGCCAAAGCTCCGTACTGCCACAAAATAGGCGCAGCGTCGGAAAGCGTTCCCATTAAACGGTTATGTCTGTACATCAAAGCACGATAGCAAAGCTCTAATCTTTCGTCGAAAATCTCCCAGAACTTCGTCTCATCGCGACCAGAAGAGAGCGCAACGTCCACCAAGTTAATGGTAACAACGCCTTGATTAAATCTGCCGTAATATTTCGGCTTGCCATTTTCGTCCACGTAAGGCGTGAGAAAGCTTCTGCACCCCATACAGGTATAGCAATGCCCTTCCCCGTTTTTATCCACCTTATATTCCAACATTTTCTTCTCAGAAATATAATCGGGTACCATACGCTTCGCCGTACATTTTGCCGCCAATTCCGTCAAATACCAATACGGCTGTTCTTCGGAAATATTATCCGGCTCTAACACGTAAATCAGTTTGGGGAATGCAGGCGTAATCCAAACGCCCGATTCGTTTTTCACACCCCGAATACGCTGTTTCAACGTTTCTTCGATGATTAAAGCCAAGTCGGATTTTTCCTGTTCATTTCGAGCTTCATTCAGGTACATAAACACGGTAACGAACGGAGCTTGACCGTTGGTGGTAAGCAACGTAACCACCTGATACTGAATGGTTTGAATACCTCTTTTAATTTCATCACGCAAACGCTTTTCTGCGATTTCAGCGATATGCGTTTCATCCTTAACGCCTACGTTTGCCAATTCTTCCGCAACCTCTCTACGGATTTTTTTACGGCTGATATCCACGAAAGGCGCAAGGTGCGTTAAGGAAATACTTTGACCGCCGTATTGGTTGGAAGCCACCTGTGCAATGATTTGCGTAGCAATGTTACAAGCCGTAGAAAAGCTATGCGGTTTTTCGATAAGCGTACCCGAAATAACCGTGCCGTTTTGCAACATATCCTCTAAATTAACAAGGTCGCAATTATGCATGTGCTGCGCAAAATAGTCTGCGTCGTGGAAATGGATAAGACCTTGATCGTGTGCGGCAACGATATCGTCGGGCAACAGAATACGACGGGTAAGGTCTTTGGAAACCTCCCCTGCCATATAGTCGCGTTGAACGCTGTTTACCGTAGGATTTTTATTGGAATTTTCCTGTTTTACTTCTTCGTTATTACATTCGATAAGTGTCAAAATCTGCGCGTCCGTAGTGTTAGACTTTCTAACAAGTTCACGAGTATAACGATACGTAATATATTTACGAGCCAAAACAAACGCCTTCATGTCCATCAGGCGGTTTTCTACCATATCTTGCACTTCTTCAACGTGCGGCGCACGGTCAAGCTTGGCACACTCCTCCGAAACTGCATTGGAAATGGAGTGAATCGCTTCTTCGCTAATCCGCGCGGACTCTACCACTTCCTTATTTGCTTTTCTTACAGCAGAAATAATTTTATCTACGTCAAAAACAACTTCCTGCCCGCTTCTTTTAATAATCTTCATCTCTTTCATACCAAACTCCTCCTCGCGCCCCTTATCGGCGTAATTTATTCTTCCGTTTATACTATATGTTGCGTCTAAACAACATTTTTTAACACAATATATTGTGGCTTTCAGACACTGTGCTTTAATATTATACCATATCTTGTGGTAAAGTCAAGCACATGAACACAAAATATGGTATAGAAAAAATTTATAGATATTTTCACAATTATTTCCAAAAATTTCCGCATTCCCTTTTGTTTTGGGCAGCTTGACCTTTTTTCTTTTTTCATACGGTTGCAAAAATAAAATACCTACCCGTAAAAAAGCGTTTTTCCCATTAAAAAAGAACACTAAATCATAAAAAAATAGATAAAACGATTTATTTAATTTGTCCGCACATCTAAATCGCTTATAGAATAATAAATTTCTATAAGTCCAGCACTGATAAAGACACCTCCGATAATATCGGTAATCCAATGTACACCTGATACAACCCTGCCTATTACCATAAAAGCCGTAAACATAGCGGTTATAAGTACTACGCACCGTCTCAATATTTTATTCTTTATACGAGCACGAAGTTGCATTATTGCCGTAGGCATTACACACATCGTAAGCATTGTAGTTGACGAGGGATAGGACGCTTCCAAATATCCCCCGATCAATATCGGTCTATAATTGATGACAACAATTTCAAAGAGAATATATATCGCCATGACAACGATATAAAAGCCACCGAGAACGAGTATGCTGTAATCCACTTTTACGAAACTTTTTCTTTGTATCCATTGTATTAACCCGAGAATCGCAAAGCCAAATGCAACACCAATAGGCACAAGCCCCAGCCAATCCGTAACCATGTATAAAGCTATATTCACTCCAATAAGTTTGTGAACAAATCCGTTTAACACTGCAAGCCCTACGCTTGATTCTTGTGCTCCTATTACTTGAACATCAACTAAGCGCACCAACAACGTCCATAATACAAACACAATCACCAAGCTTACCCCAATAAAAAACGCCTTTTTCTTTTGAATCATATTCAACCTACCTTTTTTATATTAGCTTTCGCCTAAATACATTTTAACAGCGGGTGGAAAAGAAATCAAGAAACGGCAGGTAACAAACGTGATACCTTTCGTGTCATTGCCTTTTTATTTGCATAAATATCTTAATTGCCTGTAATGCAAATACAAACAATGCGGGATAAGGCTGCAAACTTATTATAAAGAGCAATACAGAAACTACGCCAAACACCAAGGAAATTATCGTTTTGCATTTTAACCAAACGACTGCTTGACAGTTTTGCAACGTAAGAGTTAGAACTCCCATTATAACAATAAAAGCCACAACTGTAATATAGGCTATTTTCAAGTAAGGTTGAACGCCGTTAAGCTTCATTAGCGAAACGCTTTGAATTTTACCACCTATATTCTCTGCAAAAAAAGGCAGAAAAAGTAGCATTGCAATACTTATATCAAGCAAACCGTATATCAAATCAAGAAAATGTTTTTCTTTTCGTTTATTATCCACTTCGGCTATCGTCAACATTTCGTCAGTGGAAAGAAGTTGGTCCACCGTTACCGAAAAGAATTTTGCAATCGATTTTAACGAGTCAATATTTGGATAGCCTCTGCCAGATTCCCATTTTGAAATCGCCGTTCGAGAGACGTACAAGCTTGTTGCAAGCTCCTCTTGCGTAAGACCTCTTTGTTTTCTTAATTCCTGTAATTTTTGATGAAATTCCATGATACTTACCCATAAATTCTTATTTGTCGTTGCATTAATTATAGCAAAAAAAGCAAAGATAACGCAAGTTGTTTTACGTTGAACAAAAGAAACACTCGACTTATAAAAAGCCGAGTCTCTAAAATCATTTCACGAAACCTTTACGGAAAGAACGGCAAACCGTCCTTTTGCTTTATGATTACCGTAATGTGTTGCGGTTATTCTTTACATTCTTCGATTACTCGCACAATCAATTCTTTTAGCGTTTTGCATTCCTTGATTGTTTGCAACAGCTTTTCTGCGCCGTATTTAGGCAGATATTGCGTTTTGATATGCGATTGCAGCTGATCCATATCGCGGAGCGCGTCGCTTTGCGTAACGCGACACTTGATAAAATCGATAGCAGGGAACACGCGTTTCATCGCCAAATCGTCGCTGAGAACGATATCTAAGTTTGCCAATGCGCTGATTTCTCTATCAATAATATCGTCCGCAGGGTTTCCGCTGTCGCACGTTGTCGTGCCGATAATCGTCAAAGAACCCGATTTTTCCAAGCATCTTGCCGTACCAAAGTATTTTTTTACGTACTGCAACGTTTTGCTTTCTAACCCGCCCGCAAGCGTTTTACCGCCCAAAGATTCCGCCGTGTCGTTGAACGCTTTTGCCAACATACTGATAGAATCCACCAACAACAGTACGTCGTGCCCGCTTTCTGCCATGCGTTTTGCTCTTTTTAAGGCAAATTCGGCTTTGAAAACATGATTTTCAGGTTCGTCGTCGTACGTTGTGAAAATGAAAGATTCCTTATTCACGATTTTACGGAAACGGCTAATTTCTTCGGGCGCTTGTCCTATCAAAAGGACAATAATCGCCAAATCCATATTGGCTTTGGGCGCTCCATTTGCAATTTCGTATAAAATTTGCGTTTTTCCAGCCTTAGGCGCAGAACGGATTACTCCACGCTGCCCTCTCGCCGCCGTTAATATCCAATCCAAATATTTCGCCGTTACTGAATCGCTTCTTCCCTCGCTGTAAAAATGAATACGCTCATGCGGGTAGCAGGCTTCACTACTTTCAAAGGGTTTACGGTTATACATTTCCGCAAGCGTTTCGTTGATCGTATGAATTTTCGACGGCATAAACGATACGCCGTTTTGTACAAGCTCGCATGAAATAACGTCGCCAACACGTAAGCCGTACCGCTCGATACAATCTTTGGGCAGAACGATACGCATTCCGTTATCAACGCAATTTAACGGCAATGCACACATTGCATCGCCAAGCTGCTCTACCTGACCGCGGTATATCCCCTCCACCGCAGGATGATTTTTCTCAAACTCCTCAAACTTCGGCGATTTTAACTGAATCATGGGTTTGTTGGGGTGTTCTGCTTGGAATTTCGCCAAACGATCCCGAAAATCAAACAACGATTGATAATTATCTTGGGGCATAAACGGCATTTCCGTGGCAGCGGGCGCAGGCGCAGTTTGTGTTGTTTGCGTTGTTGTCGTAGCTTGCGCAGTTTGTGCGTCCTGTACGATTTGTACGGTTTGTACGGGCGCAACGTCCTTTGCAGGCGTTTCCGTCTTTTGCGTAGGAATCCCCAAATACATAAACCGAAGCATATCTATCGTTTCGGGGATTTTGGGGTCAACGTTTTTATTTTTGACGGGTTTGCCTCGATTGGTAGGCGCAACCGGTTGAATCTTTCCGCTTAAAATCCCCAAAATGGCTTCTATAAGCTCTTTTTCAAGCTTTTTCGTAGGGGAAGGCACCCCTTTTTCTCTACCGTACGTGCGCAATCGACCTATATCGATTGTCAAGAGATACTCTCTGCACGCTTCGATAAATTCATTCATTTCCTTTTCGCCCATATCTTTTTTCCACGCTCCATAAATATGATTTGCGTTTTTTCCTTTGTAAATACGTCTTTATCCAATAGAATGCCGTCCTCGGTTGCATACGTAACGTCCTCAAACAGACTTAAAAAAGCGTCCGCCTTGGCTATATCCAACGTTCCGTCGACAGGCAAATAGTGCATAGGTACGGCTACTTTCGGCGATATTTGTTCGATATACCGCTTGGCTTGCTCGGCGGTGATGGTATAAGTTCCACCAACGGGTATCAGCAGAATATCTATATCTTTTAACGCCTGTATCAAAGCAAGATTATCCTCTTCGCCCAAATCCCCGAGATGCGCAACCGACAAGCCGTCCGCCTCGATGATATATACCGTATTTTTACCGCGAAGCTTGCCTTGCTTATCATCGTGCCAAGTGGGAAACCCCTTGAACGTTATTCCGTCGATAGAATGCGTTCCGCTGTCTTTGACCACCCAAGTTACCGATTGCAGGCAATGTACGGCGTTATGGTCGAAATGCTCGTGGCTGACCGTTACGATATCCGCCGACAAACCATCGGGCAACGAATATCCCACTCCTTGGTAGGGGTCGGTGATAATCTTTTTCCCCGTTTCCGTCGTAAGACAAAAGCAGGAATGACCTAAATATTCTATTTTCATATACCCTTCCTACCTTGTCTTATTTTTCTATGCGTGCCGTTAACCGAATTTGCATTTCTTGCCTCTCTTGCTGTTCATCGCCGAAAATAAGAGAATAATGCAATAACAGCAATAAAGATGTGTCGCTGACGGAATAATTCACCTTTGTCGTATGCGCTTTCATTTGACCTTGCGCGCCGTTTACCGTCAGAAATCCGTCCGTAGTTTTGCCTTGCTCCAACCGCAAAGACATACCGTAATCGCCCTCACGCTGAATACAAACCACGTTTCTTTCCACCGTAAGCGTTACCCGTGCATTTTCGTCCGAATACCAAAGCAAAACGGGCGTTGAAAATTGCATTTCGCCCTTTTGAACCGTTTTACTTTCCTTACCGTCCGTTGTGGTGAAAATTGTAACCGTGCAAGCGTTCATTTTTGTTCCATGGGATATTTTTCGACATTTTTCGACATTTTTTACTGAATATAAAACAATTATAACAAATATTGAACAAAAAGTAAACAAAATGTCTTTATTTTTTGAAAAAATATCAATCGTTGCCCCGCTTGATATTTTCCCGAATCAAACGACCCTCTTTTAATTTGTCCGAAAGCGCAACGTCGTCTTGGTTAACAAGCGCGTCTCGGTATTCGGTTAATTTCCCGATAAGCCCGTTCAGCTCGTGAACGATATTTTTTCGATTGCAAGCATATAACGGAGTCCACACCTTTTCATCAACCCCCGCTATGCGCGTCATATCCTGAAAACTCCCGCCCGTAAATCCCTCGCAGCCGATAACCTGTTCACTTTTTACGTAGGCGTTGGATACGATATGTGCAAGCTGGGAAGTGAGCGCGATTTTTTTATCGTGCTCTTCTGCGGTACATTCCACGATTTTCCCAAAACGCATTGCCCTCGCGTATTCTTTGGCTTCCGCCACGTCCTCTTCCCTCGTTTGCGGGGCGTGCGTAATAATCAAATTTGCATTGACAAACAGGTTTGGAGAAGCAGAAGCTATCCCAGAGGTTTCCTTTCCCGCCATGGGGTGCAAACCTACGTAACGATAATTTTTCTTACTTTCATACACCGCTTTTTCAGGAGCTTCCTTAACGCCGCAAATATCCATAACAAGCGCTCCGTCCTTGAAATTTCCGTTGCGAAGATAGTCTAACGTAGTTTGTGGGGGAACGGCGATAAACACCACGTCGTATTCGGAGAGATTTGTCGCTCTTTGACGGATATATCCTGCCTGCAACGCATATTCCACCGACTGCGCGCTTCTGCCGTATCCGTCAACGGTATATCCCGCGCTTGTCAACGCTCCGCAGATAGACCCACCTATAATCCCCAATCCGATAACCACGACTTTTTTCATAGCTTTTCTCCTGTACGTACTCTTGCATATACTATATCACATTTTCATAGAAAATTCAAGCATATAACGCAATTTCCTTGCGCTCTGCTTAAAAAAAGACGGAAAGCGTATGGATATACCTTCCGTCCTTATTTTATAAAAATTAGTCCCCATTTTCCGCTTCGCGCAAATATTTTTCACGCGTGGCTTCCCCGCCGCGAATATGCCGTTCGCTTAAATTGAGTGCCAACACCTTACGCGTACGTTCGTATAAATCCTCGTCTATGTATTTCAAACGTTCGGCAACGTCTTTATGTACCGTTGATTTACTGATAGAAAAATGCGCGGAACACGCACGCACAGTACAGCCTGTCGCAACGATATATTCCGCACATTTTTTTACTCTTTCTTCAATATAATCCCACAAAATCCCGACCTCCGCATTATCGTTACGAAATATATTATGTCGGTTTTTTGCGGTTTATAACCAATTTTATCCGTTTAATCTTCCTTTTATTCTTCCTTTTTATAAGGCAAAGGAATTACTTGCGCAATAGAATCTTCCGCATAACGGGAATGCTTTTTCGCGCGCGCGCTTTGCATGGAGATAAAGACGTCCTCACTGGATATTTCCGATACGTTATGGTTTTTCTCCACAACCGCAAGCTTATACGGAACGGTTACGTAGCTTGCTGCAAGAACGCTTGCTCCGTCGCGAAGTCCTACGATAATCGAACCTTTTCTATATCGTTTAGAGGGCTCAATTTGCGAGGAGATAACCCGCTTAAACTTCCCTTCGTCTGTGGCGATGACAATCTCGCCCTCGCCGTTGATTTGCGTCATCAAAACGACGCTATCGCCTTCATGCAACATGATTCCCCGAACGCCCGCCGAAATTCTGCCTTGCGTGGGAATATCGTCTTTCATGGCGTTAAGACAGATTCCCTCTTTGGTAACGATGATAATCGTATCCTCGTCGTTCGTATCCTCTTCCACGGCGATAAGTTCGTCGTCCTCGTTTAATTTTACGGCTTGGAAAGACACTTTGCGCTGTTCGTATTCGTTCCAATCGGACTTTTTAATCATACCCTTTTTGGTAAAGAACAGCAAGCTACCGTACGGCAACTTTTCGCCCACGGCAAACCATGAAACGATACGCTCGCCCATTTCCGCGTCTTTGGACACTTCTTTCAAGCTAACGCCCTCATCGGAGAGTTTGCATTCCAAATCCTCTTCGGAAATATCCAATTTATGACAATTACCGTAATTGGTAAAGGCAAAAATCGTTTTATCCGTTTTGGTTTTTAAGGTATTCAGCGCAACAAGCTGCGGCTTGTACTTACCCTCTAACGGTTTCGCCAACGCCTCTGCCTGCTTACCGATAAGAACCTTTATTTTTTCATCCGCTGTATAGACAAGCGCACACGTTTGCCCCGCTTTCTTTTCGGGAGCAGCCGCCACCGTAGCGTCCGCCTCGTCGCGGGTAAATACCAACTTCGACTTTCTCGGCGTAGGATAGGAATTTTTGATTTCCGTAATCTCTTCTTTTACCACTTGAAGCTGCAAATCGCCGCTCTTGGAAATAGCGGAAAGCTTTTTAATCAGCTTCTTCAACTCTTTCAGCTCTTGTTCCAGCTTGAAAATTTCAAGCTTGGTAAGCCGAGCCAAGCGCAAATCCAAAATTGCCTGTGCCTGCGTTTCCGTAATAGAGAAACGTTCCATAAGCTTGCTTCTTGCATCGCCCGTGCTTTCCGACTTTTTGATAATGGCAATCACTTCGTCGATATTTTGAACGGCAATAATTAATCCCTCCAAAATATGACAACGGGCTTCTGCTTGCTTTAATTCAAACAGAGTTCTGCGTTTAATTACCTGCTGTTGGTACTTCACGTAATGGCGAATAACCTCCATAAGCCCCAGCTGTTGCGGCTTTCCGTCGGCTATTACCACCATATTGATCCCGAACGTAACCTCCAAATCGGTATATTTATACAAGCACTTCAAAATCGCGTCCACGTCAGCATCTTTTTTCACGCGAATAAGCGCGCGCATACCCGTTCTGTCCGATTCGTCCGCCACGTAATCCAAGCCCGCAAGTTCTTCCTTTTTTTCTTCGCGCAAATCTACGATTTTACGAAGCAACTGCGCTTTATTTACCTGATAAGGCAGCTCTGTAATGATGAGATTGGTTTTGCCGCTATCCGTCTTTTCCGCGTGTATTTTCGCGCGAATCGTGATTTTTCCACGCCCCGTCTTATACGCTTGAATAAGTTCGTTTGCGATAATCAAGCCGCCCGTAGGAAAATCGGGACAAGGAATATACGTCATCATTTCTTCCAACGAAATGGCGGGATTGTCTATATACGCCACAACGCCGTTAATCACTTCCTCTAAATTGTGCGTGGGAATGTTGGTCGCCAAGCCTACTGCAATTCCCGAAGCTCCGTTGACAAGCAGATTGGGAAAACGCCCCGGCAATACGTCGGGTTCTTTTAAGCTGTCGTCAAAGTTTAACGAAAAGCCTACCGTTTCCTTGTCGATATCTCTTAAAAGCTCTAATGCGAGCGGCTGCATACGCGCTTCCGTATAACGCATAGCCGCGGCAGGGTCGCCATCCACCGAACCGAAGTTTCCGTGTCCATCTACCAAGGTTTTGCCCATATTGAAATCTTGCGCCATACGCACCATGGCATCATATACGGAACTATCGCCGTGCGGGTGGAATTTACCCATACAATCCCCGACGATACGCGCGCTTTTTTTGTGCGGCTTATCGGGCGTAAGACCCATTTCGTGCATGGTGTACAATATACGCCGCTGAACGGGCTTTAAGCCGTCCTCTACACGAGGCAGAGCACGGTCTAAAATAACAAACTCCGCATACGGGAGCATGGAGGTATGGAGCACCTTTTCCAACGGCTCTACGTACAATTGACCAGTCGGCTCAATCATTTCCGGTTCTTTCTTATTTCTCGCCATTGCCGTTCTCCTTTTTCTCCGTTTTTTCTATCTTTTCCATAAACGTATCCCGTTTATTAAAGTTGGCGTATTTCGCCAAAAATTCCTTTCTGCCCTCTACCTTATCGCCCATAAGAGTCGTAATCATACGCTCGGCTTTTGCGGCGTCCTCCACCGTTACCTGCGTGAGGTTGCGGGTGGCGGGATTCATCGTCGTTTCCCAAAGCTGATCCGCACTCATTTCACCCAAACCTTTATACCGTTGCAGCTGATAGCCTTTGCCGATTTTTTCTATCTTTTCATTGAGTTCTTTATCGTCGTATGCGTATTCTACCTTATCGCCCTTATATACTTTATAAAGGGGCGGCATACCGATATATACGTGCCCCGCATTGACAAGCGGGCGCATATAGCGGAAGAAAAACGTCAACAAAATACAACGGATATGCATACCGTCTTGGTCGGCATCCGAAAGAATAATTACTTTGTGATAATTGATTTTATCCAGCTTGAAATCGGGGTCGATACCCGCGCCGATTGCGCTGATCATGGTACGAATTTCTTCGTTCTCCAAAATTTGCGCAAGCTTTTTCTTTTCGACGTTGAGCGGCTTACCGCGCAAAGGTAAAATGGACTGATATTGTCTTACACGCGCCTGTTTTGCCGTTCCGCCTGCCGAATCCCCCTCTACGATAAACATTTCGTTGAGTTCGGGCTTTTTCCCCGAACAAGCAGCCAATTTACCAACCAAATTTAAGCCGTCAATCTTATTTTTCTCACGAGCAGCTTCCTTTGCCGTCTTTGCCGCAATTCGGGATTTTGCCGCACCTTGCGCCTTTTTGATAATTTCTTCCATGGTCTTTTTGTAACCACGGACGTTCTTAAATTCGTTAAAGCCCTCTATTACCGTGCCCTCTACGGCAGGTCGAGCTTCCGTGTTGCCAAGCTTCGTCTTGGTTTGACCCTCAAACTGCACGTTTGCCATTTTAATAGACAAAACAACCGTTAAGCCTTCCCCAAAGTCGTCGCCTTGGAAATTGGCGTCTTTTTCTTTCAAATAACCGTTGCTTCTGGCAAATTCGTTTAATACTCTGGTCAACCCCGAACGGAATCCCATTTCGTGATACCCGCCCTCGGGAGTAGGAATATTGTTAACAAAAGAAAAGATTTTTTCACGGTACGCGCCCGTATGCTGAATGGCGAACTCTACCTGAATATCGTTTTTCGTCGCCTTATAATAAATAGGTTGGGAATACAGCTTTCTTTCTCCGTCGTTAAGACTTTTCACGTAGTCGGAAATACCGCCCTCGTAACGGAAAACCTCTCTGTACGGCTCGCTTTCCAGCGTAACCTCGTCCACCTCTGCAAACAGCGATTGTTGCGGCTCTAAGCCAAAAAGATCCAACTGACCTTCCGTTTCCAAAACCGATTCCGTATCTTCCATAAGCAAAGCTTGCGGTGCAAGTTCTTCCGTTTCAGCCGTTTGGGTTGCCGTTTCGCCCTCTTCCTCGACGATATCGTCGCCAAACGCCGCACGGCTGCGCTTTACGTCTGCCATTGTGATACGTTCGTCCACCAACGTGATTTCCACGCCTCTGTTCAAAAAGGCGAGCTGGTTTAATCTTTCCTCTACCGTTTCCAAATCGAAGCTCGTTTCAGAAAAAACGCTTGCGTCCGGCTTAAACCGCACGAACGTACCTTTGCGATTGGTTTTTATGCCCGTATCTTCCAAAGGTCCGTCGGGAAGCCCCGATTCCACCTTTTTCTTTCTTGCGTTATAACGGGAATGGAAGCTCATTTTATAAATACGTTTATTACGGTAAATTTCTACCGTAAGCCATTCGGAAAGCGCATTGGTAACGGATGCGCCAACGCCGTGCAAGCCGCCCGAATATTCGTAGTTGCCCTGACCGAACGTACGGCCTGCGTGAAGCTTGGTAAAAACAAGCTGAACACCCGAAACCTTCTCTTTCGGGTGTATATCGGTGGGAATACCTCTCCCATTGTCCTCTACCGAAGCACTGCCGTCTTCGTGCAGCGTAACCTTAATTTTGTTTGCGTGTCCGTTTGCCGCCTCGTCGATTGCGTTATCCACGATTTCCCAAAGAATATGGTGCAACCCTTTGATTCCCGTCGAGCCGATATACATACCGGGGCGCATACGAACGGCGTCTAATCCCTCTAATACTTCCAGATTTTTCGCGCTGTACTCGTTTTTCTTTTCTTCCTGTTTCACTTCTTTTGCCATTTTATCCTCTATCCGTTACTTTTTAACAAAATATATCTTACCTACAATTTTTCGTTAAAATCTACCATTTTAACCTTATTGTAACATATTTTTTTATTTTTTTCAAATGTTTGAACGATTTTTTTTGCGACAAGCACTCTTTTCACGCAAAAAAATACCCATTTATATCGTTTTTCCCATTTAACGCCCCTTTTTTGTAATAACGGCAAGCTGTTTTAATGCTCGCGTATAAGCAATGTACAATTCACTATCCGAAAGATTGGTTGGATCTACGGCAACGGAAGTAAATTCTAACCCCTTACTTTCATATACCGTCATCACGTTGATTTTCGTGCGGGATACCTTGCCCTTTACCGACGGGTCGTTATACGTCTTTTTCAAATACGCCGCCTTATTTTCTTCCGAACAAATAATCGTTTTCAAACCCTTTGTATCTCGGAAAAAGCCACTAATTTCCCGTGGCGTTATCTGCGATACCTCAGGACCGTCAAAGCCTATCGGTTGCATATCTACCTGCAAATGCCTTGCAACAAATTCTACGATTTGATTGGTGTTTCGGTAATTTTGGTTTAGAGTGTACGTTTCAAAATGGGGAAAGACTTCCTTCCAGTTTTTTACTCCGCGCCAAGGCGTTACGTTTTGCGCAATATCCCCGAACACGTTAAAGGAAGCTTTTGGATTGATTTTTTGAAGCAATTCGTATTCACAAGCGGATATATCCTGCGCTTCATCGACAAAAATATACGAATACACGGGCGAAAGTCGTTCGCTTATCCCCGCGCAAATACGGCAAAGCGCATACGCGTCCGAACGGTACATAGCTTTGGACGTCATGCCGTATTTCACTTTATATTTTTTTACCGTTTCCCGATAAAAATACCTCACGATATCGATAAAGCCGTCGCTTGCGCCTACTTCGCAGAACTCTTTCTCGCCTCGCAAATAACGATAAAATTCGGAAAAACCGACAGAGCGTTCGCCTATCAAGACCACCCTTTCTTTTACCTTATCTACCTCTTCTATCAGTTCTTTTCTGCGCGCTATTCTATCGGCATACAAATACGTTTCTACCGTTCCTATCTTTTGACGGAAACGCATTAAATCGGTCATTTCCTTTTCCAACGCCGTGCGCAGCTCGTCCAAGTCCGCCGTCGCAATTTCCACTATTTTTTCTACGTTACGCACGAAAAATCCCGCACTTTTATAAAAGGATATCAGCTGACGGTAAAAATATTCGGGCGATTTCGCGTTTTCGCTTTTCAACGTACCGCCTAAAAAGTCTTGAATATCCAAAGCGCAATTCATCAGTTCTCGGAATGCCTTGGTGTAATATAAGCCACCCTCTTTGCGTTCCTTTATTTCCCCCAAAACGGCGCGGCGTACGCGCATAGACGCGTTTTTGATTCCCTCATACGCCAACAGCTGCTGTTCTACGTTGCGTAAAATATCCAAGATAAAGTCTTTGCATTCTTCACTGGTAAACAGACCGTACAAATCTTCGTAAACCTTATCCAATTTTTTCTGCACGTCCGCAACGAATTTCGGAGAATATACGTATTCTAAATACGCAACGCTTTCTTTCTGCGTTACGTCTATCTTATCCGCAATATCAATTTTTTCATTTTTTAATACTTGCAGGAAATATTCAAACGCCGTAATCGTTTTTACACGCTCCAACTCCAAGATTTCCGCAAGCTCATCGATAAACGCATTAAACGAATTGCTCGGCGTAATCACTAGCACGTCGCGCGGCTTTATCTCTTCGTTATTATACATCAAATAGCTTAAACGGTGCAACATTACCATCGTTTTTCCGCTACCTGCACAGCCTTGCAATACAAAATTGCTCTTTTCGGGACAAGTGATTATCTCGTACTGCTTTTCCTGTATCGTTTCGATAATGTCTTTTACCGCCGCTTCTTCTTTCCTGCTTTTGATAATCTCACGAAGATACGGGTCTAATACGTTCTCCTCGTCTCTGTCGGCTATCTCTTCGGAGGATAAGTAGTCTTTTAAGGACAGGTATTCGTTTTTGAAATCTAATACCTGTCCGCTTTTCGTGCGAATCGCCCGACGCAGTACCGTTTTATATTCGTATTCGTTTATCTTGAAAAAGGAACAGCTCTTTTGATAGTAGCGCCTTGCCAACGGAGCGCGCCAATCGACAATTTCCAGCTTCACGTCCCCTTTTTTTCCGATATAATAGCTGTTATACCCCTCTATATTATCCACGAGGTCCATGCGGGCAAAATACGGCTCGTCAAAAAAAGGACGGTACGTTTCCCGTTTGTCTTGGTGGCGTTGTATCTCCGCCAACAAAAAACGGATTTTTTTATAATTTTCCGCTGCGTTGTCTTGGTCTTTTTCAAGAGCAGCAATTTCCGCTTTTGCCTGTTTGATTGCCAAAGTGTGCGGACGGATACGCGCGATACGGAGCATTTGCATTACCGCCGCGATATGGCTATCCTCGTAACGTTTTTGTTCTTCGTCGTTCAAAAGGGACAAAAACCACGCGTGATCGCCTGATTTTTTAGAATCCAACATATTCTGGATATTATTGTAAAAAAGCTTATCGTTCATGCCTTTCACCTATCTTACATTTAATCATAACATATTTTTTTCAAAAATGAAAGGGTTTGACGGAAAATTTTTCCACATTTCCTGAAAAAAAGCAAAAAACGCTCCGTCATGAAGCGTTTTTTCTGTCATTTTATTGTTCTCTTTTCCTATTTTATTACATTTTATCAGGAATACCTATTCCCAAGAGTGCAAACGCGTTTCTTAAAGAAATAAGCGTAGCGTTGGTAAGCGCAAGACGGAAATTCTTTGTCTTTTCGTCCTCTGCCGCCAAAATTTTGCAATCGAAATAGAATTTATTAAATTTCTGAGCAACATCCACGGCAAAACGGGCTATCAGCGACGGTTCGTATTTTTCCGCTGCCGCTTTTACCGTTTCAGGGAAGGTGGAAATGGCTTTGACAAGCTCTATTTCTTCATTGGACAGCTGCGGAATGTCAAACGATTGCGGGATTCCACCCTTTTGCAGTACGGAATTTGCACGCGCGCAGGTATATTGCACGTACACGCTTGTTTCGCCGTCGAAATTGAGCACCTTATCGTACGAAAAGACGATATCTTTAATTTTATTATTATACAAAGCCCCAAAGATTACCGCGCCAACGCCCACCTTTTGCGCAACGTCCAGCTTGTTTTCAAGATTGGGATTCTTTTCGTCGATAATGGTATATGCTTTTTCAATGCACTTGGCGATAACGTCCTCCAAAAAGACTACGTTCCCCTTTCGGGTAGACATCGTTCCCTCTTCCAACGAAACCATACCGTAGGCAACGTGTACAAGGTCTTTCGCCCATTCCTTACCCATCATTTCAAGAACCTTGAAAAATTGCTTAAAATGCAAGTTTTGCTGATATGCTACTACGTAAAGGCATTTGTCGAAATCGTATTCCTTTTTACGGTAGGTTGCCGCTGCCATATCGCGCGTAGCGTACAAAGAGCTGCCGTCCGATTTCAAAATGATACAAGGCGGCATTCCGTAGTTTTCCAAATCCACCACCTGCGCACCGCGGCTTTCCGTCAACAGACCCTTTTCCTTTAATTCTTCTACAACGGGCTGCATTTTATCCGAATAAAAGCTCTCCCCTGCGTACGAATCGAAGTGAATATCCAGCATATCGTATATTTTTTGCACGTCTTTGAGCGTAAGTTCCTTAAACCACTTAAACAAGGCTTGGCATTCTTCGTCGCCCTGCTCGATTTTTTTGAAGTACGCGCGTGCCTCGTCGTCGTATTCGGGGTGCGTTTCCGCTTCCTGATGAAAACGAACGTATAACTCGTTCAAAGCGCGAATACCGCCCTTTTCCACAGTCGCTTTATCCCCCCAACGCTTATATGCGGAAATGAGCTTCCCAAACTGCGTTCCGTAATCGCCCAAGTGGTTAATACCCACCGTTTTATAGCCCAAACAGTTAAAAATACGGTATAACGCGCCGCCAAGAACCGTCGTAGATAAATGTCCGATATGGAAAGGTTTTGCGATATTGATAGAAGAATAGTCGATACACACCGTTTTTCCGTTGCCTACCGTATCCGAGCCGTAACTTTCTTGCTGCGATAATATTTTATCCAACGTATCGCGCACAAATCCGTTTTTGTTTATCTTAAAATTAAGATATCCGTTTACCGCTGTTACCTCGCTGATAACCTCGTCTGCGGAAATGGTATTTTTTAACTCTTCCGCAATCATAACGGGACTTTTCCGAAGCAATTTCGCAAATTTGAAGCAGGGAATTGCATAATCCCCCATTTCCAAATTAGGCGGAAGAGCAATACAATCGTATATCTCTGCCTCGGTGATTCCTTCAATTTTTATTTTTTGTGCGATATGTTTTTTATAATCCATAATACTACCTTTATTTTATACGCATTTTTCGTTTGCGGTATTTTTCTTAAATAATATTAGCACATTTTTCAAAATAGGTCAAGTTTGATTTGCCAAATTTTGAATTTTATATTATAATATATAGGAAATTTTTTATTCAACGCTTAAAAAAGGAAGTATATTATTATGAAACTTGGAGTTGTAGGACTTCCCAACGTAGGAAAATCCACCCTGTTCAATGCCATTACGCACGCAGGTGCGGAGTGTGCCAACTATCCCTTTTGCACCATAGAGCCGAACGTAGGCGTCGTGGCAGTTCCCGACGAACGGTTGGACAAGCTTGCAGCCTTGTACAGCAGTAAAAAAGTTACCCCTGCCGTCATCGAATTTGTGGATATCGCAGGCTTGGTAAAAGGCGCGTCCAAGGGCGAGGGCTTGGGAAACAAGTTCCTTTCCCATATCCGCGAAGTAGATGCTATCGTGCACGTGGTACGCTGTTTTGAGGACGCGAACATCACGCACGTAGATAACAAAATAGATCCCGTTACCGATATTGAAACCATCAATTTAGAGCTTGTTTTATCCGATATGGAAGCGGTACAAAACCGCATGAACAAGGTAAAGGTGCAAGCACGCGGCGGCGCAGATAAAAAGGCGCAAGAGGAATATGCGTTTTTAGAACGTTTATATGCCCATTTGGAAAGCGAAAAGCCCGCGCGTAACTTCCCCTTATCCGACGGCGAAGAAGAGTTTATGAAAAACTGCTTCCTTTTGACGACCAAACCCGTCATTTACGCGGCGAATATCAAAGAAGACGATATGGGCAAGAACGAAAACGAACTCCCCTTTGTCAATTTGGTAAAAGAATTTGCAGCAAAAGAGGGTGCGGAGGTGTTGGTCATCTGTGCAAAAACGGAAGAAGAGTTATCGCAAATGGACCCCGAAGACAAAGCGGTGTTTATGGAAGAATTCGGTTTGGGCGAAAGCGGTTTGGACAGACTTATCAAAAAATCGTATGCGTTACTTGGTTTGATTTCTTATCTTACCGCAGGCGAAAAGGAAACGCGCGCTTGGACGATTGTGAAAGGAACGAAAGCACCGCAGGCGGCGGGAAAAATCCATACCGATTTTGAAAAAGGCTTTATCCGCGCGGACGTTGTGAACTGGGAAATATTGTTGGAGCTTGGTTCTATCGCTGCGGCGAAAGAAAAAGGAAAAGTACGCTCCGAGGGTAAAGAATATATCATGCAGGACGGCGACGTTGTAGAATATTACTTCAACGTTTCTAAAAGCAATAAATAAAAAATAACGATGATTAAACGCGTGAGGCTAACCAATATCCCACGCGTTTTTCTTTCTATATTTATTTCCTAAAAAAGTATGATAAGCTGAAAGAATTAAAGCTTCCCCTGCTCCGTTAAATATTTTTCTAAAATATCCGCTGCACAATAAACAAGCTCGGCACAAGGACGTTTTTTATAATATTCTTTCGTGCGCTGCTCCGCTTCTCCGCCAACGGACACCTGCAAATGTGCGCCTGTGAGCAATTCTTTACAGATTAAACTGCCGTTTTGCGATTGGAACTCTCCGCACAAACGTTGCACGATAGCGTACGTTTCCTTTTTCCCCTCTGCGGAAAGCTCGGCGTCGGCAAATACCATTCCGACAACCGTTGCCATACCGCTTACTGCTCCGCAAGTTAAACGAAGCCTGCCCAAGCCCCCGCCGAACGGTTGCGTTATTTTACTGATAATCTCCTCCGACAGACCCATCAAGTCGGCAAATGCAAGCGCAACCGCCTGCGAACAGTTATAGCCCTGCAAAAAAAAGGCTTTTGCCCTTTCAGCTCTTGACATTTTTTTGTACTCCTGTTATAATTGATATCGTATATGGAAAAAATATTCTATACAAAAACAAGCAATTATTCCTCGTCGGAAGAAGCGGTGAAAACGCTCCTCACCCGATTTTTCGGCGTGAAAGAGCCGATAATTTTGCGCACGGAAACGGGCAAGCCCTTTTTACGGCAAAGCGAACATTCGCCGCTCTTTTTTTCCGTTTCACACACGCAAGACCTGCTTTTTATCGCTATCGCCGACGAAAACGTAGGCGTTGACGCGGAATGCCTTTCCAGAACGGTGGCGTTTCCTGCTATCGTTAAAAAATTTACCGAAGCCGAACGCAGTGAAATTGCGACTAAGGAAGATTTTTTACGGCATTGGACGGTAAAGGAAAGCGCGGTAAAATGGTTAGGCGGAACGCTTGCACATGATTTATACAAGCTGTGCTATGCTCGCGGGAACGTATTTTACGGCGAAATTGCCCTGCCTGTACAAATTTGCACTCGAATTTTTGAAAATCACGTACTTACCGTCTGTTCGGAAGCGGATTTTGAAAGCGCAGAGTGGATTGCGTTTTAGGTCCGTTGTAGGTTTTTGTATATTTTTATTATATCATAACGCAAGAAAAAAAACAAGGAAATAAAGGTTAAAAGGTGAAACTATGATTGGTGCAGTAATCGCTATGCAAAGCGAAGCGGAAATTTTATTGAGCGAAATGCAAATTACCCGTTCGCTTACGGTAAGCGGAAAAACCGTGCACGTCGGCACGGCTTACGGAAAAGACATAGCCCTTTGTATTTGCGGTGTAGGCAAAGTAAACGCCGCGCTTGGCACGCAGCTTTTGGTGAGTAAATTCGACGTGGACAAGCTGTTAAACTTCGGCGTAGCGGGTGGCTTAAACGAAGAAACTAAGCTTTGCGAGGTATATCAAATTGGAGCAGCTGTACAGTTCGATTTTGATTTAACGCAATTAAACGGTACGAAAATGGGCACTTTGGACGAATATGAGGAAAACTATTTACACCTCAATCGTCTGCCCTTATCTCTCCCCGTAAAAAATTTGGGCACGTCGGACAGATTTAACGATTCCCCCGCCGATTACCGCTTACTTACGCAAGACTTGCAAGCGGATATTCGCGACATGGAGGGTGGCGCAATCGTGCAAGCGGCGTACGCGGCGCAATTACCCGTTTTCTCCGTAAAAGCCATTTCCGACGTAGCGGGAAGCGGAAGCACCACCGAACAGTTTTTGGCAAACAAGGCGGCGGCTTTACAAAACTTGAAAACGACCCTGCCTGCCATTTTTGAAGCGTTATAACAAAGCTCTATCACAAAGGAGAATATTATGGTTGATTTAGGCGATTGGAACGAACGGCTTGCCCCGTTATTCCAAGACGAACGGTATTTGAAAATTCGGCAGTTTTTGTTATCGGAATACCGCACGCACGTGGTATATCCCGATATGTACGATTTGTACAACTGTTTCCGTTATACCCCCTTTCATAACGTCAAGGCGGTAATTTTGGGTCAAGACCCCTATCACAACGAGGGTCAAGCACACGGACTTTGTTTTTCGGTACAGGACGGCGTTCCCAATCCCCCGTCCCTCGAAAATATCTTCAAAGAATTGAAATCGGATATCGGTTGCGAACGTCCGAAAACGGGCAATCTTACCAAGTGGGCGAACGAGGGCGTTTTACTGTTGAACACCGCTCTTACCGTGCGGGCGCACCAAGCCAATTCCCATGCGAAATGCGGCTGGGCTTGGTTTACCGACAGCGTTATCAAGCTAATTTCCAACCAAAAAGAAAACGTAGTATTTATTCTTTGGGGCGGAAATGCGCGTAGTAAAAAGGCGTTGATTGACACGTCCAAACATTTGGTGTTGGAATGCGCGCACCCCTCGCCTTTATCCGCTTACAACGGATTTTTCGGCTGTAAACATTTTTCTAAAACAAACGAGTACCTACTTTCCAAAGGAATTCCCCCTATCGATTGGGATTTAACGAAATAAAGTTTACGCCGCGGTTGCTAACAAAAACAACCGCGGCATTTTTTTATTCCGTTTTCTCTTCTTTGTCAAAATCGAAACAACGCTTACAACAATTTTTATTGAATCTTTCCGTGTCCTTTTGATTTATTTCTTTCAACTTGCATATATTCTATCAGACAAAACAGATTGTTGCCCCCACGAAGCATAGAATTTTCTCCTATTATAATAATTTCGCTAAAATTTTCTTTAAGGCAAATTTACAATGCTCGTACGTCAAACCGCCTTGAAAATAAGCAGTGTACGGCTCTTTGACGGGCGCGTCGGCGGAAAGCTCGATAGAAGCTCCCTCCACAAAACAGCCTGCCGCCATGATAACCTTGCTATCATACCCCGGCATATCCCAAGGCTCTAACGTAACGAAGCTGTCAATCGGCGAAGCTTCTTGCACCGATTGAATAAACGCGCAAAGCTGCTGCGCTGTGTCAAAACGAATGGCTCTCGTAATGTCCGCGGGAGTCTTTTCCAATTTAGGAAAGTTTTCATAGCCAAGCGTTTCCATGCATTTGCCGATAAGCAAGCTCCCTTTTATCGCTTGGTTTACCGTATGCGGAGCTAAAAACAGACCCTGATAAAACAATCTGTACCCGTATGCATACGACCCCACCTCGTTTCCTATGGACGGAGCAGTAAGCCGCCGACCTATTTTATCGATATAGTCTGCTTTTCCTACGATATACCCGCCCGTAGGTGCAAGTCCACCGCCAGGGTTTTTTATCAGCGACCCCACCGCCACGTCCGCGCCGACGTCGCAAGGCTCTTGTTTTTCAACAAATTCGCCGTAGCAATTATCCACAAAGATACAGCCGTTAAAGCCCAACGACCGCACGTAACGGCAAATATCGCCTATCTCTTCCACCGTAAACGCGTCGCGAAGCTCATACCCGCGGGAGCGTTGGATATATATCATTTTCAGGCGGTCGCCGATTTTTTCCATATCGGCTTTAATTTGCGCCTTATCAAACTTGCCGTCGTTATCCAACGGCGTGCAATCAAAGGAAATCCCGAAATCTTTCAAAGACCCGTTCCCCTCGCCGAATATTACACCTCTAATAGTATCGTAAGGCATATCCGAAACGGATAACACAGCGTCTCCCGTACGCAAAACGCCGAACAATGCCACCGTTAATGCGTGCGTACCGCTAAGAAGCGCGGGAGATACGATTCCTGTTTCCGCGCCCAAAGACTCCGCAAACACCTCGCCAAGCGCAAAACGCCCATCATCGCCGTAGCCGTAGCCCGTCGTACCGTTAAAATGCCGCAGGGCTATGCTATGCTTATTAAACGCTTTTAATACTTTTTCTTGATTATATTCGCTAATTTCGTCTGCTTTCTTGAAATTTTCCACCAGCGCATTTTCCGATTGCGCAATCAATTCTTCTATCGTCATATTCTCTCCGTTATTTTAGCAGCTTACAAACCGCTTCTGCCGTTGCGTTTTCCTTTTGCATTTGTACGTGATTTTGCATTCGCTTGAAAAAGGTTATCTGCCTTTTTGCGTAATTGCGCGTATTTTTTTTGATAAGCTCTTTCATTTCCGTTTCCGTCGCGCCGACGGCAAAGCCTTCCGCTATCTCTTTATACCCTATGCCTTGCATACATTGCATAGAGGTATCTACACCGCCTGCAAGCAGATTTTGCACTTCTTCCACAAGCCTGCTATCAAACATTTCTTCTACACGCAAGTTGATACGCTGATACAGCTCTTCGCGAGGATAGGTAACGGATACCGCAACAAAAGGAAAGCGAGGAGTCAGCGTATCCTTCTGCTCTGATTTCGCTTTCCCTGTCGTGTCGTATATTTCCAGCGCACGAATGACCCTCTTCACGTCGTTTTCGTGCAATTTTTCGCCGCTGATAGGGTCTTTCTCGCAAAGCAAGTTATGCAAATACGATTTTCCGTGCTCGGCAAGCAAATTTTCGTATTTTTTGCGGACTTCCCAGTTTGCCGCCGCGTTTCCAAACTGACTTTTATACAGCAAAGCGTTGATATAAAATCCCGTACCGCCGCAAATAATAGGCGTTTTTCCCTGCGAAAGGAGATTTTCCACTATCGGCAAGGCTTGCGACTCGTAATCGCTGACGGAAAAGCTGTCTTGGGGTGAAACCACGTCGATAAGGTGGTGCTTTACGCCGTCTTGCTCTTCCATGGTCGGTTTTGCCGTGCCGATATCCAAGCCTTTATAAACCAACATGGAATCAGCTGAAATAATTTCCGTATTCAATTTTTTCGCGCACGCAACCGCCAAAGAGGTCTTTCCCGATGCCGTTGCGCCGCAAATTACCAACACTTTCGGCGTCATACGATTATACAATCCTCTTGAACATTTTTTCCAGCTGCGTTTTCGTCATTTTCACAACGATAGGTCTGCCGTGCGGGCATTTTAAGCCCATATTTCCGTCCATTTGCACGAGCAAATTTTCCACCTCGTCGCGAGTAAGGTCCATACCCGCTTTTACTGCCGCCTTACACGCCGCCGAAGCCAATCTGTCTTTTAACAACTCTTCTAATTTAATGGAACGATAAGTGTTTATTTCCCCTAAAATCCCATGGAAAAACTGGTTTAAGTTGATATGCTGTAAATGCAAAGGAATCGCCGTTACAATGAAATCCGTTTCCCCTTTTTCCGCAAGGTCAAAACCCATTTCCCGAATATCACCCATGCGTTCGCGGATAAACGTGGCTTCAAACGCATTTAACTTGATTTCATAAGGCACAAGCATCGGTTGCTGTTCCACGTCTTTATAGCGCATTTGCGCTTTTAATCGGTCAAAAATCAAACGCTCGTGCGCGGCGTGCTGATCGATGATATAAATGTCCTCGAAATATTCGTATAACAAATACGTATTGAATAATTTCCCTACGTAATTGCAATGGAAAACGTCTATTTTGTTTTGCTTCGCTTCCTCATCCAAACCCTGCAACAAACGCTTGTTTGCCGCAAAGTATGCGTTGGGAGTATCAAAGCTCAACGCCTGTTCTCTCGGCGTTTTTTTCGCGTCCAGAGTGCGCGGCTCGTAATGCAAATCAGGGAAATGACGATGCAATTTTTCAGGGTCTTTGACGAACGGATAATCGGACGGATACGTGCGCTTCGCCAATAAATTAGGGTCGAACGGCGGAATCTCCGAATCGGGAATAAAGCCCTTACGGCATTGTTCCTCCGTCAATTCAGGCAAAGGAGAATCAAAGCCCAACGCTTCTTCTATTGACAGCGTTTTTTTCTCTTTTTCTAAAACTTTTGGCGTAGTGTTTGCAGTAGCGTTTTGTGTAAGATTTGCCGTAAAACTTGCCGTGTAAGGCTTTATTTCCTTTTCTGCCTCCTCGTACGTCAAGGGCAAATCACTAAACACCGATTGATATTTTTTGGGAACGGAAACGGGCTGCGGTGCTTCGGGCGTTTCTAAAATACTTTCGGAAATGCTTTTTACAGGCTCTTTTCCCGTCGTTGTTTCCAACTTCGTTTGTTCTATTTGCGGCTTTTCTTCCTTTTTCACAGGTACATTATCGATTGTATCGCCGACAAGATATTCAAGAGCCTGCGATTTACCGTCCAAAACGGACGCGATAACGGTATTGATACAACCGTAAATCATTTGATTGCTAGCAAAACGAACGTCCGTCTTATTGGGATGTACGTTTACGTCCACTACCTGCGGCGGCATATCAATATGCAGAACGTAAAAGGGATACTGCCGTTTCATCAAATAGCTTGCGTATGCGCCCGAAATCGCGGCGGATATAGTGGTATTTAATACGTATCTACCATTCAAAAAAACGCTTTGATAGCTTTTATTTGGTTTAGAAAAGTTTTGATTTCCGATATACCCTCTAATGCGTATCCCGTGCTTTTCTGCGTCAATTTGATAACAATCGCGCAAAACGGCAGCTCCATACACACTGACCATTGCCTCTTCGTCGCCACCGCCAAACGATTGCAACACCTTTTTATTATTTACGTAGTACGTAAACGCAATATCCGAACGGTTGAGAATAAATCTTGAAACAAAGGTGGTAATATCTCCCTCTTCCGCTTTATCCGATTTCAAAAACTCCAAACGCACGGGCGTATTGTAAAAGAGCATTTCCACGCACACGTCCGTACCCACTCTTTCGCCTGCGACCTCCGTAATTTCGCCAAGCGCCCCACCGTTGGATTGCAAACGGTAACACTTTCCCTCCGCCGTTTTGGAGGTAATAGTCATTTGCGAAACGGAAGCAATGGAAGCGATAGCCTCCCCACGAAACCCGAGCGTCATGACGTGGTACAAATCTTCCGCCGTAGAAATTTTACTTGTGGCGTGCGGCATAAACGCAGAATGTAAATCGTCGCGCTCGATACCGCAACCGTTATCCACTACGCGAATGAGCTGTTTCCCGCCCGACTCTACGTAAATTTCAATTTCCGTTGCGCCTGCGTCTATCGAATTTTCCACAAGCTCCTTTACAACGGAATACGGGCGTTCTACCACCTCGCCTGCGGCGATTCGGTTGTAAACCTTTGCAGGTAAAATATTGATTTTAGCCATTTTCCTTCTCCGTTTCTATTTTGTCCTTCAAATCGTTTAAGAGCATCAACGCTTGCATGGGCGAAAGGGTGTTCAAATCGGTATCGGCAAGAATTTTCTCCACTTCGCATAATTCGCGTTTAGGTTCTTCCTCTACTTCCATTTCGGAAATTTTCCGCTTACCCGAAACCAAATCGTTCTTTTCTAATGCCTTCAAGATACCCTTTGCCCGCGTCGTAACTTCCTTTGGAATGCCAGCAAGTGCCGCCACTTCAATACCAAAGCTGCGGTTTGCTCCCCCTCGCACGATTTTACGTAAAAATACGATAGAGCCGTTCATCTCCCGCACCGTTATCTTATAATTTTTCACGCCCTCTAACGTGCTTTCAAGCTCCGTCAGTTCGTGATAATGCGTGGAAAACAACGTCTTGGCTTTCACTTTTTGCGCCAAAAATTCAATGACCGACCAAGCAATGGAAAGTCCGTCGTAGGTACTTGTTCCACGCCCCACCTCGTCTAACACAAGCAAGCTATTTTCCGTTGCACGAAGCAATATGGAAGCCACCTCCGTCATTTCCACCATAAACGTACTTTGGTCAAAAATAAGATTGTCGCTTGCGCCGACTCTCGTAAATATACGGTCGGTAAGCGGAATTTCTGCCGTTTTTGCAGGCACAAACGACCCCACGTGCGCCATTAACGTTATTAACGCCACTTGCCGCATATACGTACTTTTACCCGCCATATTCGGACCTGTAATAACGGCGCAACGGTTTTCCTCGTTATCCAAAAGCGTGTCGTTGGGAATAAAACGTTCTTTGGATATCGCTTCCACAACGGGGTGCCTACCTTCCGTAATGGAAAGCGGTTTTCCCTCCTCCAACAGCTTGGGTCGAACGTAACGGCGTTCTTTGGCTACCGTGGCAAGCGCAACCAAGCAATCAAGTTGCGAAAGCGCCGTGGCGATTTGTTGCAGCTTTTCGATATTCTCCAACAGAATTTCCATAAGCCGCGCGTATATCGTTTCTTCCAGCTTCAACGAACGCTCTCCGCTGGTTAAAACCTTTTCTTCAAATTGCTTTAATTCCTCTGTAATATACCGCTCGCCCGTTGTCAACGTCTGTTTGCGGATATATTCGGCGGGCACTTGGTCCTTAAAAGAATTGCTAATTTCGATATAATACCCGAACACACGGTTAACCCCTGTTTTCAGCGTTCTAATACCCGTGCGCTCTCTTTCGCGGACTTCCAATTCACGGATAAAGCTTTTCGCCGTTTCGTTGATATTGCGCAGTTCGTCCAATTCGGTATTAAACCCTTTGCGGATATATCCCCCGTCTTTCATCATGGACGAGGCTTCGGGATCGATTGCCGCCGTCAATAAATCGGCAAGCTCTTGCATATTGACAAGATTTTCGTCTATTTCACGTAAAATACGGGAGGTAAAGCCCGTCAGTTGAAACTTGACCGACGGCAATGCGTTTAATGCCGTAGCCAAATCCAAACAGTTTTTCGGGTGGAAATTGCCGTTGGATACCTTTCCCGCCAAACGTTCCACATCCCCGATTGATTTTAAGCTTTCGCCTAAACCAACACGTATTACGGAAGCGTTTACCAGTTCTTCTACGCCGTCTAAACGTTGGTTGATTTCGTCCATATTACGCAACGGAGCAAGTACCATTCTATTCAAAAGCCGCGCGCCCATGCCCGTTTTCGTTTTATCCAACACCCACAAAAGCGATCCGTATTTTTTATTCTCTGCGTTGTTTTTGACAAGTTCGAGATTTTTAACGGCAATGGAATCCAATTCCATATACTTTTCGCGGTTTAACACCTTAATCGTGTTGATATTAACAAGCGCGTGCTTTTGCGTTTCGCGTAAATATTCTACAAGTGCGCCTGCGGAGGCAATCAGATTTTCAAATGCTGCAATTCCAAACGCGGCAAGAGAAAGCGACTTAAACTGCTCCAATAAATTCTTTTCTGCGTGTTTTACGTTGAACGCCCAAGGCATATAGCAAGAAAAGGCGGGCAGCATACCGTGCCGAACCTCTTTTACGTCCTTACTTTGCAATAGCATCGCTTCGTTGCATATTACTTCCGCAACGGATAATTTCATCAGCTGACCTATCGCTTCTTCCACGGCGTTTTTACCCTTAAATTCTTCGGCTAAAAACTCGCCCGTGGTGATGTCTGCCCAAGCAAGCGCAACGCTTTCTTCCGTTTTGAATGCGCAAGCAATATAGTTATTACGCGTAGCGTCCAAGAAATCCTCTTCAATGACCGTACCAGCGGAAACAATACGCACTACGTCCCGTTCTACCAAATTACGACCTGCCGTTTTGGGATCGGATATCTGCTCACAAATCGCTACCTTTTTCCCAAAAGACACAAGCTTTGCGATATAGCCGTCTGCCGCATGATACGGAATCCCGCACATGGGCGCGCGTTCTTCCATGCCGCAATCCTTCCCCGTAAGCGTTAATTCCAATAAACGGGAAACCTCCACCGCGTCCTCGAAAAACATTTCGTAAAAATCGCCCAAGCGATAAAACAAAACGCAATCCTTGTATTTTTCTTTTGTTGCAAGATAGTGCTTCATCATATCGGAAATGCCTTTACCCATTACCTAACACCTGTCCTATTTTTTCCTTTTGTATCTCTTACTGCTTTTTATTTGTTACTTTTCCAAAACCGTTCCAAACAAGGAAATGCCGTTTGCGCGTTCTATTTTTAACGTAACAAATTCCCCTATACGGTTTTTATCGTCTGAAAAATAGCCCATTCTGCCAAGCTCGTCTCTACCCATATACAAGCCCTTTTTCTCGTCGTAGTCCTCGCACAGAATTTCCACTTCTTTCCCAACGTACGCCTCCGATTTTTCTCTTGTCTGAGCGTTTACCAACGCCACAAGCCGCATGATACGGTCTTTTTGTACGTCCTCGGGAATTTGATTGTCCATTTCCGCCGCTTTCGTTCCTTGTCGGGGCGAATAGACGAACGTGAACGCAGAAGCAAAATTTACCTCTTTAACAAGCGCTTCCGTTTGCAGATAATCCTCTTCCGTTTCGCCCGGGAAACCGACGATGATATCCGTCGTTACTTCCGCTTCGGGCATGGCAGAGCGAAGCATTTTTATTTCTTCTAAATACCTCTCCCGCGTATAACGGCGGTTCATGGCTTTCAAGATAGAATTCGACCCCGATTGTACGGGCAAATGCACCAGCCGACATATCTTGGGGTATTTTTGCATTACCTT
Organism: Candidatus Scatosoma sp.; assembly: GCA_045655725.1. GTDB lineage: Bacteria > Bacillota > Clostridia > Christensenellales > Borkfalkiaceae > Scatosoma. Next base: position 28,856 of record JAZOPT010000072.1, read on the forward strand.
TACGACGTCCTCGTTAAAATCCTTGGGGTGGCTCGTCATAAACCGAATACGGAACTTACCCTCTATTTTCGCCGTTTCTTCCAGCAGTTGGGCAAACGTCATGCCCGTGCTTCCGTCCGTTCCGTAAGAATTGACGTTTTGACCCAAAAGCGTGATTTCCTTATAGCCTTGTTCTACTAGCGAACGTACCTCCGCCAAGATATGCTCGGGCTTTCTAGAACGCTCTCTGCCGCGCACGTACGGCACGATACAATACGAACAGAAATTATTGCAGCCATACATAATATTTACCCAAGCGTTGGGATAGCTTGTACGGTAGGGCTGAATATTTTCTACGATTTCCCCTGCCGATTCCCTTATCTCAATCACTCGCTTTTTTTGCGACTGTTTTTGACGGATAAGGCTTTCTAAATTTTCAAAATTGAGCGCGCCGAACATGACGTCGATAAAGGGAAATTTCTTTTTTAACGTTTCCGTTTTCCCCTTTTCTTGCGTCATACATCCCCCAACGGCAATAATAAGGTTGGGGTTTTGTTTTTTCATTTTTTTCAAAGCGCCGATATTGCCAAACGCATGGTTTTCCGCATTCTCACGTATGCAACAGGTATTAAAAACAATAATATCCGCTTCTTCTTTGGACTTTGTTTCTTCATACCCCATACCGCGCAAAATCCCCGCAATCTTTTCCGATTCGTGAACGTTCATTTGGCAACCGTAAGTTATGATATGATATTGGCTTTTCATCGTCTTCTCTTTTTGTGTATAATACGTTTCCTCTATTATACTCTTTTTTTTCGATTTTATCAAGTCTTTACGAGCCTTTGCTTTGGGTTTGCCTACGATTTTTTCTATTCTTGTGCGCATTTTTTTCTATAAAAATAAACGAAATGCAGATACTGTTAAATATGAAAGTGTTACGTAAACTGTTTTTCATTTTTCTTATCGGTGCACTTGCCGTTTTCCTCTTTTCCGTTGGGTTTTATGCCTACGCGACAAAAGACGTTAAGCTTATCCCCGAAAAGCTGCTGCTTTCGGGCAAAAACGTTACGCTGTACAGCCAAGACGGCTCGCCTACGTCCAGTCGATTTTGCGGCGGTATCACAGAACTCGAAACTTTGGAAGCGGCAGATATTCCGCAACATACCCGCTTGGCGTTTATCAATACGGAGGATAGGCATTTTTATACGCATAAAGGCTTTGACGGAAAACGCATTGTCCGAGCCGCGTTGAACAACCTTAAATCCCGTTCTTTCAAAGAAGGAGCTTCCACCATTTCACAGCAACTTATCAAAAACACCCATTTAAGTCAAGAAAAAACCGTTACGCGGAAGCTGCAAGAATGGAAATTAACCCGTGCCTTGGAAAAAGCCTATACCAAAGACGAAATTTTGGAAAAATACCTAAACGTAATCTATTTTGGGCACCGTTGCTTTGGCTTGCGGTCTGCCGCTAAATTTTATTTTGATAAACAGCCCAACGAACTCGATTTAGCGGACTCTGCCATTTTAGCGGGCTTAGTAAAATCGCCCAACAACTATTCCCCTTTCAAAAACAGCGAAAACTGTCTGAAACGAAAGGAAAGCGTCTTAAACGCCATGCTAAAATGCGGTAGTATTACGCAAGAGGAAAAGCAAGCGGCCATGCAAAAACCGTTACCGCTTTCCCCAACCGTTTCTTCCCGTGATTTAGGCTATGCGCATTTCGTTTTCGATGAGCTTTCCGCTCTTGCGGAATCACACGGCTTTACCGTGGGCGGGCGCATTGAAATACACACCTATTTAGACGAAAATTTACAAGACCAATTATTGCAAACAGCAGAAAATCATACGCAATCGGATATATCGCTTTTGGCGTTAGACAATCAAACGCACGGATTTTCCGCGTGCTATTCTACCGTGGGGGATATTCGCAGACTACCTGGGTCTTTGTTAAAACCGTTGCTTGTATATTCGCCTGCGTTGGAAGAAAATTTACTTTCTCCCGCCACGCCCATTTTAGACGAAAAAATCAGCTTTGGAAAGTATTCGCCCGAAAATTTCGACAATCTGTTTCACGGACACGTCAGCGTACGCACTTGCGTTGAAAAAAGCTTGAATATTCCCGCCGTGAAAACGCTGAATACTCTTGGCGTTTCCAAAGCCGTTGCATACCTTGAAAAAATGCAGTTAAACGTAAACACGCAAGACCGTTCGCTTGCGTTGGCGTTGGGCGGCATGCAAAACGGTTATACCTTGCAAGAGCTTACCGCAGCGTATTCCGCTCTTGCCAACCAAGGCAATTTTACTCCCTGCGGATTTATTTCCCGTATCGACATAGACGGAAAAACCGTTTACCGCAATACACCCAAATCTACGCGCGTATTTTCCGAAGATACGGCGTATTTGATGACGGATATGTTATGTTCTACCGCCAAAACAGGAACTGCAAAAAAACTGCGTTCTTTGCCGATAAGCGTCGCCGCAAAGACGGGTACGGTGGGTACGGATAAAGGCAACACGGACGCGTACGCTATGTCTTATACCCCCAAGCACACCGTAAGCGCGTGGTTGGGCAATGCGGACAATACGCTGACAGATTACACGGGCGGCGGCTTGCCCTGCAATTATCTTGCCGATATATATCAATATCTCGCCGAGCGTTACCGTAAGGAAGATTCCGCCTTTCCTACCTTTGATAAACCGAAAAACGTGATGGAAATTCAATTAGATAAAACCAGCTATCAAACGGACCACGTATTATGTTTAGCCGACGAAAACGCGCCCTTGGAATACCGTTTTGGGGAACTTTTTAAGAAATCCTGTATTCCCAAAAAACAAAGCGAAGTATTTAGCAATCCGCAAATTAGCACTCCTGTTTTGCAATATGAGGACGGCAAGGTACAAATTACGTTTGATCGGCATTTCCCCTCCTTTTATCAATACAAAATAGAACGCTATGACGAGAATAGCAGCTCTGTTTTATACGAGGGAAAGTATGTAGAAAGTTTTATCGATAAAAACATTGAAAAGGACAAAAAATACGTCTATACCGTAACTCCAAGCTTTCGGGAGATTGTCGGAAAAGCAGTGGTATTGCCTACGGTAAGCACGAAACCAAGCGAAGCTCCGCCTCTATCCGATAAGGAAATTATCACAAAAAATTGGTGGGAATATTAACAGAAAAACCGCCTTGTCGGGCATACACGCGACAAGGCGGGAACTTTTTTGATTCTTAAATTTTTATCTTCTCCATAGGCGCAAACCCTTCTTTTATCAGTGCTTCCACGACCAACTTCGCTTCCTCGCGTTCGACATCGCAAAGCTGTGGTCGAATCGCGGGGTAATCTGGTAAAAACACCG
>JAZOPT010000073.1:0-21653 GCA_045655725.1 Candidatus Scatosoma sp.
TGCTGTTAATATTGTTAATTTTCTTCGGCTAAAAGATGTTTCATCTCATACTTGCCTGCCTGTTTTCCGTGTAAATACTTCGCTGCGCGGATAGCGCCCGCCGCAAATACACGCTTGCTTCTTGCACTGTGCGTAATGGTAATAATTTCGTCCTCGCCCGCAAACATTACCTCGTGTTCGCCTACAATCGTACCCCCGCGCACCGCATGTATGCCGATTTCCGACTTTTCACGCGCACCGACAATGCCGTCTCTGCCGTTTACAAAACGCTTGCTATTGTCAAACGCTTCGTTTACCGAATCGGCAAGCATTAACGCCGTGCCGCTGGGAGCGTCCTTTTTCAAATTGTGGTGGCGTTCGATAATCTCCACGTCGAAGTTGTCGCCAAGCACCTGCGCCGCCGCTTTGCAAAGCGCCTGCATAAGGTTGACCCCCAAAGACAAATTCGCCGTCTTAAAGACGGGAATTTCCTTGGCGTATTCGTCAATCAAAGCCAAGTCGGCAGGGGAAAAGCCTGTGGAAGCAAGCACGATACCAAGGTTGTTCGCCTTGGCGTACTGTAAACGCTCGGCAAGGTTTTCCGCAGAGGAAAAGTCGATGATAACGTCTGCTTTTTCTTGGACATCTTCAAACGATTTATATACGGGGATCCCGATTTCTTTTGGGTAAAGGTCGACGCCGCAAGCGGCTACGGCATTTTCGTCCTGCTGTAAAAGGGAGAGAACGTTGCCGCCCATTTTACCGCACGCGCCGCAAAGGATAATTCTTGTTTTCATTACGCTTTTATCTCCAAACCGTAGTTTTTCATCGCCGCAATCAGCTTTTCACGGTTGCACGCTTCCATTGCCGTTAACGGACTTCTGGGCGTGCCTGCGTTAAAGCCGAGCAGGTTCATCGCTTCCTTTACGGGAATGGGATTCACTTCCACAAAGCAAGCGTTTGCAAGGGGCAAAAGCTTGTCGTCAAGCTCGATTGCCTCCGCAAGCTTGCCCTCTTGTATCAGTGAACACATTTTCTTAACGTCCGCAGGAACGATATTGGACAAAACGGAAATAACGCCCGCGCCGCCGTTTGCCAAAATGGGGAAGTTGAGTGCGTCCTCGCCCGAATATACGTCGCATTTTTCGCGGACAAGACGGAACGTTTCCATAGTCTTGCTCATGTTGCCGCCTGCGTCTTTAATGCCTGCAATGTTGGGAATATCCGCAATCTTCGCCATGGTAGCGGGCTGAATTTCCACGCCCGTACGACCAGGAACGTTATAGGCAATAACGGGAATATTTACCGCTTCGCAAATGGCTTTATAGTATTCCACCAAGCCGTTCTGCGTACATTTATTGTAATAGGGAGTAACGGCAAGCAAGCCGTCCGCTCCGTAATATTCAGCCTTTTTCGCCGTCATCACGGCGTCGGCGGTGTTGTTGCTGCCGCAACCGATAATTACTTTGCATCTGCCGTTCACTTTTTTTACGGCGTATTCCATTAAGACGTGCTCTTCTTCAAAAGACATGGTGGAAGGCTCGCCCGTCGTGCCCAAAAATACGATGGCGTCCGTGCCGCCGCTAATTTGGTGCTCGATAAGCTGACCAAGTACTTCGTAGTTTACGCCCGTTTCGTCAAACGGAGTGATAAGTGCCGTTGCACTGCCTTGGAAAAATCCTTTCATATCGTTATTCTCCTGTTGTATAATATTCGGTTTACAACCGAAATGTTTCTGTGTTTGCGTGCGTGTTGCGGTTAGTCAAAATACCCTTTTGCAGCCAAAAGCTCGGCTAAAAGTACCGCGCCGCCTGCCGCACCGCGAAGGGTGTTGTGGGAAAGTCCGACAAACTTGTAATCAAACACCACGTCCTCACGGAGTCTGCCTGCCGTTACGCTCATGCCGTTGCCTTCCATTCTGTCCAACTTCGCCTGCGGGCGGTTGTCCTCCTCAAAGTAACGGATAAATTGCGCGGGAGCGGAGGGGAGTTTGAGTGCTTGCGGTTCGCCTGCAAAGCTTGCCCAAGCGGACAAAATTTCCTCTTTGGTGGGCTTTTTCTCAAAGCTTACGAACACCGCCGCCGTATGCCCGTCGGATACGGGAACGCGCAAGCATTGCGCCGTAATCGCAGGTCCGTTTGCGGAAACGATTTCGCCGTTTTGTACCTCGCCCCAAATTTTCAAGGGTTCTTTTTCGCTCTTTTCTTCTTCGCCGCCGATATAGGGGATTACGTTGTCAAGAATTTCAGGCATGGTTTTGAACGTTTTGCCTGCGCCCGAAATGGCTTGATAGGTACATACCGCCGCCTGTTTGATGCCAAACGCTTTCAGCGGGTGTAAAAGGGGTACGTACGACTGCAACGAGCAGTTCGACTTCACGGCAATAAAACCGCGCTTCGTGCCGAGGCGCGCCTTTTGCGCTTGGATAACGTCCAAGTGGCTTGCGTTGATTTCGGGAATCACCATGGGTACGTCGGGGGTGAAACGGTGTGCGGAGTTGTTGGAAACAACGGGCACTTCCTTTTTCGCATATGCTTCTTCCAGCGCACGGATTTTTGCTTTATCCATATTTACTGCGCAGAATACGAAATCGACGCTTTGCGCAATTTTATCCATATCCGCTTCTGCGTCCAAAACTACCATATCGCGGTATTTTGCGGGCATAGGGCAATCCTCAAACGCCCATTTTTCGCCTACGGCTTCCTGATACGTTTTGCCTGCACTGCGAGAAGAAGCGGCAAGAACTTTAACCTCAAACCAAGGGTGATTTTCCAAAAGTCGTAAAAATCTTTGACCGACCATACCCGTTGCGCCGATAACGCCAACGTTAAATTTTTTCATAAGTTTCTCTCCTTACATTGTTTTCGTTTTCTCTGGTTTATATAAATAAAAAAGCGGGGATTGCGCCCGCTGTGAAACGACTATGATTTTCTCAAAAATTCCGTAATAGCCTTGCAATGGCGGGAATGTTTTGAAAGTAAATAGCTCTTCACAACGGTGACAGTCATACGGGTATTGTCCCGTATGCCCAGCGCGGAAAGGACGGTTGCGCGCTTCGGCGGCGATACCCTTTCCTTACCTACGCCTATGATAAGCGGAATGTCCTTGCTTTCCGCTGGCGTTAGGGGTACTCTTGTTCGTCCGCTCCTCTATTTAACGACTTTATTTTAACACATAAAAATACAAAAGTCAATGCAAATGAAAAAGATTTTTCATATCTTACAAATTTTATTTGATTTTTTTTCGAAATTTCCTTGAAATAATCACAAATTTGTAGTAAAATAGAAAAAGCAATGTTAATATATTTGAAAAGTTGCTTTGTTCGGCGTTTGAACGGGAGCAAAAGGTGGTATATATGTTGTATATACCAAATATGCCTGTATCCGTTCGTTATCCGTTTGATACGATATACGCTCGGCAGTAAATAAAATTTGGAGTTTTCAATGGCACAACAGCAAAAGAAGGGTTTGATTACCCGCCTCCTTGAAGGGAAAGAAAAAAGTGAAGAATACGCACGTAGCACGCTGCCTACCAACCGTTGGCAGCTGTTTTGGGATATTTTTAAGGGTAATTTCGGCAAGATAGTCAAAGTGAATTTATTAACCTTGATTTTCTTTATTCCCATGATAGCCGTTATCGTCATCGCGTACATGATGAAAGAAAGTAACGGAATCATTTATCCGTTCTCGGCGAATCTTGGTATAGGCTATCCCGCCGCGCCCGGTCAGCAGGGCTTGTCGGAAATGCTTGCCATGCAAAATAACTTTATTTTACTCCTTGGCGTGGCGATTTCCTCCGTTGTAGCGGCAGTGGGTCTGTCGGGCGGAATGTACGTTATCAGAAACATGGTTTGGACGGAAGGTATCTTCATTTCCAACGATTTTTGGCGCGGCATAAAGCTCAACTATAAAAACGCGCTGCAAACGGCTTTGTTTTTCTGTATCGCTCTGTTTTTAAGCGGAACGATGATTGGCTTTGCAGAATTTTCGCTTGCCGTGGGGAGCTTGGGCAAAGGGCAAAGAGTATGGATGTATATTTCCATGGGGACAAGCTACGTGTTTATCATTCTTGCCGCTATGCTTACCTATTGGATGATTGCCTTGGGCGTCAACTATAAACTCAAATTTATCACAATGATAAGGAATGCGTTCTTGATTACCATCGGTACGCTGCCGCAGACTCTGTTCTTCGGGGCAATTTCCTTACTTCCCTTTTTACTTTTGTTCATTCCCCAGCAATTTATTTTGGTGCTGTCCATTATTTTGGTGTTGCTGTTTGGATTCTCTTGGCTGCTGTTGGTATGGCTGGACTTTGCGCAATGGGTATTCGACAAGTTCATCAACCCGAAAATTCAAGGGGCAAAGGTGGGCAGAGGTATTTACAACAAGGACGGATATTCTACGCTTACGGGCGACGACAGTGCGGCAGCTATCGAGTATCAACGCGTGATTTTGTCGCACGGAAAATCCCGCTTGGTGGCACGGCCTATCAAGCCGATAGACGATTCGTTGCAGGTATATGAATTGCCTACGTCTTTCTCCCGTGAGGACTTGAAACGACTTCGGGAAAGCAAACAGAATATCTTGGAAGATACGGAAGCGTACGCAGAAGAGCATAAAAACGATTTACGCTACGTGGAATACAACAAACAGTTTGAAGAACGTGAAAAAGCGTTACAGGACGACCCGAAACGGAAGAAGAGGAAGCCGCCTAAACTTATGGGCGAATAACGGTAGAGGTATACACAATGGAAAAGAACGCGGCTTACGCCCATCTTGCAAAGTGGTTTGAATATCTCAATGACGACTGCGACTATGAAAATTGGTCGCAGTATTTAATTACGAAGCTGAGCGCATACTCTTTGCAAAGCGGCTTGGACGTGGGCTGTGGCGGCGGCTGGTTTACCCGCGCGTTCAAAAAGTGCGGCTATGACGTGGTAGGCATGGACGTTTCGCCGCAAATGTTAGACGTTGCGCAGGAGAACGCACTAAAAGCGGGGTTGCGCGGTGAATATATTTTAGGCGATATCACTACGAAAAAGCCGCAAAGGAAATTCGATTTTATTACCGCTATCAACGATTGTATCAATTATATCCCCAAAAACAAGCTTTCGTCGGCGTTCAAAAACGTCAACGGAGCGTTAAAAAAGGGCGGTATCTTTTTATTTGATATCAGCTCTCAACGCAAATTTGAGGAGAAATTAGCCAATACTGTAAGTGCGGACGACCGCGAGGACGTTACCTACCTTGCGTTCAACCGAGTGGAAAACGATGAGGCCACGATAGACGTAACTCTGTTTGTCAAGCAAGAGGACGGAACGTTTATGCGCTTGGATGAAACGCACGTACAATATATCTATACGGAAGAGGAAATTTGCGAGGCTTTGCGGCAAAACGGATTTTCGGTGCTTTGCGTAGAGGGGCATATGGGCGAGGAGAAATCGGTAAGCGACAGACTTTGTTTCTTGGCACAAAAGGAGAGTGGCAAATGAAAAACTTGTTGCGCGCTTTGATTTATGAGGGTCAGGTGTCCTTGACGGTTGCCGATACGACGGAGATGGTAAAAGAGTCAATCTCCCGCCACAAGATGCAAAAAACCTCCGCGCTGGTTTTGGGAAAAGCACTTTCCGCGATGACGTTTATGAGTTCTTGCTTGAAGCAGGACGTAGGCGAGATTTCCCTTTCCTATCAAGGGAACGGCGTTGGCGGCGGTATCGGAATATCAGGCAATCGAAAATTACAGCTTCGTGGGTATATCGAAAACGTCAACGTAACGGAAGATACGGACGAGCGGGGCTGTCTTGGCGAGAACGGCGCGGTAACGGTCATCAGAGACGACGGATATAATATTCCCTTCGTAGGCACGTGCGCGTTGCCGCAAGATGGCGGCGTGGACGCGGCGTTTGAAGAATATTTTCGTATCAGTGAACAGCTTCCTACCCGCATACAAACGGCGTTGGAATGGAACGAAAAAGGCGAGCTGGCGTTTGCGGGAGTCGTGGCGGTGCAGCCGTTGCCCTTTGCCGATAAAACGGCGTTGGAAAGAGTGCAAACGCTGTCTTTATCCGCTCTGTTATCGGAGATAAAATTGCACGGCGTCGAAAGTGCCGTGCAGAGCTTTGCGGCAGACCTGCAAGCCACCGAAAGTCGGGAAGCGGCGTACCGTTGCAACTGTTCCAAACAATATCTTTTGCGCGTATTGGTTACGCTTGGGGAAGCGGAAATGCGCAGAATCATACAAGAGGACGGAAATATCAAGGTGCATTGCCATTATTGTAACACAGATTATATCTTCACGGAAACGGACGCAGATACTTTGTTTCCGCAAAAATAAAGACAAAGCGAAAGGTTTATGAAAGAACGTAAGACGAAAAAAATAGATTTCAGCGAAAAGCGGCTTGGCGGCTTGGCTGATAAATATTACAACGAGGGGAAATACGTCTCCGCGTTGCGTGTGGCGTACCGTCAATACGAGTTATACGGCGAGGACGGAGAAATTTGCACCCGACTTGCCGATATTTACGAGGGCATGGGCTTGCATTCTTCCGCGCTGAATTGGTGGTACCGCTTTTTGGATATCGCTACGGAGGAAGAGCTTCCCGATATTTTCGAGGGTCTTGCCGTCAATTATCTTAATTTGGGTCAGGAAACGCAGTCGGCGTACTATTACAATCGTTTGATAGACGCAGACGAAGCGTTGCCCGAGGAAACGAAAATGGACATTGTAGATGCCTTTTCCAAGGATAAGCGTTCGTTGTTCCGTTTCGTGTATCCGCCCAAGCTTGCTGACTATTCCAAGGAAATCGATTACGGTTCGAGAGCGTTAAAATCGGGCGATTGCAAGCGCGCGATAGACGTTTTAAGCCGCGTTGCAAAAGGCTCGAAGGACTATGCCGCGGCGAAAGAAATGCAAGCGGTGGCGTACCTGTTGGCGGGGGATATAGCACAGGCACGGGAGGCTTGCGAGGAGTTGTTGGAGGAAAATCCCGACGATATCCGCGTACAGGCGACGCTTGCGGCGGTGTATTTAGAGGACGGCAAAGAAGCGGAGAGCCGAGAAATTGCGTTGCGTTTGTATGCGTTAAAGCAGGAAAGCACGGAAGATTTGTATAAAGTGGCAACCGTATGCTGTGAAAACGGCTTGCATCAGCAGGCGTATGAAAAGTTTTGCCTGTTGGAGGAGAAAATGCCCTACGACGGCAGAATGCTGTATTTCAAGGGCGTAGCCGCGTATAAATGCGGTAAGCTGGACGAGGCGGAAAAAGCGTTTGATTTGCTTTGCAGTATTTATCCCGATGCCGAAGTGGCGAAATACTACTTAAAACGCTTGCGCTTGCGCGACGAGCCGATAGAAGAAACGGACAAAGCGAACAAAGAGGCCGAAACGGACGAAGAGCCTACCTATTTTTACCATTTACCGCAAGCAGAGCGGGAAGCAAGGTGTCGTTCGCTTCTGCATATCGGAAACTGTCCCAAGGACGAGGCGCAGCTTTTCGGCTTGATTGCGCTCCACGACGGGTATTTCCGTTGGTGCTTTGACGAAATGGACGGAACGGACCAAGATTTGCAGTATTTGGCACTCGTTACCGCCGAGCACGTGCGCGCGGACGATTTTATCCGCGAAGCGATGTTAGACCCCGAAGTATCCGACGTGTTAAAAATTGAAACGCTGCGACTGTTGTATATGCGCAACGAAAGTATGCGTATCGGCATGGTTTTGTGCCATATTTACCGTAAGCTTACCCTGTTGCCTATCAAACTCGGTCGCAAACGGCGCAAACGCTTTTTAGAGGGATATGCAAAGATTGCGTCCAAATTCGTTGTGGTAAGCGACGTGCACGGCAAGCGTATTCAGTCGGCAGCGGAAAGCTTATACAGGGCGTTGGAGGCGAATAACTCGTTGGATCTTATAGAAAATTCGGACGATTGTGCTTGCGCGATTTTCCTGTTGACAGGATTGAAAGAATTGGGCAACGATATCAAGAGAATTGCGGACGCATTCGACGCCAACCCCGAGCGGGTGCGCGTGCTATTGACCAACGTAGAAAGCTATGCGTTCGGCGTAAAAAAGGAAACGGAGGAAAAACCGCATGAAGCTGATTGATTTTGACGGACTGTTTGACGAAAAGTTGACGCAGTTTATGGAAGAAAATAAAAACAAATATACCGAAAAGCAGTGGGAGGATATTATCCCCAAGCTGTATAAAAAATTCGGGGATACGTACGTGGCGAAAGTAAAATGCACGCCCAAGGAGTATTATGCGAAAATGACGGACGGCGAGCTTGTAGAAACGCTGCGCGCGCATTTAGAAGCAGACGTTCCCGCTCCTGAATTTTTATGTGCGGAAATCGCTTCGCGCGGGGAAGTGGAAACTCTTACGCCTATGCTTTTAGACGAAAATCCGCAGGCGGCGGCATACGCGCTCAATTTGATAGGCGATGACGCGCGCGCTTTTGATACCTATTTTACCATATTGCAAACAGCCGATAAGGACGAGGATTTGAAAAACGACGTCATTGATATTTTCAAGATCCACGCCGATGAGGTGAAGGACCGCGCTTTTGCTTTATACGAAAACGGAATCGCCAAAGAAGCGGCGTTAGAAATATTGTCGCGCGTAAAGGGCAGGGACGAGCGCATTTTCGAGGCGTTGATGGCGGCGTTTGATTCGGGCGAAAACGTGCCCATGCGCGCAAGCTATCTGGCGGCGTACGGCGACGAACGCGCTTTGCCTCGCTTGCTTAAACGCATAGAGGATAGAACGATTGGGTTTGTAGAATTTCAAGAGCTCAAATATGCCATAGAAGCATTGGGCGGGGAATACGACGAGCCGCGCGATTTCACGGGGGATAAAGACTATCTTGCCGTCGAGGCGCAAACAAGTAAAATTACGGCAAGCGTTCTGCCTGACGAGCCGCGTAGCTGAAAAAGAGTATAAAACTGCATAAAACCGTACATAAACGGGTAATTCTCCGCATAGATTAAATCGTAAGATTTGCTTGCGGAGATTTTTTATAATTTTTATAAGACAATACCGTTTCCGCGCAATCACGATGGGAGGTCGTTGATGGAAAATTACAGCGTATATGAGGACATTGCAAATCGCACGGGCGGGGATATCTATATCGGTGTAGTAGGGCCTGTGCGCACGGGAAAATCGACGTTTATCAAGCGTTTTATGGAAACGCTGGTGTTGCCAACGGCGTCGGGGGAAACGCTCAAAGAGATGACGGACGAATTGCCGCAAGCGGCGGCAGGGAAAACGGTAATGACAACCGAGCCGAAATTCGTACCCGCCAAAGCGGCGAAAATTACGGTGGCAAAAGGTGTGGAAGCGTGCGTAAGGCTTGTCGATTGCGTAGGCTTTGCCGTGGAAGGAGTAAACGGCTTTGAAGAAGAGGGTCAGCCTCGGCTTGTGAAAACGCCTTGGGAGTCGCAGCCCATGCCCTTTGAGAGGGCGGCGGCGCTCGGTACGGAAAAGGTGATAAGGGAGCATTCTACCATTGGCGTTTTGGTAACGACGGACGGGAGCATTGCAGAGATACCCCGAAGCGGCTACGTGGCGGCGGAAGAGCGTGCCGTAGCGGAACTGAAAAGCTTAAAAAAGCCGTTCGTTATTTTACTTAACTGTAAAAAACCCGCTTCGCAAACGGCGTTGAAAAAATCGTTGGAAGAAAAGTACGGCACGCCCGTATTGGCGGTCAACGTGGAAACGATGGGCGAAGCGGAAATTGTGGAAGTGTTGCAAAAGGCGTTGTTTGAATTCCCTTTGCTTACGATAGACGTGTGCATTCCCAAATGGTTGCAATCGTTCCCCGAAAGCAACCGTGTGGTGGCGGGCTTAGTGGCAAAGCTGAAAGAGGTGTCGCCCACGCTGACGAAGATGCGCGATTGCTTCGCTTTGGAAAGCTTGTTTGACGAAACGGAAGATTTCGTCAATCCCGACGCAATCAGTATGGACCTTGGCAAAGGCAAGGCAACGCTTATGCTGGGGGCAAAAGAGGACTTGTTTTACCGCGTGTTAAGCGAGGAAAGCGGCGAGGGGATTGCAGACGATTTGTCTTTAATGCAGTACGTTCGGGCGGTATCGGGCATGAAGCGGGAATACGAAAAGGTAAACGCCGCATTTGCCGAGGCGCAGGAAAACGGGTACGGTATCGTCTATCCCACGGACGCCGATTATCAGCTGGAAAAGCCGCAATTAAATAAGAAAAACGCAGGCTACGGTGTGAAATTTAAGGCGAACGCCGCAAGCTATCATATCGTCAAAGTAGAGGTAACGGGCGCGGTAAACCCCATTATCGGCACAAAACAGCAGGGCGAAGACTTTTTAGACGGCACGCTAAAAGCGTTTGACGAAAACGAGGGCGGCGTGTGGGAAACGAACATCTTTGGTAAATCGTTAAAAGATTTGGTCGGCGACGAATTGAGCGTGAAATCAAACGCCATGCCCGTAGAGCTTCGCAAAAAGGTTCGGCGGGTAATGACAAAGATTGTTAACGACGGAAAAAGCAATTTTATTTGCCTGCTCTTTTAGCGTATTTTTCCCGAATAAAAAGAGTAAAAAAGGGTAATACTTTTTACAAACTTCTCTTTGGAGGTCTTGTATGAGTAAAGCGGCGAAAAACAAGAAAAACAAAGTTCCGAAAATCTCGGAGGCGGAGTACGCGGCGTACGTATCGTCTATCAAAGAGCCTAACGTGGCCGTGGCAAGCGGAACGGCAACGGCGGCGGGCGGAGTCGAAGGTAAACCGTCCATGCAAAAGCCTTAACGGCGATATAAAGAAAAAAGACGCACTGCTATGTGGCAGTGTGTTTTTTTGCTGTTTTGCGGTTAAAACGGCGTAAGTGGGCAATACTATCGATAAACGGAATAGAGGTGAGTATGCATTTTCAAAAAGAGACGTTTTTGCAAAGATTAGATCAGCTTTTATTGGCTGAGGGGGTAACGGTAAAAACCGCGGACGGAAAGCAATTGTATCAAGCGGTTACCAAGTCGGTAATGGCAGAATTGTACGAGGATTGGTTAAAACAGCGCAAGTTAGATAAACGGCGTTGCGGCTATTTTTCCGCTGAATTTTTAATCGGTCGTTCGGTGTTTTCCAATCTGCTTAATTTGGGGATATTTACAGAGGTAAAAGAAGCGTTAAAGGAACGAGGAATCCCGCTGTATTCGTTTGAAGAGGTAGAGGACGCGGCTTTGGGAAACGGCGGCTTGGGTAGGCTTGCCGCCTGCTTTTTGGACGCTGCGGCGTCGCAAAATATTCCCTTGGACGGGTACGGCTTGCGCTATCGGTACGGCTTGTTCAAGCAGAGCTTTGCAGACGGGTTTCAACAGGAAGAGGGGGATGATTGGCTTTCGTTTGGCAATCCTTGGAGCATACGCCGCGAGGACGAGCGAGTGCAGGTGGATTTTGCCGATTTTTCCTTGTTTGCCGTTCCGTACGATATGCCTGTTATCGGCTACCAAAACGGCGTGATCAATACGCTTCGGCTTTGGCAGTGCGAGCCACTCAAAGCGTTTGATTTTAAGACGTTTGACGGCATGAAAGGAGAGGAACAGGCAAAAGAAAATTTTAAGGCGACGGAGATTACCGCCGTTCTGTACCCCAACGATAACACGGAAAAGGGGAAGCTTTTGCGCCTTCGCCAACAATACGTCATGGTTTCCGCTTCCTTGCAGGATATTTTGCGAAAGCATAAGGCGGCGGGGCGGTCGGCGGGTACGCTTGCCGAAAAACACGTGTTGCAGTTAAACGACACGCATCCCGTGCTGGCTATCCCTGAGCTTATCCGCTTGCTAGGCTTGGAGGGAATTGGCTTTGACGAGGCTCTTTGTATTTGTAAAAAGACCTTTCATTTTACCAATCATACGGTGCTTGGCGAGGCGTTGGAGCGTTGGCGCGGAGAGATGATACGTTCTATTCTGCCCGAAATTTGGGGGGTAATGGAACGCTTGCAGGCGGCATTAGAACAGGAGGGCTTGGACAAGCAACGGTATTTTATCGTCAAGGACGACGTCGTGTATATGGCGAATCTGGCGATTTTCGCTTCGGGAAAAGTAAACGGTGTGGCGGAAATTCATACGGGGATATTGAAGTCGGATACGTTCAAAAATTGGCACGAGGCGTATCCTGATAAAATCGTGAACGTTACCAACGGTATCACGCCGCGCAGGTGGTTTTTGCTCAACAATCCGCGTATGGCAGAGGAAATCAGTGCTCGGATAGGTCGGCAGTGGGAGCGCGATTTGCCGCAGATAGAGAAAATTTTGCCGTACGTGGAGGACGAAACGTTTTGTAAGCGGTTTGAGGAAATTAAGCTGAATAACAAGCGGCGTTTGGCAGAATATATCCGCAAAAAGGAGGGAGTGGATATTCCCGAAAACTTTATTTTCGACGTGCAGGTAAAACGCTTACACGAATATAAACGGCAGCTTTTGAACGCTCTGTCTATCGTATATTTGTATAACGGATTAAAGGACGGAAGCATTACGCATTTTAAGCCCACGGCGTTTTTATTCGGAGCGAAAGCCGCGCCGGGGTATTATACGGCAAAGGCGATTATCAAATTTATTAACGAGATAGCCAAAAAGGTGAATGCAGACTCGGAAACGGCGGATAAATTGCGTGTGGTGTTTGTGCAAAATTATAACGTTTCGTATGCGGAAAAAATTGTGTGTGCCGCCGACGTTTCCGAGCAAATATCCATGGCAGGTATGGAAGCAAGCGGTACGGGGAACATGAAATTTATGTTAAACGGAACGGTAACGCTGGGCACGTTGGACGGTGCAAACGTGGAGATTTGCGAAGAAGCGGGGAAAGAGAATAACTATATTTTCGGTGCAACGGTAGAAGAGGTCGCCGCCGTGAAACGAGCGTATGCTCCGCAGAAAATATTGGAGGGGAATGCAGGTTTGAAACGGGCGGTGGATAGCTTGGTGGACGGTACGTTTTCGGACGGTGGAAGCGGAGCATTGAAAGCGGTGTACGATAGCTTGGTTTTGGGAGATTCGCCCGATAGATATTTGGTGTTGTACGATTTTGAGGATTATATACAGGCAAAACTCCAAGTGAATGCAGATTACGGGAGTGAAGAATTTACTAAAAAATGCTTGCGGAATATGGCACATGCTGGGAAATTTTCCGCCGACCGTTCGGTAAGGGAATATGCTAAAAAGATATGGAAGCTATAAAGAAATGAGTTACGGCGTAGCGATTGCTGCGCCGTAAGTGCTGATAGAAAAATATAAAAGGGAAATAAAATTATGGGATAGGCGGTAAAAAAGGATTGACATTTGAAAACACATTTGCTATAATGTATGCGTTTGATAGGAAAAGACAATCAAAAACGAGGCGTAGCGCAGCTGGTAGCGCGCAGCGTTCGGGACGCTGAGGTCGTGGGTTCGATCCCCGTCGCCTCGACCAAAAATACGGTGTAACCTTTGCAGTTGCGCCGTATTTTTTATGCTGAGAAAAGCCTGTTGATTGAAAAACGGTTGGGGATATGATAAGATGTATCGGGAAAGCAAAGACGTGGTGGAGCTTCCCAAGGTTGCCTATCAAGAAAACGGCACGAAAAATATTTTTGGGGAATCCAGAAAATAAAAAACAAAACGGCAAACGAGGGTGCGGCGGATAATTGCAGACTCGTTGGGAAAAACATGGACCATTATTGGGAAGGGAATATCGAATGGGAAGCAATCAACGAGATGACGACGAAAATGGGTTGGTGAAAATGAGAGGTTTTGGCTGCGTGAAAAATTTTGAACGGCTGGGGCTTGGTATGTTCGTGCATTTCGGCTTGTATAGCGTGCTTGAAACGGGCGAGTGGTCGTTGAATATTCATAAAGTAGAAAATTATTTTGATTTGATAAACAAATTCGACGTCAAGAAGGATTGGGCGAAGCAATTAGTGGCAACGGCAAAGGCGGCGTCTTGTAAGTATATCAATATTACAACGCGCCACCACGAAGGCTTTTCCCTTTACGATACCTGCGGTCTGTCCGATTTTGACGCCGTGCATCCCCCCCCCTGCGGTAGGGATTTGATAAAAAAATTTGTCGACGAATGCAATGCGCAGGGAATAGTTCCTTTCTTTTACCATACCTGCTTTGATTGGCATTACGAAAGGGCGTATTTAGCCAAGCAGGGCAAAAAAGCGTTTGACGTCGGCGAATACGAACGTTTTTTCAAAGAAAGCGGGTATATCGATTATTGGTTTGCCTCGCTGAAATTGCTTTGTACCCGTTACGGGAAGATAGGCGGTTTTTGGTTTGACGGAACGTGGCGGTGTCGAAACGCGGATTGGCGGCTGGACGAGCTGTACGCCATGTTGCGCAAATACCAACCCGAAGCGATGATTATCGACAATACGGGTATGTACGAATTGGGTCGGGTAGGTCATTACGAAATCGACAGCGTAACGTTTGAACGCGGCAAGCCTTGCCGTTCAATATCAGATAAAAGTAAGCAATATCTCCAACGAAAAAAAGGAGATAGACGTGTATTTTTTCAATCAGCCTACGCCTGCTATTTCCGACCACCAAGCCTACGGTGTTGCTGATTACGATAAGGAAGTAAACAGACTTTTATATTCGTACGTTCCCTATAACAATTCAATGCCTTATACGCAATTGTATTTGGCAAGTGAAAAACCCTTTCACGGCTACGACGTGTGCTGGGAACGGTTTTGCGGCGTGTATAATACCTATGCCGAACCCGAGGGCTTAAAAGCGGATACGCTTGCCAATCAAGGGGTAAGCTACGGCGGGTATATCGGTGCGTTGCAGTATCGCTTGACCTTGCAAAAGAGGCAAACAGACTGCGAGGTCGTCGTTCAATTTTAATCGGTAACAATTTTAATCGGTAAATAAAATAGAATAAATTACCATAGAAAAGAGGGCTGACTGTGATAGTTTTGCTCTCTCTTTTTCTAATAGTGCGTTTGTTTTTTATTGCAAAACGCTTGCGTAATTTTATAGGGTGTGATATAATAACATAAAAATGGGGGTATGTTTAATGCACTGCTGACTTTTAGTGAGTAAAGCACGCAAAAAAACGCCGATATTTTTAATATATATGTAATTTTCGCAAATATCATTGTTTATTATATTGAATATTTGTGAAAGATGTGTTATTCTAACCGTGATAAAAAATTATGTTATCTAAAAAAGGAGAACGTATGGATAAATTGATACCCGTAGTGGTTATTAAAGAACTTTCGGAGACAGACAAAATTTTAACAGCTTTGAAAAAGAGCGGTATTATGTGTGCGGAAATTACCTTCCGTACCGCTTGCGCGGCAGAGGCGATTGCCTATGCTTGCGAAAAATATCCCGATATGAATATCGGCGCGGGTACGGTCATCAACGCAGCGCAGTGTGAAACGGCTTTGAAAGCAGGCGCGAAATTTATCGTTTCCCCCGGCTTGTCGGTTGACGTGGCGAAAATCTGCCAAAAGAATAACGTGCCTTATTATCCTGGTTGCGTAACGCCCACGGAAATCATGGCGGCGTTAGAGCTTGGTATTACGGTAGTAAAATTCTTCCCCGCAAACGTATATGGGGGATTGAAAGCGTTGAAGGCGCTCAGCGGACCTTTCCCGCAGGTGAAATTTATCCCTACGGGCGGCGTAAACCGCGACAACTTGGACGAATTTTTGGCGTTCGATAAAATTTATGCCGTAGGCGGCAGCTTTATGGTGGAAGAGGCGTTAAAGAATGCTGACTAACGAAAAGAAAAAGAAAATACTCAAAGAAACGGAAGGGTATTTCTTTATGCTTATCGCTGCCTTGGCGTACGCGCTCAGCACCGACCTGTTTTTGGCGAAAAACTCTATCGTCGCAGGCGGTGTAACGGGTCTTTCCGTTATGCTTAATTTAATCAACGAAAAGATTCCTATCGGTATGGTTTCCATTGCCATCAATATCCCCATACTCATTTTAGGACTGCGGATGATGGGCTGGAAATTTATCCTCAAATGCCTGCTTACCATTACGGTATTGGGTGTGATTACCGACCTGCTTGCGTTTTTGCCCGTGATGACGGACGATAACGTTTTGGCTTCGCTGTACGGCGGTTTGTGTCAAGGTATCGGTATCGGCTTGTTTGTCCGCTACGAATTTTCCAGCGGCGGCACGGAGCTTTTAGGCAGAGTGGTTTCCCGTTGGACGAAAGTATTGAAAGTGCCCGTTTGCGTGGGAATTTTAGACGGAATCATCGTTGTATTGGGTGCAATCGTAACGAAAAATCCCGATAATATGCTGTATGCGCTTATCGTCATTTTCGTCAGCACAAAGGTATCCGAGCTTCTGATTGTCGGCGGCGAGAAATCCAAGCTTTGCATTATCATTACGGATAAAGGCGAGGAAATTTCGCAAACGTTAATAGAGCAAAGTCCGCGCGGGGTAACGATGTTAGACGGCAAGGGAATGTACACTCACCAAGACCATAACGTTTTGGTAACGTGCGTGAAAAACCGTCAGCTTATGCAGTTGAAAAAGATTGTAAAAAGCGTCGATGAACACGCGTTTATCATCATCAACGAATCGGTGGAAGTACGCGGTCAGGGATTTCAATCGTTGAAAGACGATAAATAAAAATGTTAAAAATAATATTTAGGAAGGTACATAAAAAATGAAAAAAGCGGTTACGTTTGGCGAATTAATGTTACGGCTTGCCCCCGAGGGGTATCTCCGTTTCGTGCAGGCAGACAAGTATGAGGCAACGTTTGGCGGTGCGGAAGCCAACGTGGCGGTATCTCTTGCAAACTATGGTGTGGACGCGGCGTTCGTGTCCAAGCTCCCTACGCACGAGATAGGACAGGCGGCGGTAAACTCCTTGCGCAAGTATGGCGTAAACACGTCCAAAATCGTGCGCGGCGGCGACAGAGTGGGTATTTATTATTGCGAAAAAGGCGCAAGCCAACGCCCCTCTAAGGTTATTTATGACAGAGCATACAGCGCGATTGCTATGGCGAAAAAATCCGACTTTGATTGGGACGCAATTTTCGAGGGCGTAGAATGGTTCCACTTTACGGGAATCACCCCTGCTCTTTCGGACGAAGTAGCGGAAATTTGCTTGGAGGCTTGTAAAAAGGCACAGGAAAAAGGCATAAAGGTTTCCTGCGACTTGAACTTCCGTAAAAAGCTTTGGTCCAAAGAAAAAGCGGGCGAGGTAATGGGCAAGCTCTGCCATTATATCGATTACTGTATCGCTAACGAAGAGGACGCAAAGGACGTGTTCGGTATCGAAGCGGATAACACGGATATTTACGGCGGTAAGCTGGATAGAGAAGGCTATATTTCCGTGGCGAAAAAGCTCACCGAGCGTTTCAATTTCAAGGGCGTTGCCATTACGCTTAGAGAAAGCAAGAGCGCAAACGACAACGATTGGTCGGGTATGCTTTATACCAACGGCGAAGCACACTTCTCCAAAAAATATTCTATCCATATCGTAGATAGAGTAGGCGGCGGCGACAGCTTCGGCGGCGGATTGATTTATTCGCTCATGAACGGTTACGATGCACAAAGCGCAATCGAATTTGCGGTTGCGGCAAGCTGCTTGAAGCATTCGGTAGAGGGCGATTACAACTTGATGTCGGTGGCGGAAGTACAAAATCTTGCAGGCGGCGACGCAAGCGGACGCGTACAAAGATAACTTTTGCTTTGGCATATATCGTTTGTAACCGTGCAAATTCTCTTTTTTCAGAAAAATAAAACAAATAGACGAAAAACAGTTGCAATTTCCAAAAACAAATGGTATAATAAGGATACTTAATAGTTCAGTGAATGAGTATTGAGAGTGGTTCGCCACTCTCAATATTTACTATACGGGGAGGAATATACCGTGAAAGTGAAAAGCAATTCCGAGATAGAAACCGTTCTTTTGCCTATCGCAAACGAGCAAAATATCGAAATTGTGGAGGTGGAGTTCAAACAGGGCAGAGAGCCTGCGCTCACCGTTTATATCGATACGGAAACAGGCGTGGATTTGGATACGTGTGAAAAGTTCCACCGCGCAATCGACCCCGTTTTGGACGAACTTGATCCCACGTTTGGCGCACCTTACACGCTCAACGTTTCCAGCCCCGGCTTGGACAGACCGTTAAAAACCGCGCGGGATTTTGAGAAATGCATGGGCGCGCGCGTAGAGATAAAGCTGTTTGCGCCGCTCAAAGGCAAGAAGTTTTTTGAGGCCACGCTGGTAGGCTACGATGAAAATTGCGTAGAAGTGGAAGAGAAAGGGGAAAAAATTAAGCTGGAAAAGCAAAAGATTGCCAAAATTTGCCGTGCAATCGATTTCAGCGGATTGCAATAACTTTTGAAAAAAATAAAAATCATTATAGTACGAAAAAATCGAACAGGAGATTACAACCATGGAAAACAAGGAGTTTTTTGCCGCGCTTACCGATTTGGTAAGAGAAAAGGGGATTAGTGAAGAAGCGTTTATCGAAACGCTTGCCAACGCGCTTGCGTCTGCATATAAAAAGCAGTATGACGGCGGCGCGGAAATTACCGTTACCTTGGACGCGGAAAAAGGAACGATTGAATTTAAGGCTACCCGTTACGTCGTAGAGGAAGTAACGGATAAGGACAGAGAAATTTCTTTGGAGGACGCACAAGAACTCAATCCCGCACACGTTGTGGGCGATAAAATCGAAAAGGTGTTTATCCCTAAGGATTTCGGACGTATTGCGGCGCAAACGGCGAAGCAGGTTATTTTGCAAAAGCTCCATGAAACGGAACGCGACAATACCTTCTCTCAATTCTCCGACAAAGAGGGCGAATTGATGGAGGGCGTTATCCGCAAGATTGACGAACGCAACGTGTACGTAGAGCTCGGCGATAAGAAAATCGAGGGCGTTATGCCTCCGCAGGACAGAGTTCCTACCGAAAAATACAACGTCGGCGACAAGCTGAAAGTATTTGTAAAGCGCGTAAAGAACAGCGGAAGAAACTCGCAAATTTTGGTATCGCGTGCAACGGCGGGCTTGGTAAGAAAGCTGTTTGAAGAACAAGTGCCCGAAATTGCGCAAGGTATTGTAGAAATCAAAGAAATCGCGCGTGAAGCGGGTCATAGAACGAAAATGGCAATCGTTTCCAACGATTCGCACGTAGATGCAGTGGGTGCGTGCGTAGGTAACCGCGGCGCGCGTGTAAACGCCGTTGTGGAAGAGCTTGGCGGCGAAAAAATCGATATTATTTTGTGGAACGAAGATCCGCTTGCGTTTATTTATAAGGCGTTGTCGCCTGCAACGGTACTCTCCGTTACGTCGCGCGGCGAACGCAGCGCAATGGCGATTGTGCCCGACGAAAAGCTTTCGCTTGCAATCGGCAGAGACGGTCAAAACGCACGTTTGGCGGCACGTTTGACGGGCTGGAAAATCGACGTAAAGAGCGCATCCTCTCCCGAAGCGGCAGAAGTGCTTGCGGCAATGGAAAACGAAGAGGAATTTGACGACGCAGAAGAGGCGGTTGAAGAATAATGGCAAAAACGAAATCGGTTCCGATGAGAATGTGCATCGTCTGCCGTGAAATGAAGCCGAAAAAAGAGATGCTCCGCGTGGTAAGAAACGCGGACGGGGAGATTTTCACGGACGCGACGGGAAAAGCGGCGGGCAGAGGCGCGTACGTTTGCACGGCGGAAGCGTGCCGTAAAAAACTCGCGGATAAAAAACTGTTGCACAAAGCGTTTTCCGCAAGCGTGCCGGAAGAAGTTTACCGCGGCGTGGAGGAGAATATCCTTGGAGAAAAGTAAAATAGAAACCTATTTGGGTTTTTGTATCAGAGCGAGAAAAATTGCGTTCGGCGTGGAAGAAGCGGAAAAGCAGAAAAAAGGCGTGTTTTTGCTGATTCACGATAAAACGCTTGGAGAGAGCTCTGCAAAAATTATGCGCAAAGCGCAAGAAACGTTGGCGTGTCCCATGTTGATAAGCGACGAGGGCGTATTAGGCGAACGTTTACACCGTTTCGGCGTAAAAGCGGTGGCAATCAAAGACAAAAACCTCGCCGCGGCAATTTTAGCCGCGATAGAAAGCGAGCCTCAATTCAAATTATATTCGGGAGGAAACAACTGAACCTATGGCAAAAAAGTATGAGAACGTGGAAAAAGTATTAGATCTATTAGGGGACGGCGGACTTGGCGATTTGTCCAAACGTCTTTCTTCCACGGAGAAAAATCTTTCGGAGATTTTGAAAAAGCTGACCGTAATGGAAGCGGAAAAGGCGGAACGTGAAGCCGCAGAAGCCGCCGCAAGAGCGGAGGAAGAAGCGCGCATTGCCGCTGAGCAAAAGAAAGCGGAGGCGGAAAAGAAAGCCGCGGAAGCCGCTGCTCCCGAAGTGGTAGAGGAGGAAAAACCGAAAGCCTCCAAAAAACAGAAAAAAGAGGAAGAACAGGCAGAAGAAGTGCAGCCCGCCCAAAAAGCGGAGGAAGCTCCCGAAGCAGAGCCTGTTTTACAAGAAGAGAAAACGGAAACGGTGGCGGAAAGCAAGCCCGTTCAAAAAACGTTTATTCCCAAAGCGGAAGCTCCTGCTGCGCCCCGTGCGCCGCGGTATTTTAGAAACGGTCAAGAACAGGGCGTTTACGTGGCGAAACCGGGTGCGGAAACGGCTACAACGGGTGCTACGGGCGCAACCTACCGTCCTCGTCCGCAAGGGGATAGACCCCTCCGTCCCACAACGGGCGCAAGACCCTCCACTGCGGGTGGAGCACGTCCTGCCCGTCCGTCGGTAAGCAGTGCGCCTATCAGTGCGCCGATGATGCCGACGCGGGATACCAAGTCGTTTACTTCCACGTCCAAGAAAAAGACGTTTGAAAAGACTTACACGGAAAAGAAAACGCCCAACAAGCGCGATTTGTTAAAGCAGCGCGGTATGACGGTGGAAGATTTCGACGAAGATAAGTCGGGATACAGAAAGGTACGTTCGCCCAAGAAGCAGAAGCGTCAGGAAATCCCCACCATTAAAATCGAACACGCGGTAGTAACCACGCAGGATATTCCTTTGAAGGTGCTTTCCGAAAAGCTTGGCGTTTCGGCGGTGGAAATTACCAAACGCCTGTTCAAGGAAGGGATTATGAAGGGCATTAACGATTCCCTCGACTACGAAAGCGCGGCGTTGATGGCAGCGGATATGGGTATCGATTTGGAATACAAGCCCGAAAAGACAGCCGAAGAAGTGCTTATGGCGTCTACGACGGCAGAGGACGAAAGCAAGTTGGTAACGCGCGCTCCCGTGGTTACGGTTATGGGACACGTTGACCACGGTAAAACCTCTTTGTTGGACAGCATTAGAGCGACGTCGGTAACCAGCGGCGAAGCGGGCGGTATCACGCAGAGTATCGGTGCATATACGGTAACGGCGAAAGGCAAGCAAATCACCTTTATCGATACGCCCGGACACGCAGCGTTTACGGCAATGCGTGCACGTGGCGCGCAGGTAACGGATATCGTTATCTTGGTGGTGGCCGCGGACGACGGTATCATGCCGCAAACGGTGGAGGCAATCAACCATGCCAAGGCGGCAAACGTGCCTATCATCGTTGCGATGAATAAAATGGATAAGCACGAAATCAACCCTGACAGAGTAAAACAAGGCTTGGTAGAACACGAGCTTGTTCCCGAAGAATGGGGCGGCGAAACCATGCTTGTTCCCGTATCGGCAAAGACGGGCA